>CALIAG010000319.1 GCA_938041325.1 uncultured Saprospiraceae bacterium | reverse complement strand
TCACCAACTTTTTCAAAACTTAATTGAAAATGGTTTGAAGTACAATAAAAACGAAGCGCCAAAAGTAGAACTCAATTATAAAGAAAAACAAGGAGGTAAAATTGAATTCTCAATCGGTGACAATGGCATAGGAATCAAGCCTGCTTACCAGAAAGACATTTTCAAAATGTTCAAGCGTTTGCACAATCACGAAGAATATAGCGGCACTGGAATAGGCTTAGCCATTTGCAAAAGAATCGTTGCCCAATACCAGGGTGAACTTTGGCTGGAATCTGAAGAAGGGAAAGGAAGCGTTTTCTTCTTTGATCTACCCGTTGCAAGTATTGAAATGAATTGAATAGTAAAGTTAAGTACTTAGTATTCAGTAGCTAGTACTCAGTACTAAATACTAAATACTGAGTACTAAATACTGAGTACTGAGTACTGAATACTAAACACTCCCCTTACAACGGCTCAGTCATAATTGCATAAATCGTTTTCACCGCGTTCAGGTAATTCCCTAATCTTATGTTTTCATTTGGACTATGTTGGTTGTTGTCCCGATTAACGGTCGGTACAGAAACGGCTGGAACATTCAATGAATTAACAAATGGAGAAATAGGAATACTTCCGCCTGCTGTCCGTATTTTGATCGGTGATTCTCCATACGCTTTTACCAATGCTTTGTCTAACCATACGCCTACTTCCGAATCGAATTCTGTTCGAAATGCTTGATAGGAAGTTTTAGCTTTGAAGGAACAGATTCTATCATTCTTTGCTCTTTCCAAAGCAGTTGGTTTTCGATCAAGAATAAGATAATCATGTGATGCTATTTGACCTCGCACCAGCTCAATGAGTCTCGCAGGATCTGATTCTAAAACCGTACGAATATCAATTTCTGCAGTCGCTGAAGAAGGGATAATTGTTCGGACTTCTGCGCCCACCCATCCCGACAACATCCCACGCACATTCAATGAAGGATATTGCAATGCTTGCTGATAAGTATCTGCTACTTTATCCGGTTCCCCAATTCCAATTCTTCCATTCATGTATTTTTCATCATCCGGTACTGCAGCAAGAGTTGCTTTTACTTTTTCACTTAAAGTAATCCCATCATAAAACCCAGGGATCACTACCCTACCGAAATCATCTTTCATACTGGCGATCAAATGAGACAATCGCACTCCTGGATTGGGTACGTAGTTGCCATAGTGGCCACTGTGCTGTGGAAACAATGGACCGAAAACTTTCAAGGTGATTGTAGAAATACCACGCGCACCAAATGTGAGCGTTGGCTTATTACTGATGTGCATAGGTCCGTCAAAAATAATAAGCATATCCGCAGCCAATTCTTCTTTGTATTTTATCACGGCATCTGGTAAATGCGGGCTACCTAGTTCTTCTTCAAAATCTAGAATTACTTTTACATTAAAATCCAACTGTTCTTTATTTTCAGCCATCAAATCCATTGCCGTCAGGAAAGCTACTACTGGTCCTTTTGCATCGGAAGTAGAACGGGCAAAGATTCGCCAATCCATATTCACTTCTTTCGGATTCATTTTTGACCAATCAATCGCTTCCCAACCGCCTTCTTTTCCTTCCGCTTTGAGTACAGCAGTATATGGATTTGCTTGAAACCAATGGGTGGAGTCAACAGGCTGGCCATCCATTTGTAAATAGACCAAAACTGTTTTGGCATTTTTCTTTTTGGATGTTTTGGAAACGAGTAAAAGAGGAACTGTTTCTGTATCTAAGCGTTGACTTGTGAATCCTCGTTGAGCGAATTTGGTCTCACACCATTGTACATTTTTTTCAATGTCGGCTGGGAAATGAGCGTCGTTGGACAAGGACAGACATTCTCTGAACTCTGGAATGGAGGCTAAGGTGTAGTTTAAGAAGGTTTGTTGGTCTGGCATCTGTGCAAGCAACAGAATTGGGGCAACACAAAGTAAGAATAGGAAGGTCAGTGATTTCATGTTTTTGTAGATTTGAAACGAATATGAGCGCATAATAAATTATAATTTTGAGCTCTTACTAAATACTATTTTTCTAGTTAAAAAGAAGTGCGACCACTCTGTGGTCGGATAATGTATACTATTGATTTTATTTAACATACTGAGACCACTCTGTGGTCTTTTTTATTCATTTATGACTGGAGAGCGATCCAATTATTTTAGGACTCTATTTATAAATTGGTTCTGATAATTGCGAATACTATGAACCTAGGTAAATGCTTTCTGAATATTATTTTTTGCTTAAAAGCTCTATTTCTAATTCATATTCTCCTTCTTTGACACCGACTGCACCTGCGACACCGATGAGGATGGAATAGGGATTGCGAATGGACATTAATTCAACGGATTGAGCTTTATTGGATTTTCTGTAATTGGGTTTGCCTGCATAGATTGGGTAAGCGGCTTCACATGAGCCGGCCCGAAAGATGTTGGGTGGTGTATCCATGTTGTCTACGCCCAATCTCAAAGCATAAACATTGATGCGGTCTTTCTTGTCTTTTGGTTTGACGGTAATTTTAATCTGGCTATAAGAAGGCAATTGGACACGATACAAAATATGGTTGCCTTGAAATTCATTGAAACGTGTACCGGGGAAACAAGCGACTTGGCTGCTCTCTGCCCATTTTAAAGGAATGGTCGAACCGTCTTTTAGGTTTCCTGTTTCAAGGATTTCAGATTTTGATTCTAGTTCGATAACTGGGAGATTATCTTTAGCAGATTTTTGGGCATTGAGGATAATGGTGGTGGATAGGATGAAAAAGATTAGGATTGAATTTTTCATTGGTTATTGTTTTTTAGGTTTCGCACCTACGGCGCTTGAATTATATATTTCTGCTTGGTTATAAAGATGTCGCTCCGCTAGAGCTTTTAGTTATGCAAGCGTTTGGAGTTATAGATATGTGGTATTCATGAACGTTATATGCGCAATTCATCTTGGACTTTTTTATTTAGAATCCAAATAGATACATCAAGGTTGGTGTTGGATATACATGGATTCTTGCGATTTCTTCTATGATCTTGCTTGCTCGTTCTTTTGTTATGGAGTAGGATTCTAATTCAAATATGCTGTTATTCATTTCATTTTTTTCGAAATTTTCTATTTTCTGGATTAAGTGAACTTGACCTCTGGGATTAAACATTTCAGCCTCTAAAGGAAACCCTGGAACTTGTAGGTATATTTTATTTTTTAGTTTTTCCAGATATTCAAGTTCATGAGTAACAAATATTTTTTGATAGGCATTTCCAGATTTTTTGGAAAAGTTATTGTAGATATAATCGCAAGAAAAACCTTTTAGAATTTTTACATTTGTAGAATCTATTCCCCAATCATTATATTCCAGCAATTTCTTTTGTCCTTTCTCATTAACTTCTTTGTTTTTTATTTCATTTGTAAACCACATTTCTGGAAATTTAAAAACAGAATCTCGCAATCCCACAAAAACAGTTATTTCATCTTTACTAAAGTCTCTTATTGTTTTATAACTGTACTTATTATCAATAACTAAATTAACAAACTGTTTGTCATTAGACACGATTAATTCCAAATAGGAATCTTTTAACTTTCCATAGTTGTCGATTATTTTATATTTTAATTTTGTTACGCTATCTGTTTTTGATGCCGTCTGGGTTGAACGAGTCATCGAGCAATTCAAACTAATAATAATAGTTATTGCAATTATTGCTCTCATCGTTTTGATCTCATTTTAATTTTACTTTATGTTATCTTTTATACGATCTATTTACAGCTCCGTAGCTGCAGCACCTTTTATTCAAATCAAAAAGACATTCATTCCTATTGAAGATAAGCAAGTTATGATGAAAGTTAAAATTTGCACAAAAAAAAACACCAAGACGAATGCCTTGGTGTTTCCTACTTACCTCAAATAAATTTGTTCGTAAGTACTATTATTTACAACTTTTAAAAGTTGACATACTTCCATTTACATCTTGAATGGCTGCATTTAATTTCCCAACTCCATCTTTCAAAATACTGCTTACTTTGATATAAGCATCTGCTACATCGTCCATCTTTTTTAATATGGGAACTTCCCGTAGAATACTTTCTGCTTCTCCGAAATGATCTTTCGCATCGTGAAAAGATTCATGCGCATTTTTTAGTTTCAATGAACCTGACTTACAATTCAATTCTTGCGACGCTTCAAAAGCCTCTTTGATATTTTCCGCAGCCTCTTCAGCTGCCTGCTTGGCATCTCTGACCTGATCTTTTGCTTCTGAGGATGAGTTTTTCACATCTTTCTCTGCCATTGCATTTTGAAGCGAGCTTACTATTGTTTGCTGACTTCCATTGGCATGTTGAAAAGAAGTTTGATAATTCGCAAAGGCTTCCTTGATATTAGAGTTTACAGATGATGTTTGTGCGTTCATCTGAAAAGCAAGACAGAAAGCAAAAAGTCCAAATACAATTCTCATAAGATTAATTTTAAATGTATAGTTTTGACTGAATCAACATGTTATAATTTACTGATCGTCAATAACTTGGTTAATGGGGTTAAAACATGTAATCAAAGGATTAACATACCTTTTACATTACAAAAACCGTGTCAACCCCCAGTTTTTATTGTTTATTTAACCCTTCTTCAATATAATCCAATACTTTGGTCATCAAGTGAACGCGATCCTTTCCTCGAACATTGTGGGGATGATTTGGATATGGGAAGAAATCTACTTGCTTGCCCGCTTCCACAAAAGCTTTTACCAAATCAAGTGAATGCTGCATCACCACTACATCATCCACAGTTCCATGGATCAGCATCAGGTCACCACGAAGGTTATTGACATAATTCATCAAACTTGTTTTTTCATAACCTTCCGGGTTTTCTTCTGGACGATCCATATACCGCTCGCCATACATAATTTCATAGTATTTCCAATCCGTTACCGGGCCTCCTGCAACACCTACTTTGAAAGTTCCTGGCTCGCGCAGCATTAAAGAGGTCGCCATAAATCCTCCATAACTCCAGCCATGTACCGCCATCTTAGCGTAGTTGACATAGTCCAAACTTTTCAAATAATTTACTCCTACCAACTGATCTTTAATCTCTGTCGTTCCTAAATCTCTATGGATCACATTTTCGAATTCAAATCCTCTATTGGCTGAACCTCGATTGTCCAAAGTAAAGACGATATAACCTCTGTTTGCAAATTCATACATCCATAAAGGAGCTTTTGCTAATCGAGAATTAGAAACCATTTGTGCATGCGGTCCTCCATAGACATAAACCAAAACGGGATACTTTATTTTCTCATCAAAATTATATGGCTTAATGATTCTTCCATGAAGCGGTGTACCATCATCTGCTTTTAATTCTACCAATTCTACTTCACCGATATTGTACTCTCGCAATGGATCTGCAGAAGAAATTATATTTTCAAAATCCTCCCCTCTTGTTGTAATGACATCGGTTACAAAAGGCGTCTTCATTGAAGAATAAGAATCCATCAACAAAATGCCATCTCCACTTAATTTGTAAGAATGGTAACCGGAGTTATTAGACAACTGTTTTTGTTTGCCACTTTTTAAGTTGATAGAATAGGCATAATGATTCAGCCCTGATTCATCGTAGCCTGTTACGATTAGGTTATCACCACTTTGACTCAATCCAAGAATTTTATCTACGACCCAATTCCCTTTTGTGATTTGTCCCAACAACTTTCCATCTACATCATATTTATAAATATGATTGTAACCATCTCTTTCACTAAACCAGTAAAAAGATTCGTTCTCTCCGGGAGCAAACCAAACGGGTTGTTCTGGTTCTACATATTTTGGATGCGTTTCTTCAAACAAGGTCTTCATAAATTTACCACTGAATGCCTCATACTGGTTGAGTTTCATAACATTCTGATCCCGATTCACTACTGCAACGTAAACATAGATGCCATCTGGGCTCCAGCCAACATTCGTGAGGTATTGATCTTTTTCTCCATCTGTTTCAATATAATTGGTTGCACCAGTCGCGGTGTTGTGAATTCCTAAATAACTGTATTCACTTTTTTGACCGGCCATTGGATATTTAATTGATCTCAATCCACCTGGCGTAACAGTGATGTCTAATAAAGGATATTCTGCAACATCAGTTTCATCTTTTTGATAGAACGCGAGGTACTTTGCATTTGGTGACCAGAAGGTGCCTTTACCAATTCCGAATTCATATCTCGCAATCGCTTGTCCAGCAATCATATTCTCGTCCTCAAATTTTGTAATCATGATACTAGAAACATTTGCTGCTGTGACGCCAACATTGTTGTCAATGGTATAAGCTAGCATTTTAGATTTCGGATCATAATCAAGATTAGCGGCGTTTTCAGGAATATCTAAAACCTTCCCTCCTTTCTTGGTGGAGATATTGTATTCGTAAAAAGCGGATGCATCATTGAAATAAAAAGTAATGTCATCGGACCAGGTAACTCTGGGCATTTTCTTTAATTCTAAATCTGCAGCTTTGTTAAGCACATCCACTGTAACTTTGATATCAGGTCTTCTTGCTCTTAAAGTCCGAATGATCAATTCTGTTCGGTCATCATTGTAAAAAGAGATGGCGGAAGTACCGGCTACCCATTGTAAACCTGGAACCCGCTTTGGAGCAAATTCAGTTCTTCCTTTAAGAATTGCGTCAGAAAGGTTTAAAATATTTTTTTGGGAATAAGAAGTGGTACTGATCACTGAGATCAATAGGAAAATGACTAGATTTTTCACTGGTAGAAGATTTTAAGTTAAGTCTGTAAGTTTGAACAAAATCATAGATTCAGACAAGTCTCTATTTCTCCGGTCGAAGATAACAAGATTTTTAAAAAAGGAAGGACACCTAAAGGCCTTATGCCAGAATAGTATATTGTATACGCCGGTTTTTACAACATTTTTTCGATCCAAGTAATGAGTTTCTCTGATTCAGCATAGCCATTGGCGATTAAAAAAAACTCTTCTCCTTTCTGCAAGACTATGGTTGGAAAACCTCTGATGCCCATTTCGCCAGACTGAACAAAGTCTGCTCGGACTGCTTCTTTCCCCTTATCTGATTCAAAAAGGGCTTTAAAAGTTTCGGCATCAAGTCCCATTTCTTCTACCAAAGGCAGATAGGATTCAACCAGGTTGGTATTTTTATTTTCTTTGTAAAAAAGGGTTTGGACGGATTTAAAAAATTCAAATTCTTTCTGAGCATCCATTTGACGAACGGCCACTACCGCTCTGGCCGATGGCTCGGTATCGTACACAAAGCTTTCGTCTTTTAATATTTCATAATTAAATTCTTGACCTGATCTATCTCCGACTTCTTTCCAATGTTTTTGTAAAAAATCTCCTAGGTCAGTCATCGTCTCTTTATTATAAGGACGGAGTCCTCCCATGATCAGTTGAAAA
Organism: uncultured Saprospiraceae bacterium; assembly: GCA_938041325.1. Taxonomy (GTDB): domain Bacteria; phylum Bacteroidota; class Bacteroidia; order Chitinophagales; family Saprospiraceae; genus CALIAG01. Next base: position 5,825 of record CALIAG010000319.1, on the reverse strand, counting down.
TCAAGTTGCCCTTCAAAGTGGTCTTTTACTTTTGAAATCTCTGGAGAAAAACCATAGCACCAAGAGCACATAGGATCACCGACATAAATAATTTTCGCTTTTGTTTGTGCCATTCCTGAATTGTTTAGGACAAAAATAAATAACAACGGTAAGATAATATGATGTAGTCGAGACATAAGAACTATTTGAATAGATATTTCTGCCAACCTAAGCTAAGCAGTGGATAAAAATGGCGGTAACTTTTATTTATAACTGGAAAAGCAACTGTCAATTCAACTCGGTCATTTGAATTCATGATTCTTTGGATCCCAAAAAATACATCTAAGTAAGCACCTTGACCAAGCGATTCACTAACGATTTCAACTGCTTGATCGTCTTCCCAAAGTTGTGCAGCACCATAAGATTTACCAACCAATTCTACATACAAGTTGATATTGCTATGGTTGTAACTGGTGTACTTCTTAGGATAGATCAAATAACCAAAAGATAAATTGTAAGTAATCGCTTGTCCGTATTTTAGTTGATGTCTTAAGCCTTGCTTATTTTGATGATAATCATTTGCTTTTATGAAACCTCCAGTGAAAGATACTGCGAATCTTTTCTTGAGATAAGTGGCGATCAGTCCACCACCAAAACCTTCGTTGTCGCCTTGAAGATGAGGCTCTGATTCGTCGTGGGCTTGGGTTCCGAAAATCGTTGTTTCAGCATAGGCCGCCATTCTAAAATGGCTGTCATTTTCATCTTGTGTGAGAAAACGATATTTCCCATAGAAATGCAAACCACTAAAGGTGTAATTGTATTTTCTTCCATATTGAATGGTGCTGGAATAAAAAACGGTACTTGCACCAATATGTCTGTGATCGATTAAGTCGTTTGGTAAAAACTGGTCGTGGTGATTGGACACCATGGGTTGTGCCCAAACGGTCAACTTAGGAGTCAAGCCATACATCAATCGCACTGCAAATTGATTTCTAATCGTTTCTAATTCCCGATTGGTTTCTGACATAAACTTTATGCCCAAAACGTTTTTAGGAACCGTACTTGCAGGTTCGTTAATCGGGAAAAGTTCCTGACCAATACTCTGTATTGAAAAGCAAATGAATAAGAAAAAAACGGGAAGGGTTCGATTTAAAACCATTGTGCAATATATCTATTTTTATCTGTACCACAAGAGCTACAAGCCGCTGGGATGTCTTGCATTTTTTTAAACTCTTTCTTTGGCATAAAATCTTTGTCTATCAAACGGAATTCGTTGGAATCGGATTTTAAATCTATTAGGCAAAAATTATTATTGTCGATGGTCAGACAGGATTGATCTTCTTTGGATTGGCCGCCTAAAGTTACTACGACATCTCTCACCGAATAGCCTGCATCCGTTACGGCTTTTGCTAGTTTGTGAAAATCTGTTTCTTCAGCGTCATTTAAGATAACTCTGGCGATTCGGTCATTTAAATCCATCATTACTACACTTACAAAATCGACCTTCATCAAAGATTTTTCAACTGTGAAAGAACAGGCCGAACAATGTAGTCCATTGACTCCTATAGTGACTTGCTCTACTTGTTGAGCTTGGCTTGGGGAGGTGAACATACCTAGTAGTAATAAAGAAAATAGTAATCGTCGCATAAAAATGTATTTGTTCCAGCTTCTGAATAACCTTAGTAAACTTAACGAAAAGAACATAGGACTGTTTTATCATGGCCAAGAAATATTGTTGTTATTCCGGCAATTGTCTGTAAAAATGCGTGAGTCCGATTAAAATCTTTATAGTTAGTGACTGTGAGTCTTGTTTCAATAACACTTAAATATGGGCAAATATTCATTCAACATAGGGAAGTTTGAGGTTTTAAGGTTTCTAGATGATTAAAAAAAACAAAATGCTTCCGAGAACAAATTATTATTGTTATTTTTAATAAACTACCCAAATTGGAATTGTTTTGGAGATGAAGCATACTTTACGGGAAGTGCTTGGTTTGCGGGTAAAGTTAAAAGCTATTGTTGGTGGTTTTCTTCTACAAAAACAGTCAATTCTGGTGCATTCATCTTTTTCTCAGTCCGATGTGATGCTGCAAGCGTATGTAAGGATGAGCCTGTCGAATGGGTCCCAATTGCAGGCGTTATGGATCCCCAAAATAATTAATTAAAAAAAATGAAAAATATAATATTTCTTTTTGTTCTTAGCCTACTCTTTGCTTGTGGTAAAACTAAAAAAGATAATTCTCTTGAATTAAAGTTCCAGAAAGTAACTGAAATTCAAAAAAAATATGGATTAAATGAAAATTTGAACAGGTCTTTTAACAAATTATCTGAGGACGATTTAGCAACCCTTGAAAATCTCGACCTATCGAGTTATGAAGAAGATCTCATGCTTGATAAATTAAAAACTCAGAGCGATTTTCAAAATAGTCGTTTGCAGAAGTCAGAAATTTACAAACAACTACTTGCCTCAAATAATAAAGAAGACAAAATAAAGGTTATCCGTGATAATTGTAAGGTTTTTATTGGCAACTGTGATCAGATTAATGAAAATCAATTTGAAATATTAATTGACCAAATTCTGGATACAAGCTCATTAACTTATTTCAGAGACTATATTTATCAAACAAATACTCTAACAATTGATCAATTTGAAGAATGGTTGTCAAACTACGAGTTTAAATGATGATGATGATTCGATAGTTGTAATGGTTAGATTTTTGTTTCCAACGAATAGGGCCAGACCATTACAACTATTTTTGTTGAATCTTCAAGTTCTCCCTATAGCTCATTGTTTGTTAGTGTTTTAAACAATAAAGAATTACTAGGCCTTTTTCAATCAAATCTAAAATCGTCTCAAGTTTATCACACATCTACTTACTTCTAAACCGCTCCACAAAGCGCATAGATTTCTTATAAGGATAAACCAAGATTATCTCACCCGCTTTGATTCTTTTTTGAACGGTTCTCCAATATTTGGCTTGGAAAATTTCATTGTGAAGGTTAAAAAAGATTTCTCTGATTTCTTTTCGACCAATTAAGAACTTCGAAAATTCCTCTGGAAAGATGTCATTGTCATTCACTGAAAACCAAGCGCCAGAAGACATTTCTTCCTCATGGTCACGCGGCTCTGGCATTAGTCTGAAATTGTAATCTGTCAAGAATCCGATTTCATCATAATCATAAAATATAACTCGTTTCAATCTGGTTACTCCAAAGTTTTTCAGCAGCATATCTCCTGGAAAAATATTAACTGCCGCCATTTGTTTTATGGCCAAGCCATATTCGTCAATCACTTCTTCCGCTTCTTTTGCTGTACATTCTTCTAAATACAAATTCAACGGAATCATTTTCTTTTCAACGTACAAATGTTTGATCTCTACATAATCTTCAGTGATGGTCAAGAGTGATGGCGCGTCTTTTTTCAACTCTTCCAATAAGTGATCTGAAAAATGATGTCGGTCAACAATGAAATGTTCAAACTCATGGGTATCTGACATCCGCCCTACCCGATCATGTTGCGATACAATTTCATATTTTTCTTTCACTTTTGCCCGTGTCGATTTTTTAGGATAATCGAATTGATCTTTTATTATTTTAAAAACGAAATTATAAGAAGGCATAGTGAATACGGTCATCACCATTCCCTTGATTCCTGGCGCTAAATCAAACTGCTCATCTGTGATGTCTAAAAAACTTAAAAAGGAGCGGTACAATTCTGTTTTTCCATGTTTGACCAATCCTATTGAATTGTACAACTCGCCAATACTTTTCGTCGGAGCAATGGTACTTAAAAACTCAACATACTCTGAAGGAATATCAATGTCTACCAAAAAGTAAGAACGGTTATAACTAAAGATCACACTAACATCATTGGTGTCCGTAATCAAAGAATCAAAATAGACGCCATTCTCATTGTGTAAAATTGGAAGTACGAAAGGAGTAATCCGATTATCTATATGTGCTCGCCCAATTAAATACGCTCCTTGATTTCGAAAAAAAACGGAGCGAATTACTTCCACTCTTGTATTGCGATCGACTTTGTATTTCGATAAAAAATCCTGATCAATGGCTTGAACAATATAGTTTACATCTCTTTTTAAATCTTCATATTTTGCATCGAATTTGAAGTCTTTCAATATTGCCCTGACAAGAGACTCCGCCGTTTGGTTTCCATTATAAGTATTGTAAATGGGCTGTACTGATTTGAACTGATATTGATCCTGTTCTGGGTCGGTTACAAACATCAAATCATGATCTGCACTCAAGCCTTTATGCGCATGTCTGAAAACGGAATTGTAAAAGGTTTTGGCTACATTCCGGGTATTGAGATTCATCACATCTTCTGCAAACATCAACTTGACTTGGTACCAAATATTCTGATCCCACAAATTCCCTTGCAACATTTCCTTTACCTTTTCTGTGGTTGCACCTACTAGATCGCGGTAAAGGGTCAGTCGCTTTTTGGTATCTCCTTGGATGCCGTGCCAGTCTCGGCTTTCAAAACGAATGACTGCTCTTTTGGTTATACCTTTGAAGCGGTGATGGTATCTATTGTACTCTCCGAGTATGTGATGTGCTATTTCGTATGGTAGTAATTTATTCAAATTTATTTTTTTTGACCAAGAAGGTTTATTGGATGAACGTGTTTTTTGACCACGAATTCACGAATTTTCATCTAACTAATGGGATTGAGCTGACCACGGATGTACGGATTTTTATTGGATTAAACGTGTTTGTATTCTATCGGTGATTCACCGATCGTTCGTTTTTTAATTTGTGAATTCGTGGTCAACCTTTTTTCACATTCGTGGTCACCCAATCACCGAACTTTCGTAACCAATTTTTTCGTAAATTCACGATCATCCCTCTTTAATCTATGAATCCGTGGTTAAGTTTCCGCGGATAATTTTGGTCTTAATTTGGTAGGAGCTTAAATATAGTTAAATCTTAAAAAACAAATAGTATTTATGCTATGGATTCGAATAAAATCTCGTTTACTATTATTGTATAGAAGTTTTTTACTAAAGTTTGGTTTTAAAAAATTTCTTCTTCGCAATCGATATGGCGAACGAATTTTAGTATTTCATGGCATTGATCAAGTTGGCGAAACCCGTTACAATAGTCGCTTTTTTTCGAAAGCTTATTTTGAGACATTCATTCAATATATTACGGAGCATTATAATGTTATTTCTTTGGATGATTATTATGAAAAAAAATTCAAACCCAATACGCTAAATATAGCATTGACCTTTGATGATGGCTATTTGAACAACTACAAGTATGCCGTTCCTATTCTTGAAAAATACAATGTTCCTGCTTGTTTTTACATTACAACTATTCATAAAAAGGGATCATATTTATTCCCTGATTTCATAGATTTGGTGGAGTTTCATACCGCAAGAGAAGAATTGCAGTTTGAACAAAATTTATATCAAAAGAATCACAAAAAGGAATTCACTTCGAATGGTGTTTCTTTAAAGAGTAAGGCTAATACACTTTCCTATGAATCTGTAGAATTACTATATAAAACACTTCAGGACGATTGGAATAATCTACCTCCTGAGTCTTTAGAAGATTATTGGAAATTGATGGATCCAGAACAAATTAAAGCAATTGCTAAAAATCCTTTGTTTACCATTGGTGGACATGGAGAAACGCATGCAAGCTTGATTGATATTCCAATAGAGCGAGCAAAGAGTGAAATATTGAATAGTAAAAAAGCATTGGAAAGAATTTGCGAAACAAAAATAAATGAGTTTGCCTTTCCCTTTGGATTTTATTCAAATGAACTTATTGAGTACTGCCTAGGAATAGGATATACAAAAGTTTTATTAGTAGCTTACCAT
>CALIAG010000318.1 GCA_938041325.1 uncultured Saprospiraceae bacterium | reverse complement strand
TATGCTGGAAGTCCATTTGATTATGATCCTTCTGGAAATACAATTACCAATATTGCCATCACTGGAACTGGTCTGAACAGAACCATCACCATTCAAGATGTGGATAGTCTCTCTTGCAATGCTTCTGTTGAAGTACTTACTCCTCAATGTGGCGCGATCTGTGAAATTCTAAATATAGAAGTGAGTGGCAATCAGCCAGCCAAACATATCGTACAGGTTCTGGACTTTGAATTTTTTCCAAGCGACATTGAAATCATTGTAGGGGATACCGTCGAATTTGTTTGGATTGATTTGGTTCTACATACCGTTACTAGTGATGCCACAACAGGAAACACTGTTTTTGATTCAGGACTTCTAGGACAAGGTGAAACTTTCCAAGTGGTCATCAATGAAGCAGGTTTTCATCCGTACTATTGTTTTCCACACGGTGGTCCCAATAATATCGGTATGGCAGGAACGATCACTGCACTTGAAGAATGTGATGGTGGAGATGCTTTGATTTCTATAAATTTCGAAGTGACCAATGGAAGTGCACTCGGTTATAATGTCTTCGTAGATGGACAACAAATCGCAGGACCATTGCAATATGATGATCCTGTCGGTTTAAATAGTGTCATCCTTCCAATTGAAGGAGACGGCTTGCAACACATTTTGACCATTCAGGATTTGGATGTCAACTTCTGTGCAGCAAGTCTTGGTTTTACTGCTCCTGTATGTGAATTGTTATGTGAAATCCAAAATCTTTCCGCCTTAAGCGGAGAAAATATTGTTCATACTGTACTAGTTGATGAGTATGAGTTTATTCCTGAGGAAATCAACGTGAGGATTGGCGAAACCATTCGTTTTGAAATGATAGGCGGGATTCCACATACAACAACTTCTGATAACTCCACTGGAATTAATAGTTGGAACTCAGATTTAATGCAATTAGGAGATACCTATGATGTAGTCGTTTATTCTGAAGGTATGCATCCTTATTATTGTGTTCCTCACGGTGGGCCAAATGGGATTGGTCAGTCAGGAGTGATTAATGCAAGTGCGGAATGTGATACTAGTGGGTTCGTAAATGTCGCTTTGTCTTTCAATGTTACTAATGGAAGTTCGCAAGGTTATAGTGTGTTTGTAGATGGAGTGTTGGATTCTGGAAGTCCGTTTGCTTATGATGATACTTTAGGAATGAATCAACTGGTAATTTCTATCCCGGGAGATGGCGCAACGCATTTCATAACCATTCAGGATATGGAAACTTCTTTCTGTGCAGCAACTACCTCTGTTGATGTTCCTGACTGTAATGCACTTTGTGAAATATCAAATACCTCCATTGAATTTCCTGAGCCAATCAGACGTCAGATTCAAGTTGATGAGTATGATTTCATTCCTGTGGTGGTAGATGCATTGATTGGTGATACCATTGAATTTGTTTGGACGGGAATAATAGATCATACCGCTACTTCTGATGCCACAACAGGTAATACCGTTTTTGATTCTGGATTGCTTGGACAGGGTGCAACCTTTGAGGTGATCGTAACCGAAGAAGGTCCAGTTCCTTATTATTGTTTTCCGCATGGTGGACCAAATGGAGTAGGTATGGCTGGTTTGATAAATGTAAGTTCACCTTGTGATAATGGAATTGCCTTGGCTATCCTTAATTTTGAAAGTGTGGGAACAGGCTTGGTATACAATGTTTATATAGATGGCGTTCTGGAAGGGAACAGCCCGTATTCGTATGACCTTAGCGGAAACAATACCTTGGAACTTATGCTAGATGGAGATGGCGGAACACATACCATCTTAATCGAAGATGTAGATACTCCTGATTGCAACAATACAATAATATTTGAGGTGCCATTGTGCTCTACTGAATGCGACTTAGACCTTTTAGTCTCGTCGCCAAGTGCATGCGACGATATGAATGAAGTGACCTACGACTTGACAATCTTATCTCAAAATATCAATCCATCAGGATTTAATGTTTATGTCAATAATAATTTACTTACAGGATCACCATTTGCTTACAGCAGTAACGATTCTACTCAGTTGACTTTGACTTTAGCTGGAGATGCTCAAGATTACAGCATCGTTGTTACAGATGTTGAAGATTCAGTATGTTCAGATACGATGGATTTGACCACGCCGTTATGTCAAAATACCTGCGCGATTGATTTGAATTTGGAGCAACTTAATGGCTGCGATAGTGTTGGAAATATATTGTATAATTTAGCTGTAATGTCAGAATTTGCTGGACAGAGTGGTTTCCACGTTTTTGCAGATGGTGTTCCGATTCCCAATAGTCCATTTACTTATGCAGCAAATGATACAACTAATATTCAGTTGGTATTGCTAGGAGATGGACAGACGCATGAAATCATTGTTTACGATGATGATGATCCAAATTGTGCAGATACGATTTTCATAAATGTAGATGATTGCTCTTCATCTTGTTTTATCGAATTGATTGATATAGACCAATCAATGCCTGAAGTGCATGAAGTTGAAGTTTTAGATTTTGACTTTTTACCTGTTAGTCTAAGTGTAGAAGTGGGGGACACCGTTCGATTTGTTTGGACAGACGAAATTCTACATACGGCCACATCCGATGATCAGAGTTCTACAGATGCTTTTGATTCAGGTTTGCTTGGGCAAGGAGCAGTATTTGATGTGGTCTTGCAAAATCCAGGGCTTCATCCCTACTATTGTGTACCGCATGGAAGTCCTGGTGGTTATAATATGGCTGGGGTGATTGAAGTAGTCGAAGATTGTGATAATGATTCGTTGGATATGAGTTTTACCTTTACAGGAAATAATTTGGGACTCAATGGTTATAATGTTTTTATTGACGGTGTGGCTTCTGCCAATAATCCATATAATTATGTTACTTCGGGAGTGGATGAATTTATTGAAAGTGTTATTGCAGATGGTCTGACGCATACTTTATTGATCCAAGATCTGACGGATCCGACTTGTCAGTTGGACACTACTTTTTTGATGGAAAACTGTCAAGATGCGTGTTTTGGTTTTGAAGCAGATTTTGAAATGGATGTCAATCAACTAACTTATGAAGTTACACTAAGTGACGTCACTACAGGTAGCCCGGATGAATGGTTGTGGACCTTTGGAGATGGAGGTGCATCTGTGCTGCAAAATCCAACTTATACCTACACTGAAGAAGGAGATTATGAAATTTGTTTGGTTGCGACCAATGATTCTTTAGGATGTGTGGACACAATTTGTCAAACTGCTTCGATTGGATTATTTGTTTGTGAAGCTAATTTTAGTTTCGTTGTGGATGGCCTGACAGTGTACTATACAGATGGATCAGCGACGAGTGATTCCATTAGCAATTGGATCTATGACTATGGAAATGGTTTGCAATCAACAGGTATACAAAACCCAACTTTTATTTACGATACCTTAGGTGTCTATACTGTTTGTTTGACCATTGAAGCAGATTCGTGTTTAGATGAAACATGCATGGAAGTAGACTTGAGTGATCCTTGTTTGTTGTTCCAGTCAAACTTTACGAAAGTTCAGAATGATATGATGGGAGTTCAATTTACAGATTTGTCAATCGGTAATCCTACCAACTGGTTATGGGGATTTGGTGATGGAAACACAAGTAATGAGCAAAACCCATATTATGAGTATGCTGCTCCAGGGGTTTACAATGTTTGTCTTTTAATTCAGGATGCTTCAAATAATTGTAATGCTTCTTATTGTGAGTCAGTAGAAATCATTTCAACATCTACTCAGGAAGTGGGGAATATGAATAAAAATTTACTCATTTATCCTAATCCGGCTCCTTTATTTACATATGATTGGACGGTTGAAGGGATTTTAGAAAGTGATTATAATCGTGAATTAGATTTGAAGCTATACGATGTGCATGGAAGGACATTGCTGCAAAATAAAGTATTGGGAAGTCCAAAATTTGAAATTGAAATTCCAAAGTCATTGACTAGAGGATTGTATATGTTGGAGATTAGGGGAGTGACGCATATTTATCGGGGTAAGGTTGTGGTGGAATGATAAAGCACTTGGTTGCTAAACAGGATTTACTTGTATTGTAGAGGTGTGGAGCTAGAAATTCCTGCCCAGCTACCAAAAATCCCTGTTCAGGAAAGTGATTTTTCTTATTAGCAATACACCGCTTATTTTTATATTAAGTAGTTATTTAAAACTTGCAGATGCTTTTTAAGCAACGTCATAAAATTATTAATTGGATGTTTCAAAAAATAAAATACATATTTCCAATTTTATTGCTAGGGATTTGGTTGAGTTTTCCTTCCTGTAAGCATGGACCACTGATGGAAGACCCAGATCCTAATCCGATAGATACAACGGTTAATCCAATAGATACAGTGCCAGTGGATACGACGACGGTTGATACGACGATGATGGGGGTTCCATGTGACCCTAATGTCGTTTATTTTGATCTAGATGTGTTGCCAATATTGCAATCTAATTGTGCATTTTCTGGATGTCATGATGCCGCTTCGGCAGAAGATGGAGTCGTTTTAGAATCTTATGAAACGGTCATGCAAACGGCGGATGTGGAAGCTTTTAATCTTAATGATAGTGAGATTTATGAAGTGTTGGTGGATAATGATTTAGATGAAAGAATGCCTCCGGAACCAACCTCTGCATTAAGTAGTGAGCAAATTAATATCATCGCAACTTGGATTTTGCAAGGTGCTGAAGATTTAGAATGTGACCCCAATACAGCAGGTTGTGAGACAGAGAATGTTAGCTTCTCTGGTTTTGTAGCACCTTTGTTACAAAGTCATTGTGCAGGCTGTCATAGCGGAGGAAGTCCTTCAGGTGGGGTTGATTTGACCACGCATTCCAATGTTGCGGTTTATGCTGATAATGGAAAGCTATATGGAGCGATTGCTCATGAGCCAGGTTTTGAGTCAATGCCACAAGGAGCAGATCAATTGGATGAATGTACGATTGATAAAATTAAAAGTTGGATTGATGCAGGAGCATTGGACAATTAATTCAAGTTGGGAACAACTTGAAGATAGAAGTGGGAAATAGGAAGTTTTCAAATAACGCGGACAACTTCCCACTTCTTATTCCCATCTTCCAACTTTTAAGTTGTTCGCAACTTAAACTAATTAATAACCTTACTACCGAGTTGGTAGGAGAAAGAATTGATAATGAAATATTTTAGATACATACTTGTTTTGTCTTTTTGCTGGACCTTTGGAGGATGTTATTATGACAAAGAGGAGGAACTGTATCCTACGGTAGAATGTTCGGTTGAGAATTTGAGTTTTCAAACGGATATTCTACCCATCATTGAAAGTAATTGTTATAGCTGTCATGATGCAGCGAATAATTTTGGAGGTATTACATTGGAGGGGTATAACCAGTTAAAAGTATACATCAATAACGATCAGCTAGTTGGAGCCATCAAACACGAATCTGGGTTTTCACCAATGCCAAAAAATACTGCTCCATTGTTGGAATGTGAAATTGAAAAAATAGAAGCTTGGATCAGCAGCGGGGCACTTAACAATTAAGTAATTCATTTTTTAAAAACCCGTCATGAAAAAATACTTGATATACATTTTGTTGTTGACCGTTGTTGGAGGTGCATTTGGTTTTTATATGTACAATAAGCCACATCAAAATATGACCAAGGTTGTTGCTGATTTACAGCTTTCGGCCATTCAGTTATTTACTGAATTTGAAAATGACGAATCTCAAGCGAATGTGAAGTACCTCGATAAAGTCGTAGAAGTTTCTGGAGTGGTTAAAGAGGTTTCTACAGACGAAGATGGGATGACCAATCTAACACTGGAAAGTGGAAGTGATATGTTTGGTGTGGTTTGTCAGATGGATAATTTAACGGAGCATTCAAGAACTATTTTTAAAGAAGGAGAAAAAGTAAAGATTAAAGGAATTTGTACGGGAGTGTTGATGGATGTTGTACTGGTACGTTGTGTGGAATCGTAAATTATAAAATCATTATTTAGCGAAATAAAAAAATATGAAACTATTAAAATTTTTGTTACTAATTGCAGTGCTATTTTTCAGTCAAGATATTCAAGCACAGAAATATTTTACAAGAACTGGAAAAATCGTTTTCTCCTCTGATGCAGCATTAGAAAAAATTGAAGCAGTCAATCAAAAGTCGACCAGTGTAATTGATGTAGAATCAGGCAAGATGGAATTTGCTGTTTTGATAAAAGCCTTCCAATTTGAAAAAGCATTAATGCAGGAGCATTTTAATGAAAATTACATGGAAAGCGATAAGTATCCCAAGGCAAAATTCAAAGGTTCAATTGTAGATATGTCTACCGTAGATTTAACCACAGATGGGACTTATCCTGTAAAAGTAAAAGGTAATTTAACCATTCACGGTGTAACCAATGAGGTGGAAGTAGATGGAACCTTTACCGTTTTAGCTGGAGCAATTTCTGCCTCCTCTACTTTTGATATTGCAGTGGCTGATTATGAAATAGATATTCCTAAAGTAGTTCGAGACAATATTGCAAAAATTGTATCTATTGTGGTAGAGATGGATTATGAGGTGTTTAAAAAGAAATCGTAGAGAGGGGAGAGGAGCGTTGGAAGACGGAAGACGGAAGACCGAAGTTTTACTATACCGCGGATTTTACGATAGTGGGAACTTCCGTCTTCGGTCTTCGCAGGCTGACCGTTAATTGAATTTGGCATTCGGAAGAGGGTCTAAATGTAAAATGTAAAACCGCAAAAGTCCAAATGTAAAAGTTACCCACGAATGACATGCTACGCCAGAAAGGCGCGATTTTCGGATACTTTTACATTTT
>CALIAG010000317.1 GCA_938041325.1 uncultured Saprospiraceae bacterium | reverse complement strand
TCCATTATAACCATAATCATCCAAGACATTTTTGAATTCGTTTTTCAAACCCAATACCCCTTGGACTGCCGCATCAGAATGACGTTCGTAAACAAACCCTCCAGCACTATTTGACCAGTATCTTAGGCTGCCATCGATATGTGGGTAAGAGTGAAAACTCATGACATCAAAATAAGCGCCACCATTCAAGGGGAAATCACTGCTCACAGAACCACCATCTGGATTATCTGTATGACGCAATACAAGGTCTAGAAAACTTGGATACCCCAGACCACCAATGGCAACATATGCTGTTGGATCTACGGTTTTTATTACTTCATAACTGATGCGCAAAATCCTGATGTAATGATAGATTGGAATTCGCAATTGGTAATCACAAGGGCCGGGAACATTTTCCCACCAGTTGCCTTCCATTCCAGGATCTTTCCAAGCACAACCACTGTAATCAAAATCAGGTTCATTCCAGATCTCCCAAAACTTTACGTGATCTTTGTATTCCGTAACCATCTTATGGATGTACCGTGCGTAGTAGTTGTCATCATTATAAGGAGTGCCATTCGCACCACCGTCCCAAATCGGGTCATATAAGTTTTCGAAAGAAGCAGATTGAATTCCAGGGCAATATTCTACAGGATCGCGATGCTCCAATGAGGAATAGCCGATAAAGACAGTATTGTCTTCCAAGCCAAGCGAAGCATAATGATCGAAAGCATCTCGGCGGATATCATAACCAAAAGCTTCTAAGAAAATTTCTGGAAGGGTAGGGCGAAAAGTTTTTACACCAGCACCCTTGATATTTAATGCAGGATTGCCTGCCGCTATATCAGCTAGTTGCTGATCCGTCCAATTTGAATAAGCACCCAAATTAGATCCCGCACGGAAGGTTCCGTTGTACTCTACAACCTGATCATTGGCAGTATAATTAACTTGGGAATAGGAATTGTAAAAAGCAAATACTAAAAAAGGGAGGAGTATATATTTTTTCATCTTTGTATTATGTGTCCATTTTTTAACAAATTCAAAAGAACTATTGAGTTCTGATGAGTCTCTGAATGTAAACTTTTTCGCCCATTTCCAAACTGCAAATAAAAATATTATCCGTTTCCTTTGCGACATTAAAGGTGTTTTGATAAGTCCCTTTGCTCAGGGATTTGCCACCGTATTTTTGGAAAAGAAGTTTTCCTTTTGAGTCGAAAATTTCAAGCCGAGCGTTAGCTGTGTTATTTAGATCAAAAGAAATGTCTATGTTTTGAGAATATGGATTCAATTGACATTGCCAAGGCAGTTGAACCATTTTCTTCTTTTGAAACTTTTTTGGAAAGCTTAAGAAAACCGGCTCTCCAGAAAGTGCAATAGAATTAGTGTTCAAGGTTTTGCTGTTTTTTGTTTTTGAAAAATCCCAGTTGGCGACCTTAAGTTGTTGAACATTAAATGCCGTTGGAAAAGAATAGTTAGCTGAAGCCTGTTCGGATTGATCCTTTGTGGTCTTTGCCCAAAGAACACAAGTGATTTCGGTATCGCTTTCAAATGCTGCTCCACGAATATTGGGAGTTAGATTTAAAGCGTTTGTCAATTGCTTCCCGTATTTTTTATCTGCTAATAAATCAGAAATTGTTTTATAGGTATACCCTAGATTTGTTCTTTTTTGTTGAAAAGGTTTGACTTTATATAAATTTTCAAAAAGCCCCATGAGCTGGAACTCAGCAGTGGCTTCTTCAGGATCTGCCAACTCACCAAGGTTGTAAACATGAAATTGATGAACGTCATGTTGCTGTGCCGTTACCAATGCTTTTATGATAAAGTTGAGTTGAGATTCTTCTGTTCCAATGAAGTCTTGAAAAACTTTGCGCGGAAGATTACACTCTGTAATAATGTATTCCTTTGCTGGATATTTTTTACCATCAAAACCTGCTTTCTCTAAAACAGCTCTGAATTCATTTTGCAATCTAATCACACCATCTACTGCTGCGTCCGAATGTCTTGAATAAACAAAGCCAGCAGTTTCATTGCTCCAAGTTCTCATGCTTCCATCAATATGCGGATAAGAATGATAACTCATTATTTCAAAATAAGCGCCTCCTTTTAGAGGATATTTTGGAGAAACTTTTCCTTCATCCGGATTGTCCGTATGGTTCATGATGTAATTCAAAAAACTAGGAAAACCCATTCCGCCTACTGCGACATAGGAGTCAGGATCTACCGTCTTGATTACTTCATACGCAATCCGCAACATACGAACATATTGCGTTGGAGGAGCACGCAAAGCGTAGTCGCATGGGTCAGGATCGTTGTGCCACCAATTCCCCGGAATATTTTCATTTTTCCAGGCATTATTTGAATGGTCAAAATCAGGTTCATTCCAGATTTCCCAAAACTTCACATAGTCCTTATAAAGGCTAACTGTTTTGTAAACATATCGCGCAAAATAATTGTCATCATTATAAGGCGTTCCATTCGCACCACCATCCCAAATGTCTGTATATAAATTGGCGAATGTTTCTGATTGATAGGTCGGACAGTAATGCTCTGTATCGCGGTGTTCTTTTGATGGATAACCAATGAATACAGTCAGGTCTCGCATTCCAAGATCGTGATAGTGCTGGAAGGTTTTTACCCTTGTATCATATCCATACTGCTCCAAAAAATGTTCGAAAAGTGCGGGACGGAAAGTATTTGCTCCGACTCCTTCAACCTGTTGTTTTGGGTCTCCAGCAGAAATAGACCCCAGTTGTTCATCCAACCATCCGGGATAATAACCGGGATTGACCCCATATCCAAAGTGACCATTGTATGGAAGAATTTTGTCTTGTGCAGTATAATCTACTTGTCCAAAAGAAGGATAGAAGCCAAAGCACAGGGTAAATAGAAAAAGATATGGGTATAAAATTTTCATATATTTAAAACGAAAATTAGAAATTGAATAGTGTAAATATCTTGGAAAATCGGAGGTGGGTGTAGGGCAAATTTACGGAAAATAAAAGAAGGAAACCTTTTACAAACTAAAATATTATCGCAATGCTCTGTAGAATCCAATAATTGACCATAAAGCAAGGCGAGTCTTGATCAAAAAACAAAGAAAATTAACTTGAATTCTAAAGAGAATTTACATCCCTTTGGTCTCAATTTCCATTATTGCAGCGATGTGGGCGTCTGCAATTTTTTGCCGAACAGAGGGCTTTAGCAATTCTTTGCATTGCGCTTCATTATTGTAAAAGCCATTTTCCGTAAGGATAGCTGTCATTCCTGTTTTCTTTAAAACATAAAACTGTTTGGTAGCTCTAGATTTGATATGTCTATTTTTCCAATTCGTAGCTTCAATTAAATGCTTTTGAAAAATTGCAGCTAATTTTTTACCTCGGTTGTTATTGTGGTAATACCAAGTTTCAATACCACTGATAGTAGGGTTGGACCATTTGCCATGCGGCGCAGGAGCAGCATTCGCATGAATAGAAAGGTATAGTTTCGGAAGAATGGAAGACTTTGAATTGGCTCTGCTAACTCTGCCTTCTAAGTAGTTGTCGATATCTACTTCTGGAACAAGGTTGAAATATTTAACCCCCAAATCATCCAATTGCGTCATCATGCGCTTAACGATATCCCTATTGAATTCATATTCAAAAAATTGAGAGCCATCTGGTAATTTCGGTGACCTTTTCCCCGCTGTTTTTTTGCCATGCCCATTATCCAAACACCACAAATACCTTGGCTTATGACTTTTAGCAACAGGTTCGTTTTCTGTTGGTTCGATGATAACAATTTCTCCGGGTAGTTCAATTTCAGGAATTTCCAAAATTGGATCGATGGAAGGAAGCAACTCAATTACTTCTAATTCTCTCACGACCTCTACTTCTGTCGTATCAATTCCGATATCAGCACCATCTTGTGGTTCATCCGGGAGTACATCAGGAACATCCTTATCAGTATAAGTTGTTGGTTTACTTGTAGAACTTGAATCAGTTCCTATTCCGAAAAGTCTTTTGAGAAATGCAAAAAGTTTCTCTAGCATGAGTGGGGTATATTTAGGTTGTTGTTGTTAGTAAGTGCTAGAATGTAAAACGCAATAATTTTATTGGATCTTATATATTGACCAAGCACTTTACCCAATATAGGAATTTGTTTGCACTCGGCAATAGATTCTAATTGATTAGTCAGACAAAGATTTGTTATGCAAATGAAGAATTTGGAATTTCTTTAGGATATGTTTCCTATTCCAAAAGTCTAACTCTTAATCAAACTTGTTGGCAGAAGTGAAAATTCTATCCCAATTTATACCATTGAAAATACTTCCATTTTTGGTAGAAAACCAAATAAATAAAGGTTTCCCAACGATATGGTCATGTGGTACAAAACCCCAAACTCTGGAATCTTCAGAATTGTGGCGATTGTCTCCCATCATCCAATAATAATCTTGTTTGAAAGTATACGAAGTGCTTTGTTCTCCATTAATAAAAATCCGACCATTTTTAATCGACAATTCATTGCCTTCATATGCCGTAATTACTCTGGTGTAAAGGGCTACATTATTAGGGGTGATGGTCACCGTTTCTCCAGCTTTTGGTAAGGTAATCGGGCCATAATTGTCAACGGTCCAATCGCCATAATTTTTGACATCATGTGGGAAGACCGTTCGTCTCCTTTGTGCACCAAAATCTACAACTTCAACGGTACAGCCTTTTAATTCTTTAAGCGCTGCTGCTTGTTCGTTATTCAAATGGTAGTAGCCGGGGCCACCTTTTTGCATTTCGATTTCTGTGAGATTGACATTGAGATCTTCCAATTTTTTAGTGATAGAACCATTGCCTTCCGGGATTACTTTATAACGAAACTGAAGATGTGTTGGATTGGGTGCTTCTTTTCCGTCAATATAAAGTTGTCTGTCCTTGATTTCCAATGTTTGACCTGGGACTGCAACACAACGTTTGATGTAATGGTCTTTTTTGTCGATAGGTCTTACGCGCATTTTTGCGGAACCGATGACTTGACGCAATCCTGGATCTCTTCTCAAATCATGTACACTGTAATTTCTTCCTGGAGTTACAAAAACAGAATCTCCTTCTGGGTAGTTAAAAACTACTGGCTCAAAAGGATCAATTTCTTCTATTGGTTTTAAACGGTGGTAGTCTAATTTTGGTGTTTTTAAATAAGATTCAGATCCTATAAAAGGAACGGTATTGTGAATCAAAGGAAACATTGCAACGGTCATAGGTGTGCGGATCCCGTAATGTGCTTTACTAACGAAAAGAAAATCTCCTACATTTAAAGACCCTTCCATTGAAGGAGTAGGAATCACATAGGCTTCAATTAAAAACATACGAATAAATGCCGCGGCGAATACTGCAAATACAACAGCTTCGACCCATTCTCGACTAGCAGATTTTTTATAAGGATTGTTGGCAACTAATTTTTTATACTCCCGAACATTTCCCCCTTTTTCAGCTTCTAACAATTGTTGAGCATATTTATTTTCGGCGTCCAAAGTTGGTCCTAAATATTTGTCTTCCTTGTTTGCCCCAATTAAGAAAAAAGCGATAGGAGAAAAGATCACAGCGAGGGCAGAATCTTTGAAATCATATTTTCCAAAAGACCGAACCATATCGACACACATTCCTGCGAAAATGAAAATATTTACAATGGGAATCAATAATAAGACTGGCCACCACATTTTCCGACCGATCAATTTGGCCATAACTACAAAATTCAAGCCTGGAACCAATGCTTTCCAACCATCTTCACCCGCTTTTTCAAATAATTTATATAAAGAAAGGCTAAATAGGATGTAGGAAATAATCAAGAATATTAGAATGCTCACTATAGTCGAATTTTTATAGGAAAAAAGAAATTTAAGTATTTGCGTGTTTTTAAACCATTACTGGATTGCAAATATAAACGATATAACGGAATGAACTGGTCTCAAAGCTTGCCGAATTTAAGCAAACTCAGGTAAATACGCTTGAGAGGGTCCCGAAATAAGGCCTTTAATGCATTCAAGACCAACAAATAACAGAAATCTACCTGTTTCTTCCGCTTTCAATCGTCCTCTAAGTAGCAAATACCAACTTAAGTCCTTCACTCCCAATCGTCATCTAAGTACTAAGTTCTAAGTTCTAAGTACTGAATACTAAATACTAACCTAAAACTTCCTTGCACTCGTAAATATTCTGTCCCAATTAATTCCCTCAAACATATTATTGTTTTTGGTTGAAAACCAGATGAGCCAAGGTCGTCCGACAATATGATCTTCGGGGACAAAACCCCAAATTCGCGAATCTTCAGAATTATGTCGATTGTCACCCATCATCCAATAATAATCCTGTTGGAAAGTATAGCTGGTTACTTGTTCGCCGTTGATGAAAATTCTACCGTTTTTAATGCTGAGTTCATTGTTTTCATATACGCTTATGATCCTTTTATAAAGGGCAATATTATTTGGAGTAATGGTAACTGTTGCGCCAGCTTCAGGGATGGTAATTGGACCATAATTGTCGACATCCCAATCCCCATAATTTTTTCTATCGTGAGGAAACACGGTTCGGCCAGTATTTTCGAAACTGACTTGCTCCACTTTAATTCCTTTTAATTTACCTAATTCTTCGGCTTGCGATTTATTTAAATGATAAAAACCTGGTCCACCGTTTTGCATTTCGATTTCATTGAGATTCACTTTTAGGTCATCTAGTTTTTTTGCAATAGAACCATTTCCTTCCGGAATGACTTTATATCTGAATTGCATATTTGTTGGATTCTCACTTGCTTCATTGTCGTGGTAAATTTGTCCATCTTTTATTTCAAAAACTTGCCCGGGAATGGCTACTGCTCTTTTGACATAGAAGTCTTTTTTATCAATTGGTCGTACCCGCATTTTAGTATTTCCAATTACACCACGTAGGCCAGGCGTTCTTCTTAAATCGTGAATACTGTAATTTCTTTTAGGAGTTACAAAAACGCTATCTCCTTCGGGGTAATTGAAAACGACAGGATCGAAAGGTTGTATTGCTTTAATGGGTTTGAATCGTTTATAGCCCAGGCTTGGTTTCTTTAAATAAGATTCTGATCCAACAAACGGTATGGTATTGTGCAGTAAAGGAAACATGACAAAAGTCATCGGTGTTCGCAAACCATAATGGACTTTACTTACGCATAAATAATCGCCGACATTTAGCGAACCTTCCATTGAAGGCGTTGGAATGACATAGTTTTCAAAGATGAACATCCGAATCAGCGCTGCTGCGAATACTGCGAAAACCAATGCTTCCACCCATTCTCGACTGGCTGATTTGTAATAAGGATTATTGGCTTCTAATTTTTTTATCAATCGTTCATTGCCTTGTTTATTTGCATCTAATATTTTTTCTGCATATCTCTTTTCTGCAATTAAAATTGGTTCAACATATTTTGCATTCTTTTTTCCAGCCAAAAGGAAGAAAGCAAGTGGAGCATAAATAACAGCGAGAGCAGAATCAATAAATTTGTATTGTCCAAATGACCTTACAAAATCTACACAGATTCCGACAAAAATAAAAACATTGACAATCGGTATAAGTAAGAGCAATGGATACCATTTGGGCCTTCCGATAAGTCTTGCCATTGCCATAAAATTGATTCCGGGGAGCAGTGCCTTTTTTCCATCTTCTCCAGCTTTTTCAAGCAAGGGATAAAGACTCAAACAAAAAAGAATATAGGACACGATTAGGAAAATCAAAATGCTCATAACTTATTATTTTGGATATCGGAAATAATGGATTTCTTTAATACGAATTATTTCGTAGTTTGATACAAATATAGTAGCAATTCAAACAAGTATTTTGATTAAATGGAAATGATGGATGAAGAAAAAGAATAAATCGACCTGTTGGTAGGATTGATCGATGAAAGGGAGGAGATTTTATTATTTAAAAATGAGTGACGAAAACAAGAATTAAATATAGAGAGATGTGCTTTTGTTTAAAAGTGGGCGCTTCGCGTTCATTCGTTTGGATGCACTTAGGTTCTGAAGAGTCGCTTCGCGTTCATTCGTTTGGATGCATTTTGATGCATCCACCCTTCGGGATCACTCATTCATTCAACAAAGCCTTCAATAGTCAATAATTCTCCTTTTCGTTGGCTGCTGAAGAATACTTTTATTTTTTTGTAGAAATAGCCGGGTTTCCTTGCATCATAAACGATACTTATTACCTGGATACCTTTTGGCTCTGTTGGCAAATCTGACCATTCTGGGGCAGTACAGCCGCAAGTCGTTCGCACATTGTCAATGATAAAGGGTTCATCTGAGATATTGCGATATAAAAATTCAAAGGTTACTGGTTGTCCTTGTTTGATGTCTCCAAAATCATGGTGCACGCCTGTCGTCCATTCTGCAACTGGAGCTTTTTGAGCAGATAAATTGAAGCTTACTAGTAAACAGAGAATAAAAGCAGGTAATCGCATAATTAGTTTTGAAAACTTCGATGTAAAAAACGGTTTTTATGAACCGATCATTCCTGTATTTCCCAAGTATGATCAGAGAGCAATCTAACGGTTGCAACAAATTCATAGGTATTTGATCTTCCCCATTCATCAGGTCCAACCATAGATAGAACGTGCGATTCGTCTTTTTTCTTGTATAAATGATAGGTATGGCTAATTAAGGGTTTGAATCCCATTTCTGCCAAATAGATGGTTTCAGAGATGTAAACCCGATCCTTCACCGCTTGAGCTTGTTGAGCGAGGAGATTTATTTGTTCGCGGATTTGATCCAACTGCATTTCCGTCTGTTCATACATCGCTGCAACAGCAAGTCCTTTCACCCGCCCTTTGTCAATCGGCTTAATTACTGCTCCACCTACCGTATGTGCATAGGGTAGGAGATGTGGATTTTCAGCAATTTTATCCGCATCAATAGGGTTTTGTTTACTCACTTTTTTTTCCTCTTCACTCATTTTTTATCAGCTTACAATTCTAGATTGTTCATTAAAAAAAATCATCACAAACGGGATGATTAATCAATTACAAGATATATAACTTCTATTTCAATTGAAAGTTTAAAGTTTTACTTGATTTCGAATTATTTGATCATTCCTAAAACCAATAAAATAAAAAAAAGGGTGCCAGAACGAATCCGACACCCCCTTTTCCGGGTATTTAAAGCAATTTTATTTTAAAAGGAATTCCCCTTTTCCTGACATATATCCTTTGTTGAATACTTCTAGAGAATATTTTCCCTCAGAGAAGGCCATATTTGGCTCCCATAAAAAACATCCAACACCAGGTTCAGAATTGTTGTATTCCAACTCTTTAATCATAGTGAATCTAACTTCTTCACCAGTATCTGCAGTTTCTAGGACACCTGATCCCATATCTTCTATCGCTAATGTTTCACCGATAGGGTTGATAATTCTTACATGAAACTGCTCACCACCTGTTTCCGCCAAATCATTGCCAGTTGTAGTAAAACATACTTTTACACGATCCGTGTTTTTAGCATATTTTGTCTTCTTAGGCTTACCTGATTTTTTAACTTTCCAAGCGGTACCGGTTACGTTGTTTACTTTTACAACAGAAGCTTTCACAACAGTTTGAGTCAATTCAGCTTTTTCACCAAGTAAGTTTTCTTTTTCACTTACTAAAGCTGCTTTGGCAGATACCAGTTCAGCATTCATTGTACGTTCCTGTGAAACTTCGCCTTGAAGTTGTGCTTTTTCTTCGTTCAACTTCACATTGGTTTCAACAAGCAAACCGTTTTCTTCTTTCAATTTGTTGACTTCTGAAACGTAGCCATCTAATTGAGAGCGAATTAAAGAGATTTGTTCTCTTGCAGAAGCCAAATCGGTTTTATTGGTTTTACCTGATCTGATCAAGCGGCCAATTTTGCCTTTTTGTTCTTCTAAAGCTACTTTCTGAGAATCGATTAATGTATTCAACTCTTCATTGTTGGTACGCATTGATTCCAATTCTGAAAGTGCTTCGTAATATTGCTTTTCTAATTCAACCTTAAGCTTTTCGCTTTCGTCTACTTCTAGTGTTAATTTTTCATTGTCTTTATCAAGTTGCATTTTGTTGTATAGTAAAAATGCATTGATTCCTAATAAAGCTACGATAACAACAGCAGCGATCGCTGTAAACCTTTGACTTGAATCTTTGGAGATACTCATAATTTTATTTTTTGAGTTTGTAATTGGTTTCCAAAAAAAAATGTTTAAAAACAGATGCAAAAAAAATGGGGGGTAATTATTATTTCAACAGGTTATCCCAATTGATTTTTGCAAATTTAAGTTTAAAATGACGAATTCAAGAAATTTTACATGCAAATACCTGAATCCGAAGAATTTGATTTTAATAAAAACAAGCGCCGCGAAAATTTTAAAAGCCGGCTAATTTGAATAATTTAGGAACTTGTAATTAATAAGTTGTTACAAAGGTGAGGAATTATTTTTTCTTTAATCAAGTCAAAAAGCGCAGACATAGCCTTAGCTATGGCGAGTATTTTTGATGCAGAGTAAAGGAAAAAGAAACCTCAAACTGTTATAAATTATTATTTTCACGTTCCTTAACGAGGACAATGTTTATTTTTTGAGAAAACCCTTATCCATGTTAAATAATCTGGATCTCACCAACGTCTTGTTTTTAGATATCGAAACAGTTTCCGGCTTTCCGGATTATGCTTCTTTAAACGATGATTTTAAAAAGCTTTGGCATTTAAAAACCAAAACAATTCTCCGTCGCTATGAAGATGAAATATTAGAAGAAGAGGTTGCACGGACCTATGAAGAAAAAGCTGGAATTTATGCTGAATTTGGTAAAATCGTGTGTATTTCCGTTGGAATTTTACGCAAAGATAAAGAAGGAAAATTGAACGTCCGGTTAAAATCTTATGCAGATAAGGATGAAAAAAAACTCCTGGAAGACTTTTCAGAATTACTCGCCAAGTTCTACAACAATACCAATAAGCATTTTATGTGTGGACACAATTTGAGAGAATTTGACGTACCCTACATGTGCCGCAGAATGCTGATTCATCAATTGCCACTACCTGAAATGTTGGATATCGCTGGCAAGAAACCTTGGGAAACAAAACACCTTTTGGACACATTAGAACTTTGGAAATTCGGTGATTATAAGAATTATACTTCCCTTAAGTTACTGGCAGCTGTATTTGGTTTTCCTTCTCCGAAGGATGATATCGATGGGAGTGAAGTCGGTGGTGTATTTTGGAATGAAGACGATCTTCCAAGAATTTCAAAATATTGCGAAAAGGATGTTCTAGCAGTAGTTCAATTATTGCTAAAATACAAACGGATGGCTATCTTAGAAGAAGACCAAATTGCTTTTGTATAAGAACATTACACATTTTTTACTATCCTCACCCTTGCTAAATATGTAGCCTATTAATGCTTTTAAAAGCCTTGGCTTCTTTACCTTTGCGTTTTTATTCAGGGTTCATCCGAATTTCAATCCTTTTGAAATATAGATGGATTTTGATTTTCATCTGAACCTTGCTCAAATATCAATCGTATGAAACATCTTGTCGCTCCATCAGTTTTAGCAGCTGATTTTTCAAACCTGAAAAAAGATTTTGACTTGGTTAATCAATCTAATGCAGATTGGTTTCATGTGGATGTGATGGACGGACAGTTTGTTCCAAATATTTCCTTTGGAATGTCTATAATCAAGACGATGCATGGAATGGCGGAAAAACCACTTGATGTTCATTTGATGATTTTGCAACCTGAAAAATACATTGAGCAATTTAGAGAATGTGGAGCTGAAGTAATTACGGTTCACTATGAAGCTTGCCCGCACCTCCATCGCACCATTCAACAAATACACGCGACAGGAGCCCAAGCAGGTGTCGCCCTCAACCCCCATACACCAGTTTCAGTATTAGAAAATATAATTGAATACATCGACTTAGTTTGCATCATGTCCGTAAACCCAGGATTTGGTGGCCAAAAATTTATCTACGAGACGCTCCCTAAGGTCAAAAAACTGAAGGATATGATCATTGTTAAAAATTCCAAAGCCAAAATCGAAATAGACGGTGGAGTAGGACTGCAAAATGCAGAGTCCCTATTAAAGGCTGGTGCAGACGTTCTGGTCGCTGGAAGTGCAGTATTCAAAGCAGATGATCCGCTGGACGTCATTTCCCGGTTAAAGAATATAGGGAAGGACACTTTATTTGTGTAGCAAACGTTTTTTGTAAGTCCACATATATTATTGGCATTATATATGAACATTTAGACTTAGATTTGCGGCGACGCACAGAAACCACTTGTAAATGATAAGAACAATTACCTTCTTTATACTCACATTCCTTTTTTTAAGTCCACTTTCTGCCCAAGATGGTGGAAAAGCACTGCTTCAAGGAACCGTAAAAGATGCATTGACCAATGCAGCGATTGATTTTACAACCATTTACATCAAGGATACCAATACCGCTACAGAGTCTGCAGTAGATGGTAGTTATGAGTTAGAAATTCCTTCTGGTCAAAAATTAACCATTGTTTTTACAAGGTTGGGTTACAAAGAGGCATCAGTCACCATAAACCCTATGCCGGCTTCTACCCGACGTAAAATGGATATTAGCATGTCCCCAATGGAATCTGAAGTCACTGTTGAAGTAAGAGACAGTCGAATAGACGATGTAGGGATGGTGCGAGAAGGCGTAACTGATTTGAAGCTATTGCCAACGACTACTGGAAACCTTGAATCAGTCCTGCCACATATCGCCTTAGGAACAAGCTCCGGAACAGGTGGGGAATTGAGTAGCCAATATAATGTAAGAGGAGGAAACTACGATGAGAATTTGGTTTATGTAAATGACTTTGAAATTTACAGACCTCAATTGATCAGAGCTGGTCAACAGGAAGGTTTGACTTTTCCCAATATTGATTTGATTAGCAATCTGTCATTTTCTTCAGGAGGATTTGAAGCAAAATATGGGGACAAGTTGTCTTCTGTTTTGGATGTGAAATACAAACGACCTGATTCTTTGCGCGCATCAATTGGTCTGAGTTTTTTAGGAGGATCTGCTCATGTGGAAGGAAGTATGAAAGTTGGAAAAGACAATTATAGAAAATTAAGGTTCTTAGCAGGCGCGAGATACAAAACAACAAAATACCTATTAGGATCTCTGGATGTAACCGGAGAATATACACCCAACTTTTCTGACATACAGGCTTATCTAACTTATGATATCAATAGAGATTGGCAAGTAGGTTTGATGGGGAATTTTAACAATGCGCAATATTCATTTATACCGAAAGAAAGAAGTACAGCATTGGGTTTGATTGATTTTGCCTTAGAATTATTTTCAGTTTTTGAGGGACAGGAAATTGACGATTTCTCCACCTATATGGGAGGAGTGTCTTTTACTTATCTACCCGAACGAGATCGAAATCCATTCTACTTAAAATTCCTTGGATCCACTTTTCAATCTTTTGAAAACGAACGCTTTGATATTATTGGTGATTATCTCTTAGGGCAAATTGAATCCGATTTGGGATCCGATGGCTTTGGTGATATCGTTGCAGTTTTAGGTTCTGGAACGCAACATCAATATGTTCGAAATTATCTAGAATCAACCGTTACCAATTTTGAACATAAAGGCGGAATAGAATTTCAAGCTACACCGGATCGAAAAGACAAGACCTCGTCTAATTTTGTTCAATGGAGTGTGAAATATCAAAATGAAATTATCGAAGATGAAATCAATGAATGGGAACGATTGGATAGTGCTGGATATTCTTTGAATTATGACACGACCAATGTTTTGTTGAGGTCAGTTTTAAAAATAAATCATCCACAATTAAATACCAATCGATTCAGTGCGTATATCCAGAATACCTACACTGCTCGTATTGACAGTGTTTCAGAATTCAAATTATCGGCTGGAGTTCGTGCTTCTTATTGGGATTTGAATAACGAATTGATCGTTTCTCCAAGAGCACAATTCTTATACAAACCACTAAAATGGGAGAAGGATATTTCTTTTCGATTGGCAACGGGTTTATATTATCAACCTCCTTTTTATCGTGAATTAAGAAATCCACAAGGAGAAGTTAATGAAGATGTCAAGGCGCAAAAGTCATTTCACGTTGTTGGTGGCTTGACTTGGGATTTGTTTTTAGGTAGAAAATATCCCAAAAAATTCAGGTTTATTGTTGAAGCTTATTACAAACAACTTTGGGATGTCGTTTCTTATGACATCAATAATGTATTGATTCGATATGCTGGAGAAAATGATGCGACAGGCTATGTTGCAGGGCTGGATTTTAGACTGAATGGTGAATTTGTTCCCGGAGCGGAATCTTGGATAAATATTGGCTTTTTAACTGCGCGAGAATCTTTGAATGGAGTAACTCATTTAAAAAGAGATATTGGTGATCCGGAAGCTACAGAAGTAAACTTCGTTCCTCGACCAACCGATCAATTGATGACTTTATCTATGTTTTTCCAAGACTATTTACCAAATAATGAGAATTTCAAAATGCATTTGAATTTGAGTTTCGGTACGGGCTTGCCTTTTGGAATACCAGGGAATAATACGGTGTATCGAAATACCTATCGATTCAAAGAATACCAGCGGGTAGATATTGGCTTTTCAATTCAACTTTGGAATCAAGATTGGAGAAATTCCAAACCCAATCATCCTTTTCGTTTTTCAAGGAGTACATGGCTAAGTCTTGAGGTTTTCAATTTACTCCAAATAGCCAATGTTGCTTCCAATACATGGATTAAAACGATATATAATACGCAATACGCTATTCCTAATTTCTTGACTTCTCGGAGAATTAATTTGAGGGTAAAAATGGATTTCTAAAATTTAATCAATTTTATTTCATGGAAGAAAGCAAACCTTTATTCAGGAAACTAGATATTATCTTCTTCATATTAGCAATATTGATTATTGGTGCAATTTATTTACATAATAATGGTGTAAAAGTTGTAGATAAAACGGAAACAGTCCGAATTATTGACAAAACGCAAAACAATTAGCATTTAGATATCGTTTTTTTACGAATATAAGCGCAAAATTTATGACCTTTATACTTGCGCCGTCCAATAGGGTTTTAAGAGAACCACACAATTCATAACTGGAATTTCATTTTCGACCAAAACCATTTTTTAATTTATTACTACTTGATTAAAATTAAGTAGTACATTTTTTATTATACACCCGTTGACTTTATGAAAATGACAACAACGCCCACTTGGGCAATCTTCACCACATTTATTCTTTCTTTCTTGTTTTCAAATATGACTTATAGTCAACACTCTGCGAGTTGTGGCTTTGATCATAAACACAAAACATTATTGCAAAACAATCCCGATTACCAACGGGAATACCGGCAATATAAAAATGAATTTGTTGCTCGTGTTTCTGCGCAAGCACAGCAAAGAAGTGTCATGAATGTACTTCGAGTTCCAGTAGTTGTCCATGTTGTTCACAGTGGAGAGGCAATAGGTGTGGGAGAAAATATATCTGATGCACAAATCCAAGCGCAAATAGACATCCTAAATTTAGATTTTCGAGCTGAAAATGATGGTTTCGCAAATACGCCTTCTAGGTGGCAAAATGCCATTGGGAATCCAATGATCCAATTTTGTTTGGCAAACCTCGATCCAAGTGGTCAACCTTCTACAGGAATCACACGCCACAATCTGGATGTAACCGGAACGGATTCAGACAATAATAATATCGAAGATGAAATCAAACCCGCAATATTTTGGGATTCTGATCTTTACTATAACATTTATGTATTGCCAATTCCTGGTACAGATGCTGGAGGAGGAGTTACGGGCTACGCTTATTTGCCATCTAACTTTGCAATCGGAAATGATTTTGATGGATCTGTTGTTGATTACAGATGGTTTGGTGGACCTGGATTCAGCCAATCGGGTTATACCACTTTGACTCATGAGACAGGCCACTATTTAGGTCTTCCTCACACTTTCGATACAGACGATAATGACGATACCAATAACTGTTCTGAAGATGACGGAATTGCAGATACACCTAACATGGCGGAAGCTACTTCTAGTGCTTCACCAGGACTGAGTTGTAATAACGGTTTTCCAACTGGTCCTACAACTTGTACAGAAGAGCATATGTATGTCAATTTTATGGATTATGCCAGAGACAATTGTTCAACTTCGTTTTCCAATGGACAGATAGCAGTGATGCGTGCAGTTTTGGAAGGGTCTTCAGTGCCTTCGCCATTCAATTGGGGAAGCCGAGCAGATCTACTAGGGAATACCGGAGCGGTTTGTTCTTTCCTTGATAATGATGTAGGAATTGTAGCGGTTAGTGAGCCAACAACTGGTGCATGTGATACCGCAATGGTTACACCAATAGTGACTTTGAAAAACTTTGGTGTAGATAACTTAACAACGGTAACAATTACTTATCAAATAGATGCACAACCTCCAGTAGATTTTATTTGGATTGATAATTTAGGTTCATTGGAAAGTGCAGAAATATCTTTGGCTCCTTTTACGCCACCAACAATGGATTATAATTTTACAGTCTATGCAAGATTACCAAATGGAGTGGTGGATGAAGATTTTTCAAATGATACTTCTTCAGTTGCTGTTGCGATAACTTTGCCTTCTTCTTTGCCTTTAAATGAAGATTTTGAATCACTTGATTTTGCACCAACTCCATCAGGAATTGTAGTGTTCAATCCAGGAGGTGATCCATATGTTTGGGAACGAAGAGATGGAGTTTCTGGTTTTGGTATGGGGGCAGGCTGTGCATTCCTAGATAATTTTGGAGCCAATAGTAGTATCAGAGGGACTTTTGATATGTTGATCACACCAACTTACGATTTCTCAAATACGGAGGGAGCTTCGTTGAATTTTGATTATGCGTATACTTATTACCAGGATGCCAGCGATGCTTTTACGGACACTCTTTTGATTTATGTATCTACCAATTGTGGAAGTACATTCGATCAATTATTATACAAAGAAGGAGGTGCAAATTTGGCAACAGCTCCTCCAACTTCAAATTCTTTTGTACCCAACCAAAGTCAATGGGCTTCTCAAACTTTCGATTTATCAGCTTACGATGGTTTACCGGATGTTGCTTTTGCTTTTGTGAATTTTTCAGATTGGGGAAATAATCTTTATTTAGATAATATCAATGTTTCTGCACCATGTACGATTACGGTTAATCCAATAAGTGAAGACGCTTCTTGTTCAGCAACCTGTGATGGAGTAGCAGCAACGAATGCAACCGGTGGCTCTGGAAACTATACTTATAACTGGAGTCATTTGCAAACTCCTATCACCGACGGGATTTTGAGTAATTTATGTGAAGGAACATATATGGTAACCGTTGATGACGGAGCAGGATGTACTGCTACCACTTCATATACGATCAATGCTCCGGATACCTTAATTGCTACTGTAACAGGAACGGATGAAACGGCTGTTGGTGCGAATGATGGAACTGCTTCTGTTCTTATAACAGGTGGAGTTGCAAGTTATACTTATCAATGGAGCCCAATGCAAGCTTCGTCTTCTACGATAACAGGTCTTTCACCAAATACATACACAGTAATAGTGACAGATGCCAATCAATGTACAGCTGTTGAATCTTATACTGTAAATTCTTTTGGATGTAACTTTGGTGTTACCGTTTCTCATGAAACAATAACTTGTTTTGGAGCTACGACAGGAACCGCTTCCGCTACCCTTACAGGTGGTATTCCAAATTATACCTATAATTGGTCATCAACGACTGACAATACTCCTTCGGTTTCTGGCTTGGGTGCTGGATTTGTAGGACTGACCGTCACGGATGGAGCAGGTTGCGTAGATTCAGCTTCCGTGATGATTACTCAGATTGATTCTATGCAAATTGTTTTGGATGCAGCAGTAGTAAGTTGTTTTGGAGAAACAGATGGAGTCGTGGGGGTTGATATTTTAGGAGGAACAGCTCCTTATGAATTACTGTGGAGCAATGACAGCACTGGATTGTTTATAGAAGATTTACCGGCTGGTGAATATTGCATAACCGTAACAGATGCCAACCAGTGTACAAATGAAGCTTGTATCACTGTCGTCCAACCTGAAGAAGTAATCGTAACTGTATTGCCGAATGATGCCACTTGTTTCGAGTTGGCAGATGGTTTTGCAACGGTAACTACAAACTTAGGGACAAATGGATTTACGTTTAACTGGTCCAATCAAGTATCTGGAATTTCTACTTCTGGATTACCTGCTGGTGGTCATTCAGTAACTGTAATAGATCCAAATAATTGTTCTTCCGTTCATGATTTTTTGATTTTGAGTCCTGCTCCAATAGAATTGATGATGGATGTCACTCATGAAACAGTCTTTGGTGCCAATGACGGAACAGCAACAGTAAGTGCGATGGGAGGAACTCCCGGCTATTTTTATACTTGGCCATCGAATGGCAATATGGCTTTGGAGACTGGACTATCACCAGGGTCACATATCGTAACCGTTACCGACTTGAATGAATGTACCACAACAGCAACGGCTGTGATAAATCCAGCTGGAATTAATTGTGATAATTTTGAAGACTTAGCAACTATAAATAATGTATTGTGCAATGGAGATAGCACGGGAAGTATTCTTGTTGAACTGCTTGGAGGCATTCCACCATATAATTTTTTATGGGAAAACGAGTCTGTTGAGAGTACCAGAACAGGGCTGACAGCAGGTGAATATTCCGTAACCATTTCAGATAGTCAGGGTTGTCCTATTGAAACAACTTATACTGTTACAGAGCCATCAGCAATTGTTTTGAATTTAAGCTCAACACCGGAATCTGCAGCAGGCGCCAATGATGGAACCGCATTAGCAGGTGTATCCGGAGGAACGGGGGCTATCTCTTACTTATGGAGTAATGAAGAAACGACTCCTTCTATAGAGAGTCTTCCTCCTGGCACATATACAATTACTGTTACTGATATGAATCAATGTAGTGCAACAAGCCAAGTAGTTGTTAATCCTGGAGACATTGATTGTGATAATTTTAATGTAAGTGTAGGAGTAATCCCTGTACTTTGTAATGGAGAAAATACGGGTAGCATTAACCTTATAGGCATTGGTGGAATAGAGCCTTATTCGTTTGATTGGGCAGACGATCCAAATGCTGGTAATCTTAGAGCAAATCTTTTTGCCGGAACTTATGTAGTCACAATCATGGATAGTCAAGGATGTGAACGCATAGAAACTTATGTAGTCGAAGAACCTTTGGCCTTGAATGTAACAATGAGTTCCAATGGAGAAACGGTAAATGGAGCAAATGATGGAACAGCGAGTGCAAGTGTAACAGGTGGTATACAAGGTTATAACTATTTATGGAGTACTGAAGAGATGACTCCTACAATTAATAACCTTGCTCCTGGGACATATACGGTGACCGTTACTGATGCAAATCAATGTACTTCAGTAAATGAAGTAAATGTTCCTTCTGGAAATATGAACTGCGGAGATTTTGAAGCTGAATCTGATATTCTGGATGTATTCTGTAATGGAGACAGTACTGGAACCATCGTTGTAATACCAACTGGTGGAATCTTGCCGTATAGTATCACATGGGGAGATAGTCCTTCTACAGGATTGGAACGAAATAACCTAGAAGCAGGCATATACGCAGCAACGATTTCAGATAGTCAAGGATGTATGCTGATGCAAACATACACAGTAGGACAACCTTCTGCATTAAGCTTAATGATGAGCTCAACTCCTATATCTGTAGTCGGAGCAAACGATGGAACAGCTTCTGTTTCAGTCTTAGGAGGAAGTGTTCCTTACTCTTATTTATGGGATAACGAGGAAACGAATCCAGTTATCACAGACCTTGCTCCTGGTGTTTATGTCGTAACTGTAATTGATGCAAATGAATGTATCTCAATCAATGAGGTCGAAGTTGGAGATGCTAATTTTAATTGTGAAGATTTGGAAGGAGCTGCGGAGATTACTCCAAGGATTTGTGAAGAGGATATTTCAATGGCAACAGTCTTTGTAACCAATGGAGTCGAACCTTACCAATATTTATGGCCAGATAATCAAATGACTCAAACAGCTTTTGATCTTTTTCCTGGCGATCATTTAGTAACTGTTACTGATGCGAACCAATGTGAAATTGTTATAACGGTTGTAATGCCGGAAATACCGTTTTTGACGGTATCTATTTCAACTACTAATGAATCCAGTTTCGGTGCAAATGATGGTACTGCCACAGCAATGCCTCAAGGAGGGACTCCAACCTATTCTTTTTTATGGGATAACCTTCAAGATGGCATGACTGGCACAAACTTCAATGCGGGAAATCATGTTTTGACAGTAACGGATAGTAACGGTTGTACCAATATAACCGAATTTGAAATAATGAGAGATACTTCTGATTGTTCAGACTTCGGTGTTGAAATTGCAACAACTCCAACCACTTGTCACAATAACGCTAATGGAACAGCCACGGCATTTCCTTTTTCAGGAGAAGCACCCTATTCTTATTTATGGGATGATCAACAAGTTGGTCAAACAGCTATCAACCTTTCTCCTGGTTTCCACAGTGTAACCGTTAATGATGCAGGTGAATGTGAATTTATCCAAACCTTGTTTATTGAAAGTCCAGCAGAATTGACTTTGATGGTGAGTACAACGCCGGAAAGTTCGGCTGGTGCGAATGATGGAACTGCGATGGTGACTGCGATGGGAGGAAGCGGCGAGTATTTTTACTTGTGGTCAACATTTGAATTTACTCAATCTATAGGTGGTTTGGCCGCAGGAACTTATACTATAGTTGTAACAGATTCCAATGATTGCGTGAGTGAAACAATTGCAGTTGTTGGAAGTGGAAATCAAGATTGTTCCAATTTTTCTGTAGAATTTGAATTCTCGGAATCTATTTGCTTTGATAGCAACGATGGCTTTATTAGTATTTTTGCAAATGGAGTAGAGCCTATTAGTTATAATTGGAGTAACGAATTAAATACAAGTATTGGGGAAGGATTAGAAGCAGGACTTTATACCATTACAGTGGTTGACGGGAATCAATGTTCGGAAATCATTGAAGTTCAGATTTCTGAATTTGATGAAATTACGGCCACCTTCGAAACAGAACCTGTCGCATGTGCAGGAGACAATACTGGGACCATTGCTGTTTTCCCTTCTGGAGGACAAGGTGGATATACTTTCTTGTGGAACAATGATGACGCGAGTACCACTCAAATTATCGGTGGATTATCATTCGGAACATACTGTGTACTAGTCACTGATCAGAACAATTGTACCAATGAATTTTGTTCTACTGTAGACGGACCTCCGGGTTTTACTTATGAAGAAGATGTTCAAAACGTTTCCTGTAATGGTGGAGAAAATGGTTCAATCGAGTTGTTTGTAACAGGAGCAAATCCTTTTGATTTTGTTTGGGCGGATGGCCCAACAGGACCAACAAGAAATGGTTTGATTGCTGGACTATATTCTGTAGAAATTACGGATGCGAACAATTGCATGTTTACTGAAAATATTACCATAGTCCAACCCAACCCGATTATGGGCGGAGTACAAGTTAATAATGAAACGGTCATTGGAGCAAATGATGGAACGGCTGAAATTTTTGTCACTGGTGGAATTCCTGATTATACTTACATATGGTCAACAAATGATTCTACACAAATGATCACTGGCTTGGGAGCAGGTATTTATCAAGTAACAGTAATAGATGCAAACGGCTGTCAAGAGATATTTGAAGGACAGGTTGAACAAGGTGGTGTAAATTGTAGTTTGTTAGAAGTTTCATTTGAAACATCTTCCACGACTTGTGTCGGAAATCAAGACGGAACTGTGATCGCATTTGGTTCTGGAGGAACGGAACCCTATTCTTATTTATGGAATACGGATGATGATACACAATTGATTACAGGCCTTGCGGCAGGTAGTTATACCGTTACAGTATCTGATGCTGAAGAATGTTCAGTAATGCAGACAGTTGAAGTAGGTTCAGCTCCTGAGCTATTATTAGAAGTTATTGGAATAGATGGAAGTTGTGGAAGTCCAGCAAGTGTTAGCGCATCTGCGACAGGAGGAACTCCGCTCTACACCTATCAATGGGATAACGGAGGTATTGGTTCTACCCTTAATAATCTGAATCCAGGAGTTTACACCGTTACAGTTACTGATCAGAATGGATGTTCTGCAATAGGAGAAGCTGCAGTTGAAGTCAACAGTGAATCTTTAGCAGTAAATGCAAGCGTAATTGATTTGGAGTGTTTTGGTGATAACAATGGTTCAATTACATTAACAGTTATGAATGGTACAGGGCCATTTGTCTACGACTGGAGCAATGATGAAACAACTTCAACAATAGTCGATTTAGAACCTGGGACTTATTCTGTATTAATTACAGATGCTCAAAACTGTTCCTTCTTTTCTACTTATGAAGTTTCTTCACCAGCCGAGCTTGGCCTTACACTAGATTATACCCCTGCAGATATGGGGAACAATGGTTCTGCAATAGCGAACGCTTTTGGTGGTACGACTCCTTATTCATACGACTGGAATACTGGTGATGATGGAGTGGTGGCTAGCGGACTTTCAGCGGGGAATTACATAGTGACGGTGACTGATGCCAACGGTTGTTCAATCGTCGACAACGTTGATGTTTTGATCACAACTGCTGTCAATGAAATTGTCGGTTTGAGTTATTTTGAATTGTTTCCAAATCCAACCAAGGACTGGGCGCAATTGAATGCAGAATTCTCAGAATCGTTAGAAATGGAAGTCAGTGTCATTGATGTTCTAGGAAGAACGATGTATACTCAAGAATTAAACGAAATGAATCTTTCGTTGAGATTGAATACTTCTTCTTTTGTTTCAGGGACTTATTTTGTAAGAATTAAAACAGATCAAGGACAGAAAGTCGCTAGACTGGTTGTCGCTAAATAGATACTCATTCGTATCCGGGGAATTTATTCCACTAAATGGATGCTTTTAAAATTATGGCAAATAAATTTGCCATTTGCGAAAAGAGAATTAAAATAAAAGATGCAGAACACGAATTGAATTTTGTGTTCTGCATTTTTATTTGTCCCAAAATGTAGACGAATCGGCTTTTGCTGCCTTTCTCATCATATTAAAATCTTACCTTTGCAAAAAAGATTAATTATCTATGATTAAAATAGGAAACTACGCCACCTTGGAAGTTGTGAAATTTCTGGATTTTGGAGCCTATTTAGATGGCGGCCCTTACGGAGAAATTTTATTGCCAAAACGATACGAACCAGAAGGTCTGAAAGAAGGAGATGAGTTGGAAGTATTTATTTACTGTGACTCGGAAGACCGGATCATTGCAACAACCGAAAAACCTGCTGCTCAAGTCGGAGAATTTGCTTTCCTGCAAGTGACCTCCATGAGTGAATTTGGTGCTTTTATGGATTGGGGATTAATGAAAGATTTGTTTGTTCCGTTTAGAGAACAAAAAGATCCGATGAAAGCTGGAGAGTATTACTTGGTCTATCTTTATTTGGATGACGCAACGGATCGAATTGCTGCTTCTTCCAGAATAGGAAGGTGGTTGGAAGATAAATCTGAAGGGCTTGTAGACAATCAAGAAGTAGAGATATTTGTATCTGGTGTTTCTGACTTGGGCTATAGAGTTGTTGTAAATCAAAAGTTTTGGGGAGTGGTTTATCACAATGAAGTTTTTACTGAAATTAACATGGGTGATAAAATGAAAGCGTATGTTAAGAAAGTAAGAGAAGATGGTCGACTGGATATCACACTGCAAGTTCAAGGATACCAAAAACACATCGTAGGCGCTGCAAAAGATTTGCTAGCTATTATCGAAAAAGAAGAAGGTTATCTTGCTTTGACAGACAAAAGTGCTCCGGAGTTGATTTATGAAAAAGTGGGAATGAGTAAAAAGGCATTTAAAAAAGCAATAGGTAATTTATATAAACAAAGATTGATTGTGTTGGAAGAAAAAGGGATCAGATTGAAAAAATAGATTATCAAATTCTTATCGTTCAATTTTGTGCGTTTAAATTTTAGTAAAATGATGTTTCGAATATTCTCTTTCTTGGCTGTTGGTCTTTTATTATCCTGCAATCCTCTTTCTGTTAAGGATCCTGTAAAAAGCGATTCCCCAAAACCAAGTGAGATTACGTTCCATGAATCTCATGAAGCCAAAAAGAAAGGGGCACCTTATAGTGATTTGGTTGAAACAGAAAACTTGCTTTTTCTAGCTGGCCAGATTGGAATGGATCACAGCACAAGAGAAGTTGTGGAAGGAGGCGTACAAGCTGAAACCAAACAAGCAATTGAAAACATAAAAGCAGTTTTAGAATACCACAACAGTTCCTTAGATCGTGTTGTAAAATGCACTGTGATTCTTTCGGATATCAATGACTTTGCTGCTTTCAATGAAATTTACACAACCTACTTTACCAATAAACCTGCCCGTACTACATTCGCCGCTTCCGGTCTAGCCCGCAACTGTAAAATTGAAATAGATGTAATTGCTGCAAAGTAAGTTATTAAAAATTAGCCTAAATTACTTTGGATCTGTAACGAGATATGATATAACTATTTTTCATCAAAATACAACATTGGTGTTTCTCTTCTTTGCTCCAAAATTCATAGATTTTGCTTTTATTTAAAACAATCAATACTTATTGTTATTTTTAACAATCTATGCAAAAGTTACCTTCCTACACCGACGAAGAAATCATCAAAATGATAAGGGCCGGCGCTCGGGATTTTGAACTTAGCTCTAAGTATCTTTTTCAATCTTTCAAGGGGTTTATACCCAAAATAAATAACAAATACCACCTTTCAAACGAAGCGATTAAAGACGCTTATGCTGATGCATTGGTGAAACTCATTCGCCACATCAAACAAGGGACTTTCCGGGGAGAAAGTAAGCTATCCAGTTATTTTTATACCATTTTTCAAAATGCTGCGGTTGATGTTTTGCGAAAGAACTCGTCTAATAAGAATGCAGCTACTGTTGAACTAGAAGATTACAGTTCGAAGGAGAAAGATCTATTGCAGGTTTTAGAAATTAAAAGTGAATTTCAAGAAATGAAAGTGTTGATTCATAAAATGGGGGAGTCCTGTCAGAAAATATTGATGGACTGGGCTTATTATGGATACAATATGAAAGAGATAGCAAGTCGAGCAAATTTGGCCAGCGTTGAAACGGCTCGCAGCATGAAGTACAAATGTTTGAAAAAGTTACGCAGCCTATTTAGAGAACAAAACTCTTTTACCAATGGAGAATAAAGACCTCGAAAAATATTATTTACAAATTGATGCTTACCTCAACGGTGATCTGGATGGGAAAGAATTGGAGGAGTTGAAATTGGCAATGCGCAACAACTCCGAGTTGGCCGATAGCGTGAAAAGTCAAATTGATGCCAGAGCAAATATTCGAATTCTAGCAGAACAAAAAGAGAAAGAACAATTTTTAAAACAGTTTGAAGAAGAAGAGGAAGTTTTAGAACCAACTATTAAAAAAGAAATACCAAGAATTTCACTTTGGAAAGTTGCTAGTGTAGCCGCAGTATTTCTAGCCCTGCTTGTTTTTTATTTTTACCCTTATCAAAAAAACTCATCGGAATTCGTTTTAGATAATTACTTGAGCGATCCGTCTGTATCGGTACTTAGAACAGAAACGACACCGGATTTAACAAAAAAATGGATGTCAGTGAATGATGCATTTTTAAATAAAAACTATCAAAAAGTTTTGACTGAATTGGAAGGCATCAAGGAAGATTCAGAAACAGTGAATAAGCATGGTGGAAAAATCGCTTTATACGAAGGAATTAGTTTTCTAAGACTTAGATCCCTTGATAAAAGTTTGCTCGCTTTTCGCAAAATCAAGCAAGACAATCCATTTTATGATCAGAGACAATGGTACGAAGCTTTGACTCTATTGGAGCAAGGTAATGAGGTAAAGGCAAAAAATATTTTTGTAAAAATTGGAGAAAGTCCTAACCATTTTAAAAGAAAAGAAGCCGTTCAAATTTTAAATCAAATAAAATAGTTGGATGAAATTTATAACCATAGTGATTTGTTTAATTTGTGCAAACGTATGCTTTGCTCAATTCAATGAATCCTATGTTACTTCAACGTCTCAACTTGAAGTTTACAAAAAGGCAGAAAAATTAAATGCCTTGGGGAAGTATGAAGAGGCAGCTGATCTTTACCAAGAATTATCTATTTCTTTTCAAAAGGACTGGGTCGAAAACAATCAATTAAATAGTTTGCACAATCATCTTGCTGCTGACTTATTGATTATTCATTGCAACATTGATTTACGCAAAAGTCACCTTATTTCCGATTCCCTAGACCATATCCTAACAAGGATTCAAAGCAATTTCCCTGAAGAACATCTTCTCACCGCATATGCCTATCATCATAAAAGTTTAGTTCTTGGAAGGAAAGAGACAAGTAAAGCCTTAACACTTTCTCAGAATGCACTTTCAATTGGAGCAATGATTAATGCTAATAAAAAAGATTTGAGCTACTTTAATATAGGAATGGGGAAATCACATATTTATAACGGTGATCCAGAAAAAGCAAAAGGGTATTATGAGAAGGCAAGAAGTTTAATTCAGGAAATGCCGAAGGTAGATACTTTCCTTTTGGTCAATGCCAATCTAGGATATTTTAATTTCTTCTATTATACAGGCGCTTATCAGGAAGCATTGAAATTGATTGAAGAAACTATTGTCATTGCAGAAAATGCTTTACCTGCCATTCATTCATATACTGCTACTTTATACAGTCAACTTGCGAATATTCATAGTCGAATGGGCAATTATGATAAAGCCCTAACCTCAATTCTCAAAGGTTTGGAAATAAATAAAAACATTTTCAAAGAAACGTATAGTAGTGGATTGTTGGTCTATTATTTTAACGCAGCACTTTATTTTTCTTATTTAGAAAAACAAGAAAAGTCTTTACCCTATTTGGATACTGCCCTTCAGATTGAACTGCTCGGTGCCAAAAGGCCTTATGCATTATCCAATATTTATATACAGCTTGCAGTAGTTACACCAGACCGTTCCGAAAGAATAAAAAAGTATGAAGAAGCCTTGGTTTGGGCAAGGAAAAATTCATCTCCTCTCTCCAATTCTATCGGCATTATCTATAATAATCTGGGTGTTTTGTATAGAAATAAAGGAGATTTGAATGAAGCTTTGAACTTCCAATTCAGAGCTATCGAAATTCAAGAAAAATCTACTCTCCCGACTATTCGAAGAGCCTTGAGCGATAACTACCACAATATTTCTGGAATTTATTCGGAGCAGGGTGAATATTTAAAAGCCATTTCTTACATAAAAAAAGCTATCCAAATCAGAGAAGAGGTCAATGAACGAGAAAGTCCTAAAAATGCAGAAAATTTAAAAGCCTTGGCAGGATATTACTTGGGGGCTGGTGAATCTGAAAAGGCATTAAAAACAATAAATGAATCTTTTCGAATCTACAAGAAGACCCTTGGTGAAGAAAATACAGAATACATGGAAGCCCGATTGACGTATTCAGAAATATTATTTCATCAAAAAAAATATAAGGCTTCTATTGAACAAGCTAAGGTCATTTGTGAATCGGACAAAGCCGAAAAGTATGGAACTTATTATTCTCTTTATGATGCATTGCTTATAGTGGCTAAAAATTATTTTGAATTGGGAGAAATGGAAATGTGGAGAGAGACTCACAACAAAGCATTGAAAAGAAAAGGTTTTAAATTTCAAAATGATGCTTGGGGATTTAAAAGTATTTCGGATTTTGAGATATGGGAAGCAGGAAGTCTATTTTGGAGTACTTTAAAGGCAAAAAATCAGGCCGAGAAAGGGTTTCCTGGGAAAACTTTTATAAAAGAAGCAGATATTCAGACAGCTTTGGCATTGATAGACCAATTGAAAAATATCCATTACTTCGAATCTACAGAAGAAAATCTGCAAAAAGTAGTTCGACCGATTTATGATATTGCGATTGAGTTTTGGTTTGAAAAATTTATAAAAACTGCGAATCAATCTTACATTGAAAAAGTTTACGAAGTCATGGAGCAAAGCCGTTCCATTGTTTTGAATCGTGGTTTGAAAGGGAATATTTCTTCTTTTAAAATACCAGATTCCTTATTGCAAAAAGATCGGCGAATTCGCAATACTTATGAAAGAAAATTTTCCCAATTTGATAAAATTACTTTAGCAGAAGACAGTGTCAAGTTTAGTAAATTGACGAATGAATTGGCTACTTTGCAAAATGAGAAAGAGGCTTTTGTTGAAGTTTTAAAAAAAGAATATCCCGATTATTATAAGGACCGTTATAGCCTTAAGAAAATAAGTTTGTCTGAGATCCAAAAGCAACTGAGTAAAGAAGATAAATGCTTGCTTTATCACTATTGGGCAGATAGTTCATTGTACCAATTGCAGGTTTTTTCAACAGAATCTTATTTGAAGAAAATTCCTTTGAAAAAGATCAGCCCCTCTATTCAAAAAGTGTACAACTTGATTTCTGATCGAACTCAGTTAGATGATGAATTATTATTTCGAAAAAACAAAGAGGAGTTTGTAGATCTCAGTTACAAGTTATATAAAGAACTCATTGATATTCCAGAAGCGTTTTTAGAAAACACTTCAAATATCGCAATCATTCCGGATGGTAAACTCATTCATTTTCCATTCGAAGTTTTACAAACTAATCGGTCAAAAGAAAATCTGCCTTATCAGTCATTGCCTTATTTGATGAGGGATAAAAATATCAGCTATTCCATATCCGCATATCACTTACTAGCATCGAAAGAGAAGAGCGGCGGCAAGAAAAATTATTTGGGATTTGCACCAAAATATTTAGGACAAGAAATGGCCTTGCAACAAACGAGAGGAATAAATAATGCTGCTGTTTTAATGGAAAACAAAAATGAAATTTTGGAAGTCAATGAAAT
>CALIAG010000316.1 GCA_938041325.1 uncultured Saprospiraceae bacterium | reverse complement strand
GTTTCCGTCTGCGCACGAAGCTAAAGCTTATTGTTTAGTTTTATTTTTTCTTGTCCAAAGCTAAATCCATAAGATTTAGCGACTTCATAAATATACACAGACCTTTCGATTTAGCCCTAAAGTCCGCATTACGTTTAGGCTGTGTTACCTACCGTATTTTTTCCGCAATCTTCTTTATAGTTTCGTCCGTTAAATCCCTCAATGTCATTATGTGTTCAGTTTCCGTTTCCCAAAATTCTTTCGGTTCTTTTGCAGAATTAAACACATTCTGACCTCTTTTGAAAGGAACATCTCTGTCCATTCGACTATGAATAATTAGTTTTGGAATATTATTAATTTCCGCAATGTCTCTTACTCCAATATAATCTTGATTAAACTTTTCAGGTGATTTTTTAGCCTTTTCTTTGAGATAGTCAACCGGAGCGTAATCAATTGCCAAACTTTGAGCAGATTCCACCGTCCCGTCCAATACTAATAGATTCACTTTACTTTGGTTGTCTTTAGTGATTTTAATTGCCATTGGTCCGCCTAAAGACATTCCATAAACTATTGTTTTTAAACTGTCTTGAGCTATTTTTGAGGAAAAGTCCTGAAACGCGATTTCGGTATCCTTCATAACTCCTTTATAATTGGGGAATCCAGTTGATTTTCCATAACCTCTCCAATCCAATGCGTAAACTGCAAATCCATTGTCCGTTAGTGGTTTTATAAGATTTCTATATGAACTTACATTTCCACCTGCTCCGTGAATTAGGAAAATATTTGCTTTATTTTCTCCTGTCGGATTGAATTGATAAGTATAGATTTTTATAGAGTCTTCGACTCTTAAGGTAGATTCAACATAATCCAATTCGTCCATATTCGCCATTTCTTTGGACGGGAAATAATATAATTTGGATTCATCGTTGTTCACGATTGCTTTTATCATTGGGTCGGTTTGATAAAAATAGGTTCCTATAGCTATCCCGCCTAATAGCAGAATTAGAACAGTCCATCCGATAATTTTAAATATTTTCTTCATTTGCAAAAAGTTGGTTTAATATGGTAGGCAACGGTTAGTATAAAAGCAGTAGCGGATTAATTACCCTCGTTTTTCGGCTCATAATATACTTAATTAAAAACAAAAACGGTTTGAGTATGCACCCAAACCGCTATTGCTTTTATACATTGTTGGCATTAGTATTTAAACAAAACTGATGCCATGTTTCGCACAAATTTCAGATACTTTTGCAAGATCTGGCGGACCTGGAGGAAGTTTTCCTAATTCCGCAAACATAATTTCTATTCCAGCCGGAAAAGCACTGGTACACATACTAGCATTCTCTGTTCCAATAATTTTCCATGAATGAACAACGTTTTTAGGTGCATATGCTATATCACCAGATTTCAGAATAATCGTCTCTCCACCAATCATAAGCTCTACCTTGCCTTTAATTACTCTAAAAATCTCATCCTCTTTTGTATGAATATGTGGTGGAATTCCTATACCGGGAGCTACGTTATTTGTCCACTCAACAATTTGATTATTAGTGTCTAAACCACTAATTTTATGAGTCTGTATATCACCAATAACATTCAAAATACTACCTTCTGATTCTTTAATAATCTTGGG
Source organism: uncultured Saprospiraceae bacterium (assembly GCA_938041325.1). Lineage (GTDB taxonomy): Bacteria > Bacteroidota > Bacteroidia > Chitinophagales > Saprospiraceae > CALIAG01. The sequence continues at coordinate 4,260 of CALIAG010000316.1, read as the reverse complement.
TTTAGTATTGCTTGTGTCAAATTTATTGGCTTTTACGTTTTGACTTTTTAGTATCCCAGGAATTATAGCAATACCTAACCCAATTCCCGCAGTTTTTATGAATTTTTTTCTGTCCATGATTAAGTTTATTGTAATAATACATTTGAAATTGTATTGCTACAATGTGAAAATCACGGTAAATACTTAGGATTTCGGAAATATCAATTATTTCTAAGGGATGAAGGTGTAATTCCAGTGTGAGTTTTAAAAAAGTAACTGAAATAATCAGGAGAAGAAAAGCCTAATTCGAAACTTATTTCTTTTATAGATTTATTTGAAAATTTTAAGGAGTGCCTAGACCTCATAAGTAGTTGTTCAATAATAATACTTTTTGAGCTTGCGCCCAACACTTCTTGTACACATTCATTCAAATATTTTGGTGATATATTTAAAAGTTTGGCATAATAAGTTACTTCATGATTTTTCAATAGGTGTTTGTCAACTAGTTTTTTGAATTTATAGACTAAGTTAGTTTTGTAGTTATTGCCTGAAACAATTGATTTGATATTGCATTGTCCGTCGCAGTATACAAAAAAAGTGTTTAATAGAGAAAGTATAGCATCATCTTTATGGTTAAGGTGCGACCCCAAAAGCTCATCAATCATTTCCAAAATTGCTTGTGTTCTTTTTTCAATACCAGGACTTAATTTAAATAATGGAATTTCACCTGAATTGAATAGCCTTACTTTATTAATGTGAAGATTACTTAAAATAGGATTATTTAAAACCTCACTAGCCAAGTACAAAATATACCCAGAAGAAGTAGAGTTATTATTTTTAAATATCTTCCATTGATATTTAGGGTCGAGAAAAAAAATAGAATTCGAGACGTTATTATACAAAACACTATCTATTTCAATTCCCTCCACTTCATTTTTAATCCAACATACAGCAAAATCATTACTATTTTGCTTTATTGTTGTTTCATTAATTATTTGCGCTATGTTAATAGAATCGGGTTTCATGGAATATTAATGCCAACGTGTTTGTGTATGATTTCGTTGCGTGTTTCAGCAACTAATTTAGCAAATACACACCAAATAGAAAATCCGCGAGGATTTTCGTAAGTAGGCGAGTACTAGCAATGAATTATACACGTCTTAAGTTTGATTCTCATTAAATTGTTTAATAATCAGAAAGAACAAAAGAGAGAATTAAGGTTAGTATACACGGTGAAGCTTACGACTTCGACAACATTGATAACCCTCTCTCTTTTACTACTTAAATCACGTTCAGTTCTGTGAGACCTTAGATCTCGTTTTCAAGTTGTTGTGATACTGGTAGCTAGTTCTTTCATAAACTAATTTGTATGATTAAATATAAAGAAACTTATGGAGTTGACATTGGTAAAGATGTCTTTGATGTACATGGTAGTATAGTAGGTCATCATCAGTACAAGAATGATGAATCTGGTTTTAAAAAACTTCTTAAGGTGTTACCGAATACTTCATTGGTTGTTATGGAGGCTACAGGTTATTATCATTACAGACTTGCACAGTTTCTTTACAAAAACCAAGTACGGGTATCAGTTGTAAATCCTTTATCAATAAAGCGATTTATTCAAATGAAATTAGCAAAAGTAAAAACAGACAAAAGTGATGCAAAGGCTATTTGTGAATATGCTTTAATCAATGAAGTCCCCATTTACAATGCTTTGACGGATATCCAAAGTGAATGCTTACAACTATTCAGATTACTGGATGCTTATTTAAAACATCGTACAGCAACCAAAAACAAGATACATGGAGAAGTTGTTTTGGGTGTTCCGTCAAAGTTTGTTTATCGTTCTTTAATCCGTAACAGGAAACAGCTGGATAAAGAAATAGCGGCTATCGAATCAAAGATTCTGTCGTTGGTAAAAGAGGATCAACAGGAGCAATTGACCCTGTTGACTTCCATACCGGGAATAGGTCAAAAGACAGCGTTGTTTTTAATAGTTGTGACCGACGGTTTTTCCAAGTTTGAGACTGCAGCACAGCTTTGTAGTTACGTTGGCATAACCCCAACGATAAGAGAGTCAGGGAGCAGCGTTAGAGGTCGTTCACGAATAAGTAAGGTAGGTAATAGAAAACTGCGTAACCTATTATTTCTATGCTCTTTTAATGCTTGTAAACATAACAAGGCATGTACGGCGGTTTATGAGCGGATAGTAAACAAAGGGAAAAGCAAAAAGCTTGCTTTGATAGCAGTAGCTAACAAGCTACTTAAACAGTGTTTTGCCATTGCGAAATCTGGCAGGCCATATGACGAAAATTACGTTTCGATATTGCCAAGATAAATTAGAAAATAAATACAATAAAAAAGCTCAAAGAACCAAGTTATTGAATCTATGAGCCTAGAATAATAATGTCTCAGATTAAGGAAGAATTTGTTTGTTTTTTATCTCAGTTCTTTGTTATGCTTTCTGCTTTTACGCATTCAGTTTATCAATCATTTTTTGGTATAAATTTAAAAACTCGTCTTCATTTCCATCATACCAAGTTAATCTCAATTCATCAAATGTCAAATTTGGGTAATGTCTTTCTGCTACACCTTTACCACCAAGTCTTGCTCTAATTACTGAATCTGGATGACTTTTACATAAATTCTTTGCGTGGTCGAAATCTCCATAAGCTAAGGCACTTCCGGGAACAAGTCTCTCCAATGCCGAAGGATGAATATAATTTTCTAAAAGACGTTTTTTGGTTATGTAAAAATCTACATTATCAGATAGTCCGTAATTAATTAATGCTGTGCGATTAGGTGAAACTTGTTCTAAATTTTCTTTGTCACTATCCAACAAGATAAAATATGGTTTTCCTAATTTGGTAAATAAGTCGAGATTTACCCAATGTTTGACCTCTCCACAACCTCCAATAGGTATGATATTGATATTAAGTTCGTCAAATGTGTGTTCTATGATATTATTTTGCTTGTAGATATTTGCTTGATGATGCATAGCAACAACATCGCTAATTCCTTCGACAAGAAATAACAATCTTGAAGTTGAAAATAATGGTGTAAATGTATTATCTGGTTTTATACCTAAATCAATTGCCAATGTTTTGTAATCAATATCAATTTGATTGACTGTGTAAACATTTTCTGGATTAGATATGTGAATAATGTTTTCCCTTTTAGTGTTACCGACAATTGTTGGCGAATGTGTTGAAGTAATTACTTGATAACCATTGTTGGTTAAAGAATTAAGTTTGTCAAATAAATTTTCTTGAGCCGATGGATGTAAAAATGTTTCGGGTTCTTCAAATCCAAATATTATTTTTTGACTTTCGTCCGTTTTACTTGTTTCAGCCAAATACTCAAAATAAGACATCATAGTAATTCTCCTGAATCCATCTCCTCTTGAACTCAGTGGAATTTCATCTCCAGATGATGTGCTGACAAATGATGTCTTGATTAACTTACTCCAATCAAATGAAATTTTTGGTTCAACTTTTTCAGTCGATTTCACTACATCGTTTATTTTGTCTGTTACTTTTTCTAAAACAGTTTCTAATTGGTTTCGAACGGATTTCTCTATTAAATCAGTATCGACCTTTTCCTTGATAAGGTTGAAAGCCATATCCTTAAAATAATTTTGTATGGTTGTGTCCGTGTCAGATAGGGAAGTATCAGCTTTAAAATATTGAAAGGATGGAAGAGCCTTTTTTATTGAGTCACCAATTGCTTTTACTTTTGTTTTACCAGTACTCGGAATCTCAATTGTTTGATAATCAAAAGCTATATCGTTTGCTTGATTAAATTCTCTTAGCTTTTGTCTTTTCTCAACATTATTAAAATCTTCTCCGTTTCCTTTAGAAGTATCAATTTCATTAGCTTTGCATTGTGCAATTAATTGAGCCTCTGTTTTGAATGCAAAATCTTCATCTCCATCGTAAACTTTTCTGATTATGAATGTTTTAGGTTTTGATATATTCTCTCCATTAATTTTCCATATCTTTTTCCAAGATAATAAGCCATCATTATTGACTAATTCCTCGCTTTCAATGGTCGTTGGGATTTCTTCTCCTAATTTCAGTTTTTCGTTTTTACAATCGAATATTAATTCTATAGTCAAATCAGTTTCTTCAAGCTGAAGCATAACGTTTAGTATAAGAAATTGTAGGGCAGGTGATAAGCACTGTCGTTTCGGTTTATTACTTAGCTAAATATAAATATTTCACTTTTATTTTTTCTACTATAATCGCCAAATTTTATATTTGGCGGACTTTGTAAATATTC
>CALIAG010000315.1 GCA_938041325.1 uncultured Saprospiraceae bacterium | reverse complement strand
GTTGGGCATCATCAAGAAAACATTGAAATGTATATTATAATATATTGAAAACTACGAATTAGAAAGTAGAATGATTCCAGATAGAAAATATTTGATGATTAATTATAATTAATTGATAATCAATTAGTTATTTTTGAATATTGAAACTGTCTGTTTATTTGATTATCTTGTTATAAAAAGAGATATATGAAAGCTCATAAATTACCAATTCTTACGGTTGAAGAATATATAATTCAGGAAATAGAATCGGGAACAAGATATGAATATCATGATGGCAAAATATATGCATTAGCTGGAGGAACAGTAAATCATGGAAAGATAAGTGGAAATGTGTACACTGAGTTAAGAGTTCAATTAAAGTTAAGAGGATCAAGTTGTCTACCATTCAACAGTGATGTCAAATTATTTATTGAGAATTCCAATAGTTATGTTTACCCTGATTCAATGGTAATTTGTGAAGATGGAAAGGAATCGAAGAAAGATAAGAATTCTGTTTCTAATCCAATTCTAATTATTGAAGTTCTATCTAAATCGACATCAGGTTACGATAGAGGTGACAAATTCTATTTATATAGACAGATACCATCTTTTAAAGAGTACGTTTTGATAGAGCAAGACAAATATGTTGTTGATGTACATTATAAAAAAGAGAATAGCGATTTATGGAGAATTACAAGATATAATGGTTTGGATGCAGAGGTGAAAATACAATCTTTAGACTTAATAATTCCAATGAAGGATTTGTATTATAGTACAGAAAAAATAGATTCCTAGTAAAAAGTTTATTTCCTAAATAATAAAGACGAATGCCCAACAATGCGTAGCTGTCAATACTGCGCATTCGCTCCGTACTGCAGCTACGCGAGCCGTTCTCTTCAATTAAAAAGCAATAAATACTGGATTAAATCAAGTTATTTTACGATATTTGTAAAATAACTTTCTTATTTATGAAACTACTAGACTTAGAAAAACAAGAAGAGGTTGAGGCTGAAATAGTTGAAGTTAAGGATTCTGACTTTAAATTAATCAAAAAAACAAAGCAATTCGAATTTGATTGGATCAAAGAAAAGAAGAATCATGTCTTCAAAATTATTGCTTTAAATGATGAAAGAGCAAAACCAGAAATCCATGGATTATTATCTGTAATTGATGTTCGAGAAGAGTATAGAATACACATTAATTTAATTGAAATTTCGAATGACAATAAATCACCAAACAAGAAAATAGATAATGTAGCGGGTTGTCTTATTGCTTTTGCGATTCAAATAGCATTTGAGAATAATTATAATGGATTTACATCATTAGTCCCCAAATCAGAACTAATAAACTTGTACGTAAATAAATATGGATTTAGTCAGTTTGGGAGACAGCTAGGAATACAAGGAAGAGAAGCAATTAGAATAATTCAAAAATATCAATAATATGAAATACGATAAAATATATCAAGAGTTAAGAAAAAAGTATACTGATGAAGAAATAGCAGAGTCTATGATGATTCCTGCTGACCTGACAAAAGAAGAAAAAGAGGAATCTGATAAAGAAATTAGAGAGTACAGAATGAATCTTCTAAGGAACATGAGTGATGAAGATATGATATTGTCAGATGTAATGAGGTTAAGATTTCAAATTGAAGAATATGTAAAGAAGGAACAATTCTCAATGGATAAAACATTTGGTAAATATCTAGCCGAATATATTAGAGTTGTAAAAAAGACAAGAAAAGAAATTTCGGAAGACTTATCAATTCATTATACAAAACTGAGTAGAATAATAAACGATAAAGAGGAACCAAACATAGAGTTGAGTTATAGATTAGAGAAACATTCTGGTAATTTAATCAGAGCGAAAATTTGGTGGAAGTTGATGATAAAGAAACATGAGTTCATTCTTGTTAGAGATGAAAAAACGAGGAAAAGAGAACAGAAGAAAGTTAAAAACTTCTTGAGAGCATAATGAAGAAAGAAAGAAAAGAACAATGCGTAGCTGACAATACTCTGCATTCGCTCCGTACTGCAGATGCGCGGGCCGTACAATTGACAAAAAGAGAAATTAAGTGTCCAAGATAAATTTAACTAATACAAAACAAGGTAAGCAGATTGCTGAATTGAGAAATCAATTGGAGAAATCAGGATAGACAATTGTAAGAGAAACTGAAAGAGAATTCAATGGAAAACCAAGATGGGAATTAAATGATGAAATTCCCAATCTGATTTATTCATGGTCAATTCAAAGAAATCCAATGTATGAACCAATTTTGTTGGACTTTATAGCATGGTGGGATTACATAACTTATGAGACTCATGTTAATGATTGCTCACATTGTCAAATTAGAGGACAAGAAATTCAATTAGACTTTATTAAGGACAAAGGATTAAGAGTTGAAAAGAAATTACAAGGCTGGATGGACAGACTGAATAAATTCCAAGACGATTTAAATAAAATTGAAAAAAACAAAAAAAGTATATAATACTATATCTGAAATCATAGCCGCCTATCGGCAGGCTACGCTTCATATACTAAACGTCCGTTAGCAATTAAATAAAAAAGAAACCAAAATGAATAGAACCTATAGAAAAGGAGCTATTGGAGCTTTAACTGACGAATACGAAAAAGCTCTGAACGAATTAAAAGACTTGCTCTTGCAAATTCCTGACGCTGAATTCCAAAAAGTATACAATGAAAAAACTGGGCTTGACTTTCAATCAATAAGAAATATAGTTTTGCATATGATTAATTCAGGATATGCTTATGCAAATTATATTAGAAAAAGGTTTGGGGATAATTATGTTGTTCCCAAAATAGAAATTGAAAAAACGGAACAAGGAATATTTGAACTTGGAAAAATGTTTGAATACACTGTTGAAACTTTTGAAGACAAATGGCATTTGAAGTATAGAGAATTAATGAATACTATAATCAAAACTTCTTGGACCACTTACGATTTAGAAGCTATTATTGAACATGCAATCGTTCATATTTTAAGACATAGACTTCAAATTGAAAAAATGATTGCTACATACGGAATCATATAGTAGACTTTATTCTAAAATGGTTTTATGAGCTAAAAAGACTAGTTTTTAGCCAAACTAAATTATTTAGAATGAAGTCTAGTATTTATGAGAATAAAACGACTAGCAACAAGACGTTTGGTTTAGGTGTTTGGAATTGTAGTTTGTAAAACTAAAGCTATGACGGCCATAGCTGGTAAAGGCTAATATACACGGGGATGTTCGGCATCTCCAGAAAAAAGAAAAATCACCAAGAAAATCGGAATGTCAAGTTACACACATTATAATATTAGATTCAGGAGAAAAGATGATGAAAAAGTAGGCTCAAGCGACTATGAAAATTTAAAGGAAAAGCTATTCTCCAAAAAATATCAAGGAGAGGATAGCAAATGGATTTCAAGTTCTTGGACAGGAATGTTCATTTATGAGATATGTGAAGAATCAAATTCTGTTGTATTAGAAACGACACCTCTAAGAGCTCACTATTTAACTAATACCTTAGATGATATAAGAGCTGAAGGAGAATA
>CALIAG010000314.1 GCA_938041325.1 uncultured Saprospiraceae bacterium | reverse complement strand
ATTAGTAATATTCCCTAAAAGTCAATCAAATTTTAGTTCTCTTTTCGTATCTGGCAAATTTATTTGCCATTAATTGTAGCAAAGAAAAAAGGGGAATAAATTCCCCTGATACGATCACTATTTGTACTTCATTCGATTGTTCCGCTTATTGTGTTCGATCTCTGCCCATCCCAAATGTTCCATCAATGGCGGAATGTACATTCCAAACCTTCCTCTCAAACCTTTTTTAAGTCCATACCAGCCACCAATTGGATTGTCAGAAGATCTTCCCCAATATTCAACAGTGTCCGGCTTAGCCTCCACTTTTTCATCTTTACTTCCCATGAAAATCCAGTCTCCGTGTTCTTTCAACATTTTACGCAAATCTTCGAGACAACGAAGATCATAATGGAGAACCGTTTTCTTCACGGTACACACTAAAATGTCCCTGCCGTCCTTTTCCGCCACATGCATCGTATATTCAGAACTCAACGGTGGTGTCTTTAGCACAAGTGGATTTTCTTTGGTTCCTATTTTTTTCTTGTAATCCATGTTTGTTTATTTTGATTCCGCTGCTCTTGCTAAATCTGCTGAAAATTGCTCAAAAGATTCATCAAATGAAGGAATCTTACTCGCAAATAAAGGAAACAAAGGTCCTCCTATTTTTTCGTGCATTGTGAAATGTGTTTTACTGCCTTCTTCTCTCAGCGTAAAGGTTCTTTGGCCCATTGCATCACCCCAAGTCAATTTTTTGTTTGGAACAAACTCTTTCACTTTTAATTTAAAGGTTCTTGATTCATCAAGTGTGCTTTTAAGTTTTATTTTTTGGCCTGCTTTAATGTCTCCTTCGATAGATACAACAGTCGAATTCCATCTTGCAAAATCAGCTGCATTGGTTAATAATGACCAAACTATAGAAGGTTCTGCATTAATGAGTTGACTAATTGCTGTCGTTCGGCTGAAGGTCTTTTTTATGGTATTGGCCTTAGCGTTTTGCGAATTGGAAGATTGACTTGTCATAACAGAAAATAGAATTGATTTTGAATAAGTTTAAAATACAAAGGAAATAAAATCTAAATAGAATCGACTTTACATTTGTTAAATAATTACTTTTTCAATTGATTTCCTGCGCGGATTCTCGAAAGACTAACTTGAGACATTTGCAACATTGAAGCGATATCTTTTAATGGGGCAACTTGAAGGAATCGGGGAAATGCATATTCAATGTATTGGTAATTTCTCGTCGCATCGTTTGACAATAGATTAACGAATACATCAATCAATGTAATGTGTACTTGTTCGGTAAGTGAGATCCCGAACAACGCCCAATTTTTTGATTCGGAATATAGCTTCAAAAGGTTTGCTCTTGAAATCATTAAAACTTTGGTGTCTTCGTAGAACTGCAATGAAAACTCAGATTTACTTCCATTGACAAAACTCTTGTATTCTGTGATAAAGGATTGTTCTGATTTCATCCAAAGTGTTTGCTCTTTTCCTTCTGCATCATTATAGAAACATCTTGTAATAGAAGATTCTGTAAAAAATATATACTGACAAATTTCTCCAATTTGGGAAATAAGCGAATTTGCTTTGAATTCTTTTTCTTCAAATAAGGAAAGGCCTAGTTCTATTTCTGCTTCTGAAAAGGAGGGATTGTATTTGAGCAGTTCTTTTGTAATTATTGTTCTCATTTTTTGGTTTTGGATATTTACAGCTATCTAAAGATAATTATTTTTTCTAAATTGAAAATAAAGAAATTGAACGTTCTATTTTATTTCATTAGCACACCACTTGACAGTGCGATTTCAAAACTTGAATGAACAAAATACCTTTTAAAGTCTCTTTCATTTCGACAATCCCCCAAAATTCAATTTTATCAAATTATTAGAAATGGCTTGCCACGGAATTTTTTGGTCTACTTTCAAATAACCTTATATCATTAACTAAAATTTCGAATGTTCATCTTTGCTTGAAATTTATATCTAGAAATTCCATTCCTGTTCAAGCTATTTACATACCTTAGTAATCAGAAACTAAAACACAAAACATGGAAAAATTTCTTTACCTATTGCTAATCGCTTCTTTTTTATCTTGCGACAATACCATTCAAAAAACTTCTCCCCTCACAGAAGTACCTTCAAATCAAGAATTGAAAGCCATTTACAAAGCTGACCAAGAAGACCGACAAACAGCAGATATTGATTGGGATATTGTGTCTAAGCGAGACGAAGAACGGCAAAAGAGAGTCTATGAACTTTTGGATTCCAACAAGGTCGTTACTTCTGAAGATTATGCAAATGCTGCTATGGTATTTCAGCATGGAGGAGATACAATTGCCTCTGGCATGGCAGTCAAGATGATGCAGAAAGCGGTTGATTTAGATTCTACTAGAGATAAATGGTTGTTGGCAGCAGCTATTGATAGAGATTTAGTGGGTCGAAATAAACCTCAAATATTTGGAACGCAATTTCTGAAAATGGGCAGAGATAATCCTTGGGAAATGCCCGAATTGGATACCACAAAAATTACAGACAAACAAAGGATCGAATATGGAGTAGAAACATTGGCAGAGCAAAAAGTAAAGCTGCTAATGATGAATAAGAAACAGTTATTTGATCTTTTAAAAGATGGAAAAAACATAGACGAAGTTATAGCTTATGTAAGTAAAGCTGACTTAAAACAGGATGAATATAATTTGTCTGAAGACGGAATCACTCTTTTTGGATATCAACTGATGGGTTCAGGCAAAATAGATGATGCCCTGAAAATTTTGAAGTTGAATACGGAACTGTACCCTAAGGCTTTTAATACCTTTGACAGTTATGGGGAGTGCTTGGTAAAAGCTGGCAATATAGAACAAGGCATTATTGCTTATGAGAAATCACTGGAATTAAATCCTAAAAATGAACATGCGAAAAAGGCTTTGAAAGAAATTAAAAAGTGATAAAAACTACTGGGATAAATTAATGTGAATTAAACTTTAATCATTGATTGCCCCCAACCCTAAAACAAATAGAATAAAGATGAAGCTATTTCAAACTATTCTTTTTTTAATTATTAGTGGTTCTTCTTTTTCACAAAGCACTATCCTATTCAAACCGGATTCTGAATGTGGTAAAGATGCTATCATGACAAATACCCCGACTTGGGACAATGGTAGTACACCTATTTCTGCTCCTAATCCTTCAT
>CALIAG010000313.1 GCA_938041325.1 uncultured Saprospiraceae bacterium | reverse complement strand
ACAATTGAACTAACAGTAAAAACATAAGGAACACTACATTGTGCAAACAGTCCTATCTGAGTTGAGAATAAAAAAAGACTGCATAAAATAAGCTTGGGTAAAAATTTGTACATAATTAAATGTTTTAGGGTTAAAAATTAAATACTATACAACAATCAGGTGTTGGAAAATCCAACACTGAAAGATTCGAATCACGAATAATCATTCCTAACATAGCAAAAGCCCAAAAGTGCAATACAACTTGATGAACAAATTCCTTTTTGCAGGACCTGCTTAAAAACCTGATAATTAACAGGTTTTATTTTTTTTGTGTAAGCCGAAAAATTGAATAATACTTAAATAGATGTGTTTTTAAAAACCTGACATTTAATCAGTTTTTTAATCTATTTGGGAACAGTATTCGAGCTAAGTTGCTCTTTTAGATGTGTTTAGAAACCTAACAATGCTAGGTTTTTTGTTTATTTGGGTATGTCGAAGATTCTAGGAAATCCTACTACTTTCGACGTATGTTTATAAATTTAGACAATAGCTTTATTAATTCAAAATTTTGCATGGAAAATAAAATGGTGAGTTGCCAAAATCTATTTTATCTAAAAACACTTGTGCCGTTTAAATTTATCAATGACTAATCAATAATTGTAGTTAATCTGTTATTTTTCTAAGCTTCAAAAGCTTGAGTAAAAAAACAATTTGGAATGTCTTTAATCCATTTGTTTTAATTCTGTAAATTCGCTATCAAATTAAACCAACGTTTCAATTTTATTTACGTAAACAATAACTACGCGACAAATTCAAAGTTGAACCGTACAATTTATTCGCGTACAAATACATTTACTTTATAAAGAAATAAAAACCTAAAGTATGAATCGCATTTCTCTTTTATTTATAGCCAGTTTAATTTTTATTTTAATCAGTGCTTGTAACAAAGACGATGACAAAACACCTATTGCAAATGTCGATTGCAACACCGCCACTTTTGCAGCAACTATATTCCCCTTATTGGAATCCAAATGTGGCAATGCGAGTTGCCATGGAGCCGGATCAAGTGTATCTGAACTGATCAATTACGATCAAATTAAGGTCTATGCAGATAATGGTGGTTTAGAAGACAGGGTATTGGACGAACAAGATATGCCTCAGGGAGGAAGCATGACGAGTGAACAATTGGGCGAACTCAAATGCTGGCTTGATGCGGGCGCACCGAATAATTAGACTTTTAGACTTTTAGACTTTTAGACTTTTAGACTTTTAGACTTTTAGACTTTTAGACTTTTAGACTTTTAGACAAAAAAACTATAAAAACAGGTAATCAAACTGATTGCTTGTTTTTTTTTGATCAAAATCACGGAAGTTGTCAAAAATGGAAGCGGTTTTCAAGTCACAGCTATGACAAATCTAAGATCAAGAATACCACAAATTCATGTAGACTTTACTGACAAATAGCTATTTATCCCAAAATCAAGAACTTATTCGTCTCGAAACAAGTTCTCAAAGAGATGAGCATTCCCTAGTAGAACTCTCAAAATTCCATTGAAAAAGGGCGAAATCCAATAAAAAGGAAGGTAATTATGCGTTTCAAAAGGAAAATTTCTTTCTTTCAAAAAATATCTGCCCGACTATTTACAAAACAATGAAATTCGCTTATATTTGCATCCGCTTTGCAAAGCATAGATAATGGCGAGGTAGCTCAGCTGGTTAGAGCGCAGGATTCATAATCCTGAGGTCGGGAGTTCAAGTCTCCCTCTCGCTACAGAAAATAGGAAGTCCTTGGTTTTAACCAAGGGCTTTTTTAATTTTTATATTAAAGAAAAGGCAAACACATCGTCAAAAGACAGTCTAGTAGTCTAACTATCTAATATCTAACACCCCTGTTCTAACCCTAGTCAAACTATCCCCCACTGTCCAAGCCAGAACAATCTTATCCTCCACTTTAACCATTCTCGGAAAACCACTCCTTCTCGATTCATTCGATTCAGCAAGCAAGAAATCTTCTCCAATTTTCCCTTTGGGTCCAACTCTCAACCCTCTGATCTCTGCACCTTTTTCCGTCTTTTCCAACCAAGTCACCAAAACTTCATCTCCATCAATATAAACTACATCCACCCTTCCCAATGGGTTTCCTCCAGCTACCAAAATTGGAGTATCAAATCTTCTTCCACTATTACTTGAAAATGCTATTTTCACCTGAGCATTTCCATTCGCCATTGTATACCACACTAAGGCAACGTTGCCTCCATCTGCTGCAATACGAGGACCATTGACCGGGCAACCAGTAATCTGCCAATTGTCTGCATAAACCACTGAAGGACTTGTCCATTTCCCATCCAACTGTCTGACCACAGAAATATCCCGTATTTCACTTTCCGACCGATCTCTGTAAGCTACAATTACACCATTATCCGTTAAAGCAGCACTCGTTTGACAGCAATCACAAATACGTTCATCCAATTGAATTTCATCTTCCAATTTTCCATTTCGGTCAAAAGTTGCAGCACGTAAAGTCATAGATCCATGGTGACCATGAGAATCACCAGTATGCTCTTCCCTTTTTGTATTTCTACCATCCAACCAAGTTGCGAAAACTTTGTCTTCGGACAAAGGCACCATTGACACAAAACCATGTTCAGCAGACACCCCATCCGTATGTGGAATAAAGGATGGTTGCCAGTTAACTCCTCCATCCAATGATTGAGAAATATGGACGTCGTAATCATAAGTTCCATTTGCACTTTTTTGAAGCCAATGGGCGGCAAGCGTTTTTCCCCCATCTTTATACGCTACTATAGAAGGAAAGTCAGCCCAGTTGACAAACCAATCAGATCCTTGAGCAATTGTCTTAGGATTGGTCCATTTTTCATTTTCTAACTTCGAATAAAGCAAAGCATCAGTCGTATCGTTCAAATATTCTACCCAAGAAAAATATACCTCATTATTTTCAGAAACGAAAAGATTAGGTTCTCCTCCTTCAGTACATGGATTTTTCAATTCGCTTAAAATCGGTTCCGCATAACTTGTTTGCTCCGTTGGTCTTTCACAACCAAAAATAAAAACCATCAAAAAAAGTTGAACATAGAAATACTTCATTTTCAAACTATTTTTTATCCTGAGCAATAATTAATTCAACAAAACTACACCAATTTGAATGATAGCTGTTTAATTTTTCTTTTTTGGCATGTTTTTTAAATCAATTAACCCGTATTCCCCTCTCTTGAAGCCATTCCCTCAATGCTTCTATCTAATCCCCCTCTTATTTGATTTCAACTATATCTCCCGATATAACCATTATTGCCATATGAAACATCTCTATCTATGCCTATTCGGACTATTGTGCCTTGCTCAAAACAATGTGTTTGGGACTACCTTGTGTGAAGAAACTTTTTACACCGAAAATTTTGAAAATTACTTATCCATTAATGAGTTCAGAGCTGGACAATACGAATGGATAGTTGAAAATCCCGGTACAGGATACACTTGGGAAGTAGACAATTTAGGTACTTTTTCAGAACCAGACCGAGCATTGGTCTTAGGAACTTTTATATATAGTTTTTCTGGAACTCCTGAAGGATCTATCAACGCAATTATTTCTCCGAGTATCAACTTAGTCAATAGGACCAATGCTAAAATGAACTTTGATTATCATTATTCAATGGATGTACCAGGAGTCCAAAGCGATAGTTTAATGATATATGTTTCTAGTGATGGTGGACAAACTTTCAATGATCTCGCATTTTCGATTGCAGAAGAAGGAAACAACAACTTCCTCACCTCTGCTGAACTCGCAGGAGAATGGTGTACGGAAGGCAATTGCATGAGCGTAGACCTATCTGCCTATGCTGGTTATGAAGACGTAAAAGTTAAAATTGAAATCATCAGCTACAACCATGGTTATTTTGCAATAGACAACGTAGATGTTACAAGCGATTGTTATGTAGAGTCAGCCGCACCTGCAGCAAGCATCCAAGTAGATAAAATTTCTAACTGTATTGGAGGTGAGTTTTCATTCATGGATATGACTAGTTCTGAAACTGAAATCTTGAGTAGAGAATGGTTTTTTCCAGGAGGAAATCCAAGTAGTTCAACCGAAGACAATCCAATAGTCACTTACGATTCTTTAGGTACTTATAATGTAAAAATGATCGTAAGAAACGTTGGAGGAGTTGTGGATACCTCCTTTGCTGATTTTGTACACGTTGTATTGCCTGCAGCGCCTTTCTTTGAAGTAGAAGTCGACCTGTTAGAGGTAAGCTTCATCAATTGGAGTTCTTATGGAATTTCTTACGAATGGGACTTTGGAGATGGCAATACAAGTACTGAAGAAACTCCATCACATACTTATAGCGTTGACGGAACTTATACCATTAGCTTGACAGCATTCAATGACTGTGCAACCAACGTACATAGTACAGAAGTCACTGTGGTTTCCATTCCTCAGGCAAACATATCAAGCAATGAAACAGAAGGCTGCTCTCCAATGGAAATTCAATTTACAGACGAATCTTCCTTGAACACTAGCAACTGGCAATGGGTTTTTCCTGGTGGAATGCCTGAAAACTCAAATCAACAAAACCCAGTAGTCACTTACAATGCAGCTGGACAATATGACATAAGATTAATCGCAAGCAACGATGCAGGCGCTGACACTATTGAATTTGTAAACTATATCTTGATAGAAGAAGGCCCAATTAGCAATTTCACTTATGCTGATAATGAACTAGAAGTTGATTTTACAAATACATCGAATAACGCAGTATCCTATTCATGGGATTTTGGTGATGGAAATACCTCTACGGAAGAAAGTCCAAATCATATTTTTACAGAACCCGGCACTTATACTGTTCAACTGACAAGTACAAATCCTTGCGGCAATGAAGTTGCCTCTCAAGAAATTACCGTCGATGTGAATACTTCCGTTTTCGAAGTACCCAACCAGTTTAAAATAAGTTTAAGTCCGAATCCAACTCCTGGTCAACTTAACATTAAAGTCCTCGATGGCAATATATCAGAATCGACTTTATCGATTTACAATACAAAAGGAGAATTGGTTAAACAGGAATTCTTTAAACAAGCCAATTCATCTTTAGGCCTTGAAACATCTCTATTAGAATTTTCAGATGGTATTTATTTGGTAAACTTCCGGTCAAATGGCCATAGCTTCACAACAACGGTCATTCTGAAAAAATAATTATTGATTTATATAATAGTTTGAAACCCTTTGCAGAACATTGATTTTGCAAAGGGTTTTTAACATATACTCCATTAAAGGCCTCATCCAAAACAATTTCCTTCCTGACTCGTATCCTTTATTAATAAAATACGCGCTCACTTTCCTTTTTAATCAAATCTTTTTGATATTTACAGTCCCTATCCAAATAAGGGGTTTACCTAGGTAAGAATAAGCTTTTTTATTTAGTGGTAACCTTTTAATATTAAAATAAAAATATGAAGACTCAGATACGTCGATTCAAGAAACTTATGGTTGCTAATCGAGGAGAAATTGCTATTCGAATTTTACGGGCTGCATCAGAACTTCAATTAAAAACAGTAGCGATTTATACCTACGAAGATCGTTATTCCCTTCACCGCTATAAGGCGGATGAAGCTTATCAAATAGGTGAAAATGACGCTCCATTAAAACCATATCTTGATATTGAAGAATTGCTGCGCGTTGCAAAAAAAAATGAAATCGATGCCATCCATCCTGGCTACGGCTTTCTTTCTGAAAATGTAAATTTCGCCAGGAGATGTAGAGAAGAAGGAATCGCTTTTATAGGTCCTGATCCAGAAGTGATGGATCGATTAGGGGACAAAGTCGCCGCCAAAATAATTGCACGTGAAGTTGGTGTTCCTTTAATAGAAGACAGCAAAGAAGAATTGACAAGCGAGGATGTTGTCAAAAAAGAAGCTGCTAAAATTGGCTTTCCGATTATGATAAAAGCCGCAGCAGGTGGAGGTGGAAGAGGTATGCGGATCGTAAGGAATCACGATGAATTGATTACCGAATACAAGGAAGCAAAAGGAGAAGCAGAAACTGCCTTCGGTGATGGAACTATCTTTTTAGAAAAATACATCGAAAACCCCAAACATATTGAAGTCCAAATTCTTGGTGATAAATATGGGAATTTGGTTCACCTTTTTGAAAGAGACTGTTCTGTCCAAAGACGTTTCCAAAAAGTAGTAGAGATTGCTCCATCCGTTTCACTAAAACAAGAAACAAAGGATGCACTTTACGACTACGCACTTCGCATTTGCAAACATGTCAATTACAGTCATGCAGGTACGGTAGAATTTTTGGTCGATGCATCTGAAAATATTTATTTCATCGAAGTCAATCCAAGAATACAAGTAGAGCATACCATTACCGAAGTAATCACTGGTATTGATTTGGTAAGTTCTCAAATATTAATTGCGATGGGCTATGAGTTGGCTCATCCCAAGATGAACATAAAGAGTCAGGATGATATTCAATGGACTTGCTTTGCCATCCAATGCAGAATCACTACGGAAGATCCTTCTCAAAATTTCAAACCTGATTATGGGACACTCATCGCTTATAGAAGTGCAAGTGGTTTTGGTATTCGATTGGATGCGGGTAGTGCATATGCGGGGGCTAAAATTTCGCCCTTCTTTGATAGCATGTTGGTGAAGGTTACGGGCTCTGGAAGAACTTTAAAAGATGCGGCTTTGCGATTGCACCGTGCCTTAAGAGAATTTAGAATTCGAGGAGTAAAAACGAATATTGGATTTTTACTCAACCTTCTACAA
>CALIAG010000312.1 GCA_938041325.1 uncultured Saprospiraceae bacterium | reverse complement strand
CATTTTAAATTGAGTTTGATTGTTAAAGAATAAAAAACAAAATGGAAAAGGCTAAACTAATTCAGCCTTTTCCAGCTGATAGAATTATCCACCAGAGTTGTCACTACATCTGTCGATAGTAGTATCGTTGTTGTCATCTTTAGCAGTATCAGAAGGTACTGCAACTGTTAATTCATGTCTGTCTTCCAATTCCTGGATAGTTAAACCTTTATCGAATTTACTCATTGTAATAAGATTAAATAGTTAATAAATAGAGAAGCTAAATGCTTCAGATTCAAAATAAAATTCATTTGGATTTCTGCGATTTTGAGAATTATCCGCCAGAGTTGTCGTTGCAACGTTCGATAGTTGTATCGTTGCCGTCGTCTTTAGCTGTATCCGTAGGAATTGCAACAGTCAATTCATGTCTGTCTTCCAATTCTTGGATAGATAATCCTTGCTCAAAGCCTTTGTTTAATTTGCTCATTGTAAAAGATTTAGTGGTTAAGAAATATGGTTTCAAAAAATAGTAGTCTTTAGTTTTTGGGACCTTTTATCTTGTTACTTAAGGTGAAGATTATTCACATGGAACTGGTCGTCCGCATTTGTAACATTCATGATAAACATCATCTTTTACAGCTTCAGAAGCCAATGTAACAGTAAGCTCTTGTCGCTCTTCCAATTGCTGGATAGACAATGACTTTCCAAAAAATTTATCTGTGTTATTCATTTCTTTAAAGATTTAATTGAAAAAAAATATCGTTTTTACCTATACCACAATTGTCTTTTTCTTTATTTATTTTAAAAGCATATAACCCTTAATTTCTATTTATTGCAACAGCAAACTTTATGGCTATTTAGTTTTAAATTGTGGGTACTGCCCTCCCCACGAGAGCAATACCCCTGACTACAAGTAGCCATTTTCTTAGTGATTATGGGAATCAATATTCCATATTTTACTTTTAAGGATTGTCATCTTCTCGCTATTCCATTTAATGCAACGGCAATAGACTCTTGATACTTTTTATCCTTGTATGTTGGGGTGCTGCCTTTATAATTTGACAGCACCCACAAGCCTTTTGGCTCTCTCTAATCTCGATTCATTCGTATTATATATAAGTTGCTACATCGATAATGCTAGCAATCTTTGCATTTAGGGTATTTATAAGAATCTTCTAGAAATGTATCGTCCTTAGCAACTTCGATCAACCCGGCAATACTCATCTCATGCCTTGCTTCTAATTCTTGAATGGAAAGTGTCTTATTGGCTTTCTTGAAGCTTAGAGCTATTCTAGTTTTAAACGTTTTTAAATACATCTCTTTTTATTTTTTTTTGTTACGGCAACCAATCTGTGTCACATCTAGGATTTATATCTGTGTCATCTTTCATAGTTTCAAAAGAGCTGCCTATTGTATATTCATATCTTTCCTCTAGTTCTCTAATGGAAAGGCTTTTTCCTAAGTCAAATAATTTATTTTGCATAGCTTAAATAATTTTAGTCAAACATTGGATGTTGGAAATTGGAAGTACAGTAGTAATAATTGGACGGAATTCTTTGTATTTTTTTTAAGATTTTGAAATAAATTCCAGGCTATTTTCCTAGCGGCTAATCGCCTAAGAGTTTATTTCAAAATCAAAAAATCTATTTATTTTTTTTCCGCGGATTAGTATACTACATTGATTTTAATCGCAGTATCATCTATTGCATAAAACAACATTTCAGCGAAATCAGGAGGCATACTTAATATACCAAGTGCATTGTTAGAAAAGCCATAGCCTTCCGTTGGAATCGATAAAAAGTTGGTGTCCATTTTTCCATTTCCGTTTTCATCGTGGAAAAGTTTCACTGCGTATTTCCCTGGCTTCAAATAGTCAAAAGAAACTTTAGCAGCGCCTTGACCGATGTTGATATATGCAGAAGCCACTTTCTGATTGTCTTCGTTTAACAATTGTAGTGCAATCCCGCCTCCTTCAGAGACCAATTCTTCTACGTTAATTTCAATTGAGATCAGTTGATCATTGTATTGCCCAAACAGCGACGCTGTTGATACGAGCAATACCATTAAGCTCATTATTAAGTTTTTCATTCTTTAGCTTTTAAAATTTTATAAATAAAGGATATTAAAATTCAATTTTGTTGTTTGATTAAGAAGTGGAGAACGATTGGTCAGGACTGGAAGGAAAAAGTCCTTATGTTTTCATCCTATTTGAGCATATGTCTTTTCCAACACCCTGCCCAATCGTTCACTAATTTATATTAGCAACTTTCACAGTTAGCTCCACATCTTAGGATGGTAGTATCGTTGTCGTCATCCTTTGCAGTTTCAGCAACATCACCTGGGATTGCTACTGATAATTCGTTTCTGTCTTCTAATTCTTGAATTGAAAGACCTGCTTTTAAGTTAAATAAACCGTTATCCATGATAAAAAATTTAGTGGTTAAAAAATATTATTAAATAGTAGTTATGAACTTTTAGTGTGGGCAAAGCTTGCCCTAAAAAGAAGCAATCCAATTGCTCTTTAATTTTATTTTTTTCGAAATCAACGCTAAACCTATGTGTTGTGTTTTTTAGTTGGCGTTAATTATATCTCCATTTCCGTTTATATCTGTTTCCAAGGTTGGATTCCCTTTGTAAAAAACATCTCCATTTCCGTTTATCGAAATATCTAGGGATTCTTGAACGAATACTTCTGCATCTCCTGAAGCATTGATATCTACTTTGGCTGTTTGTGTTTGAAGACCAAAGCCTGAGAACGATCCAGAGCTGCCAATCTTAACATCTAGATACCCGGTTGCTCCATTTAGTACGATATCTCCAGAAGCATCGATGTTAACTTTCACTGTTTGTGCATCCGTTTTGAAATCAATATCACCTGATCCGTCTATCACAAACTTCACTTCTTCCTGATTGGTAAATCCTTCTGGGGTTGATACATCTCCAGAGGCATCAATGTAAACTTCTTCGATATCTGGCACTGTAATTCTTATGCTCACTCTTTCAAACGAATAGGATCCTTCTTGCAATTCTATTTGCCATTGATCACCGGTGAGATTTGTATTCAGTAAATCAAAGATTCCTTCTTGCGCTGTTACTACAACTTCCTGTTTTGGCCCTTGTACCAAGTCTACTTTCGCTGCCATATTTAAGTAGACCTTTTTGATTGGATCCAGTTCTAAGGTTTTTGTTACGATGGCGCCTTCTACTTCGATTCCTTTTAATACATCAATACAGGAATTGGAAACCAGAAATATGAGGCTGAAAAAAGTGATTTTAAAAATTGTATTTTTCATCTTTTTGTATTTTTATTCTTTCGCACTTTCGGTGCTTTTTTATTATAAAATTTTATCCAACTGCCTGGTATACTGTTTGCGCATCCCCCAGTAGGATTTTATTTCGTTTTAACATCTCTAGCAGATTTTGTCCAATCCCACTTACATTGCAAAGTTCTCCTTCATCTGTGTGCCATAATGTATTGACGATGGCAAATTCTTCATCTCCTAGTTCATAAGTTTGATAATCGTATCGATCGAACAAGTAAGGCTTCTCCCCCATTCTAAAAATCCCGTATCTGTGGTGATTGAACACAAAACCATTTTCTTTCGGTTCAAATTTATCAGCACTAGGCAATCTTCTTGTCTCATCTTCTGTATCCAGGTACTTGTGCAGATACAACCAAGCTTCATATTGCAGTGGATATTCTTTTATTTTTTCTTCTAGAATTCCGTACAATTTCTCTGTCGTTTCTTTACAATAAGCTTTTCTAGAGGTCCAGTCTGCTGGATCAATTTTGTCATAAAATTCTAGGACAATATCAATGTCTGCATTTCTGTAAGAGATGACCGGAACAATTGGGGCATTTGCTAAGAAGGAGATGTAGGATACACCTTGTCTTGCGAAAATCGGCTGACCCAAAAAGTTGATTTTTAACATCTTCTCATCTTTTCTAAACGCTCCACCCGTTCCGGTATTACCATCTATATAAGCTATGATTGACTTTCCATTTTTCAAGGTTCGCATCATCTTCATTGCGGTATCAAATTCCTCTGCATTCAGTATCTCAAATTCTGATTTCACGTTGCAAAGCTCATTGATCTTTCGAACCGTTTCTGTTATACTTTCTTGTTGATTTTCGAATACTCCTTTATTTACTACCAGTGTAAAATCTTTTCCTACTCTGGCCAATGCTCCAATGATCGCCCGATAGGATCCCAAGTGGTAAGCACAATAAATATTGGCTCTTTCGTTTGATTCAATAGCGGACAAAAATTTACCTGTAAAACTAATGTCAAATACTCTCTCCGTTGTTGCTTCGTCCAAAATCGGCAGTCTTCTTCGCCACATCAAATCTAGAAAGGCTTCTTGAAATCCATGTTCTTCTAAAAGCTCAGGGTAAAAGTTCAGAAAATTGGCCGTTACGATGTAAAATTGTCGCAGGGCAAGATCTCCTTTCGCGCTTTTCGCTGTAGAATAGATCCCTTTCTTAATCTGATCAACGGTTTGCTTATATGCTATTAAATGCTCTTTCATTTTTTCTGATATTAATTCAAGTGAAATTGAGGTTTAGAAATCAAAACTTTCATAGACAATAATCTCATTAAAACTTCTTCATTGATTGTCACGGTTAAATTCCCTCTTAATTTTAATTTCAACCAAAATTTCTTCAGCAATATAAATTCTTCTTTTCCGATCACGTAAGTCTGGTAGCTTGTATTGTCAAATAAAAAATATTGTTTCCCAAAAGTAAAGAGTCCATATTTTTCCTCATTGAAGAGCAGGTCATCTGAAGACAATAAAGAAGGTTCTACTACTCGATTTATTTCTTCTTTTTCTTTCAATTTATTTTCATTTAGATATTTATGAACATACAACCAACCCTCCCATTGCAAAGGATACTTCCTCAATAAATCTTCTAGACAATGGTATAAAGCTTGTGTTGTATTTAAACAATATTCTTTCTTAGATTTCACCAATGCCGGATCTATTTTCGGCAAGAATTCCAGGACTACGTTGTCTAGTCCAATCTGATCTTCTTCCATTCTTTCTCGGTAAGAAGCAACAGGAACAATTGGAGTATTTGTCAAAAAGGATATATACGCTATACCTTGTCTGGCAAACAATTTCTTGTTAAAAAAATCGATCTCCTCCAGCTTTTCATCGTGACGAAAAACTCCACCCGTTCCTGTGTTTCCATCTATATATAAAACAAGTGACTTACCTTCTCTGATTCGTTTTACCATTCGCATCGCAGCATCAAAATCTTCTGCGTTGATCAAATCAAAATCTGATTTTACATCGTATGCGGTGTTTACTTTTTCTACTACCTCCTTTATGCTCTCTCCTTGGTTATCATAAACATTTTTGTCAATCACTAAAGAGAAATCATATCCCAACATTGCCAAATAACCCATTATCGCCCGGTAAGATCCAGTATGATAGACACAAAATATCTTTGCTTCATTCGGATTATTGATTACCTCATTTACACCTCCTTTAATCGTGCATTCATCAATGCGTTCCGCATAATGATTCGCATCTAGTGGTGTTAGTGCTCTCAGATATAATAAGCGCTCGTAAGTTTCCTCGTAAGTACTTCCGATTAAAGAGTCTGGGTTAAGGTTTTTCAAATTAGCAATGGTGAAATAAAACTGTCTCAAATACATTTTATCTACTGCCTTATCGACGTGCTCTTTTGCACTCAATTTTATTTTTTCTGCTTTTTCGTTATACGACTTGAGGTATGGCTTCATGTTTTGTTGAGTTTTCCAATTGTGATTTTAATACAGTTGAAAGAATGACTGATCCTGACATTAAGGTTTTATTATCTTGATCATATGCCTTTACTTTTAGAGACATACTACCTGCCCGTTTCCATTCAACAACACCCGAGAAATAAATTTGAGCATTTGGGAATACTGGTTTTTTAAATCTTACTTTTGAGCCTCCCAAGACTCCGATCGTTTTCGGTGCCACTTCTACATTTATTTCATCTCCAAATTCCCATTCCATTCCATCCAAGCCCAATAATATTGCTCCTGTTTGCGCTGCTCCTTCTATTAGAAATACGCCTGGTAATATTGGAAAATCCGGAAAGTGTCCTCTGAACGGTGCAGCATCCTCTCCTACCCATTTACTGGTTAGTATGGATTGTTCTGCCGAGTACTCCATCACTTTATCAATCATCAAGATTGGGTCGCGTTGTGGAATAAGTTTTTTTATTTCTTCCTTAGATAAAATCATCGCTTCAAAAATTTTATAATTAGTAGTATGACGGAAATAAATTCAACATTTTTTACTCGTCCTTTATATTCTGACCAAGCTCACTATTCCGTATCCTAATTTATCCATAGTACAGACTAGATAATTCTGGTTTTTTTCTGTTTGTTTGCTCGGGATTTTTCCATTTGACAAGCCCATAGCATATAAGATTCCTACACTTCCGCTTGTGCTATCACAAATTCCAAAATTCTCTTCTGGACAATAAACTCTTGCATGCTCTATATCCATATTCCACCACAATTCATCGATGAATATTTTTAAATCCATGTTGTGTGCGCCTGTTAAAATAATGGCATCAATATCTTTTGATTTATGTTGATCTGTAAAAATATTTTCAATCAACCTTGCCATCGTATCGCTGTTTGTTTCGAAATCCAAACTTTGACCACTCACTACTTTTTTGATACTTCCAAGTATGGGTTGCTTGCTTCTTTTAGCTTGCTCTTTTGAGGTCAGGGTAAGGCCTATTCCAAAAGGATCTGCATATTTATCTGCTAGCTTCACATTAAGGCCTTTGCGCAATGCTTTGTGGTATCTTGAAGTTGACTCTGTCGAAACCACGACTCCATAATCTGTAATCCTGTTGCGTATATGCATGCAAGCAATATCCAAAGCTTGTAAGCTACCCGTTGCTCCGCCACAAACCGAAAAGTTAGGTCCGGTAATTCCTGATTTTATTGCCATCAAACTTGCGGAAGCATTGGCCAAAGTATTGGGTGTTTTCATTGGACTCACATAATCTGGTCCATCTCCTTTTGCAACTAAATCAAACATCATTGCTTCTTCCAAATTAGCCAACTCTGATCCGTCATATAATCCAAATCGCTCGGGTCGTTCCTCTACTAAAGTTTTTACCGACGGGTCTTGAAGACAATTAAAAGCCAGGTTACAGTACATTTTCGAAGAAGCACTTACATACCTCAAACCTTTCTTGCCTAAAAATCCTTCTGGGTCGTAATTTTCAATTTTGGTGTTTTGAGTACCTTCATTGACTTGTTGGTAAAATGTATCTATACCTGAGCCGTCTGGTGATAGATAACTCACATTGGTTATCGCTATATTTACGTTGCGCATAGTTTAAAATTTGTAGAAGTTCTTAAATCAATTCAGGTTTTCTTAGGCGACATATTTGCTCATGATAATGCTACAAATATTTCCACCAAAACCGAATGCATTGCTTAATACGTTGTCCACTTTTGCCTTTCTTGCATGCTGCTGATTGACATCAATTTTGATCGGAAAAGAAGGATCTACATTGGTCGTATTCATCGTCGGGGGAATCCTTTGCTTGTTGATCGAAAGGACGCTAGCTATTGCTTCCATCGCGCTTGCTGCTCCCATGCAATGTCCTAACATAGATTTCAAACAACTGATCGGCACATCTTCTAGGCGTTCGCCAAATACTTCACTTAATGCATTGGCTTCCTGTGAGTCATTTGCAGGAGTTCCGGTACCATGAGCGCTGATTAAATCGATGTCTGTTGCGGGGACTCCGCTAGATTCCAAAGCTCTTGATATTGCTGCTGCTGCTCCTCTGCCTTCTGGATCTGGCGCAACTCGATGGTAAGCATCGCAGGTTAGAGAGTAACCTTTTATTTCACAGTAAATTTTTGCTCCTCTTGCTATTGC
>CALIAG010000311.1 GCA_938041325.1 uncultured Saprospiraceae bacterium | reverse complement strand
AAATTTTCCAGATGGAACGATCCAAGTAGCCAACGCTACGAGTCCAGCAATAATAAGAAGGATGGTATGGGCGCTTGGAAATTTCAGATTCTTCATAGTCTAGGTCTGGTTGTTTTGTAAGAGCTAAGTTAATTAAAAGCTGGAATAAATTTGTGAGCTAATTTTGGTCTAGGATGAAGATGCTGGTTTTATATATTAAACTTCGTATTCAATATAGGCTTTGCTTAAAACCCACGTTTTAAATTATTTATTTTGGAATTTGATTTAGAAGCCCCAAAGAGGGAGGGCCCCACCCAGAGCCGCCACCGCCGTCGATTTCTCGACGCATTTAAATACAGCAAATAGTGTTACTGCCTTACTCATGATCATTTTCACGAGTTAAGTATGTTTTTAAAATAAGAAGTTATGGATCGATCGTCCTTCTACTAACAAAGACGCAGGAATGAGACAAATTCCATAAATATTTAAAACTATTTTTCAAAAAAACCGAATTTTAACATTTATGTTTTTATCATCTAATTAGGTTTTCTTCCAAAAAAAGAAAGAGTTATTGTTCTTCTAGGAGAAAATAAGCGATCTGTTTGTTAGCCAATAAACTCTGAATTTAATAGAAGTTTTACCAAAAAAAAAGAGCAGCCCGCAAAGGCTACTCTCAAACATTTTATATTAGAATTGTACTTTACTAAATTGACAAACCTTAATCTCTTGCCACAACAAATCGACTCGGCATAAATTTCAGATTCTCTTCTTGGATTCCCAAGTAATACATTCCACTTTTCAAATCAGGGATATCGAGCGTTAACACGTTTTCTCCTTTGTCTAAATGAATGGTATGTTCTTGTATTTTTTGGCCAATTGAATTATAAATTTCAATGACAGATGCTCTGTTGTCTTTACTGCTCAAACTCAATTGAACAACACCGAGGTGTGTTGGA
This sequence comes from uncultured Saprospiraceae bacterium, assembly GCA_938041325.1. Lineage (GTDB taxonomy): Bacteria > Bacteroidota > Bacteroidia > Chitinophagales > Saprospiraceae > CALIAG01. The sequence goes on along the minus strand of CALIAG010000311.1, from coordinate 4,481 downwards.
TTTGGGTAGATGTTTTGAATCTGAATGTTTCGGTTGCTTTTCTCGAAGTTTTCTAAAACAACATTCCGTTCATTGGCTTGTGAACCATTGATGGAAATATATCCTTCATCGTCTTCATTCACCGTACAACAAGAACCGTTGTTAGGAGTAGAATCTACATCGTCCTCATTGACAGCAATGACTTGAGCATAAAAATCAATCGAGCCAGATCCTACCACAAAGAAATTGATGTTTATCGCAGCACTTTCGCCTGGACCCAAATCACCAATATCCCAAACACGACTGCTGTAAGGACTGTAGGTTCCTTGAGAAGCTTCGAATTCATTTCCACCACTAAAAACCAACCCATCAGGAAGTGGAATTTCAACTTGAACGCCCGTTGCAGGAAAACTACTATTGTTTTCTACAAACATTCCTGTTGTAAATGTTGTCCATCTTGGAGCATTTATATTATCTGTGAATGTCCGAATGGACAAATCCATTCCAACTTCTTCTCCACTACAATCTGGAATAAGACTTCCATCAGCCGTTAACCTCATGACAGATACTTCTGTTCCTTGAAATGAACGGGATCCCCAAAGAGAGCCTCCACTTGAGGTTTCAATTAATGGAACGAAACTAAGGTCTTCGTCTATCAATACATCCCAATCTACGCTGCCATCAGCATTGAGTTTTCCGGCTTCAAAAACATCTCTTGCTATTCCTACATCTGGAACCAAAAACTGAGAAAGGCCAACAATAATTCCATTATCTGGTGTAATAATCCAACCAGTAATAAATTGATTGACACTAAAATCTCCATCAGGAGAAAGTACATCTCCTAGACTTCCACCGTAATTGCCATCTCCAGTTACTGGATCAATATTACTGAGCACGGATCGACCATTATTGGTGTTGGCTAAGAAGAAAGAGTTGTTGTCGAAACTTGGGAAAATCCCATGAAATCTATTGGAAGGTAAATCACCAGCAAAGGTATAAGACCAAAGTCTGTTCGCTGAATTGTCAAATCCAAAAAGCTCAAGTGTTCGGCCGAAATCATTATTGTAATTAACGATCACGAAACCTTGATTACATTGAACGATATCCTGAAGCACATACGGACTGTTATAGTCATCCCAAAAATTTACATTTACAACGTTGCCATTTTCATCCACTTTCATTCCAAAACGAATCCATTGTTCTGAAATCGTTCCATTGTTGCCAAATAAGTTTCCATAAACAAAATAGCCATCATTCAATTTTAAATAGCCTGGTGTGATTAAATTGTAAAGATCAAAATCTTCATAACCCGTTGCTGTAGTAAAGTCATAATCAATTGACCATGCTTCTGTTTGATCAACATTGGTTTTGGTAATGGATAGGACAGTATTTGCACCATCAGCTGTAAAACTCAAAGTAGGCTGCGCTTCAGGCGGATCAACTTCATAAGGTTCGTTTGACCAAGAATTTAAATTTCCATTTTTATCAATGTTCAATCTTTCTGCAGTTTCTGCATTTCCTCCGGCGCTCAAAAAATCGATAAGAAATTCATCACTGGTTTCTTCTGCTCTTCCAACACTCCCAACAGGAGTCAGTGGATTCGCGTAAGTGTTTAAAAACCCACAATCATCTCCAGTAGGAGGTTCTGTATCGTCCTCACATAGTGGAGTCAATTGTCCGTCTGATGTTGTTTTAACAAAATAGCTATTGCCTTGCCCAGTTGAAATGTTTCCGAAAAATAGAGCTCCACCATCAGCAGTCTCTCCTGCAGGGGAAAGGAAAAAATTATTGTCTAAAAATTCTGTACTCCATATAGTCTGACCGTTAGTGCTAAGTTTTCCAATAATGAATCCATTTTCATCATTAGGAAAATTTCCGATATCACTAAAGCTCAAACTAATCAAAACACCTCCGTCATCTGTGGTTTCTATTCCAGTTGCAAAGCTCCGTCTAAATGCGCCATTGGGAATGGAGCCAACAATGGGCTCTAAATCAATGTTAACTACCGTTCCAGTTGCGTTTTCGACACGATCCAAAAATGCTCTTTGATTATCCGTCTTAAAAGTATACACATATTGACCATCCTTACTCGGTTTAGTAGCTATCCAATCGGCGGAAGGAGTATCCGATAATACTCTAAAGCTCCATTGTGGAGCTCCGTTTCCAGGCAATCCGTATAAAGTATTGTTTCCTGAAGTTTGAAATTCAGCATAAATAGTTCCACCTGGGCCTTCAGAAATCTGATTTGTACTATTGAAAAAAGCTTGATCAGTAGAAAGACCTGTTCTTACGATATTTCCATTGGTATCTGTTTTAACAATGTGAATATCCGGTGAACCTCCATCACCAATATAGGTAATCACAAAAGCATATCCAGTACTTGTCTCTACCACAATACTTCCAAAAACAGCTTGAATATCATTTGGTAAGTCACTGAGTTGGATAGGAACTCTTGTACCGGTATTAACAAAAACCATTTCGATGTTATCGTCATTATCCACTTCTATGATTACATCATCAGAATAAGGCTCTGTTGTTTCCGTTTCTGAAATAACATTTCCTTCTAAATCTAAAGAGATAATTTTTATTATTTTAGAATCTCTTTGAAAAGAAATTCTTTCTGAAGTCAAGGTGTATCCAGTGCTGCTTTCTGAAAATACGAAATCATCGAAAGCACCTACGCCAAGATCGCCAGTCGTTAAAAAGGCACATCCGTCACCCGTTGGTGGAGTAACATCATCGTTGACAAGGAAATTAACAGAACGTGTATTATTCGTTTCAAAAGTTTCTTCTATAACGTTTTCATCATCTGCATTTAAGATGAGGAAATAAACGCCTGGGGCTTGATTAGCCGGAACCGTGATTTGGCCTGGGATATTAGGAATCTGTCCGACAGGTGTATTTCCAGTATTGATAACACCAACGAAAACATCATCGCTGCTCAAGTTGTCATCTACAGAAAGATAAGCACCAATAGTATAATCTCCACTTGCAATTGCATCTCCTTGATTGAACAAAGTGAATTCATAGTTGGCCACTGCACCAGGATCTGCACTGAGATCAGCGGTAAAAAAGGCGATCAATAAATCCGGAAATTCATCTACAGGAGGAGCAACATCACCAGTTGATGATTCGTCGTCTTCATTCGGAGTTGGAGGTGTTCCATTTCCTGGAGCACTGTCTACATCATTTCCTGACGCTGATACTACTTGGCCATAAACGGCAGGTGCTTCAGTCTGTAATAAAAAATAAGAAATGGTTAGTGTTTCTGTTTGACCGGCAGCAAGAGAACCTACATTCCATTGCTCACTGCTATAAGGATTAAAAGATCCTTGCGAAGTCGTAAATTCATTCCCTCCATTATATACGATGCCATCTGGCTTAGGAATACCGACCGATACTCCAGTCGAAGATTGGGAGCCGTTATTAGAGACAGTAGCGACTACCTCGTAAGTGGTATAAATGCCAGGGGTTTCTTGTGTCTGCACCAAACTCAATTCTAAATCAACTTGCGCGGATAAAGAAAAAGTGAGTAAGGAGCAGATGAAAATGTATAAAATTCTCATTGTGTAAAAATTTGTTGTTTTGGTAAAATAATGGTTATAGGTGTACTTTGTCTTGTGCTATTAATTAAAAGAAATAAATTCTTTTTGTAGTTAACACTTGGATAAGCATTAATTAGTTTGCTGATTTTGAGGAGGACTGGCCACCGTTGAAGTTTTTTGATCTTCATGCGGAGCGGGAGGAGTGCCATTCCCAATATTGAATTTTTAATACTTAAGCAATCGCGATTGCTGCATGTCTTTGCATAGTTTCATTTTGTTTGGCTTGATAAATAAAATCAAAAATCGTTTCAATTGTTTTCCTAGGCGGCTTGAAAAATCAGGGAGAACAGAGAGGTCCTCCCTGACAAAAAGTATGATAAGTATTATCAAGCCCGTTGGAAATAGTGTGACGAAATTTCTTCATTTAGACATTCTAAAATAAATTTTTTCCGTCAATTAATCGTTTTGAACAATAAACTTAGTTGGCATAAACTTCATGTTTTGATCTTGAATCAAAACGAAGTAAAGACCACTTTTGTAATTGGAAACATCCAAAATTATTTCATTGATTCCTTCGTTTAAACTAAGGAAATTGACCTCTATTTTTTGACCTCTGGCATTGAATACTTCCATTCCAGAATCTCTGTATTCATTGCTTAAGATTTCAAATTCAACTGCACCTACAGCAGAAGGGTTTGGATAAATCTTATTGATTAATACATTCCTATTGCTTTGCGCAAATTCTTCTAAGCTTATTTCTCGGTTATTGGCGGAAGACGATCCAAGCGTTAAAGCAGCTTCGTCGTCTTCGTTGGAGGAACAACAAGAACCATTATTAGGCGTAGAATCGCCGTCTTCCTGATCCGCATTGCTTACTTGTCCGTATAGATTTATGGAGGAATTGGAAGTTACGAAGAAATTAACTGTGATGCTTGCACTTGCTCCGTTGGCCAATGA
>CALIAG010000310.1 GCA_938041325.1 uncultured Saprospiraceae bacterium | reverse complement strand
GGTTGCTCCCCTTTTGATTTTATTGGATTTTACTGCTCCTGCAGTTTGAATTGCGCCTCCAAAAAGAAGTAACTTTTCAGTCAAAGTCGTCTTTCCTGCATCTGGGTGAGAAACGATCCCAAAAGTTCTCCGTTTGTTAATCTCGTCTACCAAGCTCATATCAATGTGTATTTAAGCGTGCAAAGGTAAGAAATAAGAGGCTGCTTTACCAAACTATGCTGAGGAGTTAAATCCGACCCCTTCCTTTTCCTAAAAAACAGCTCATTAAGAGTAATTCCATGCGCTCTTATCAATAAAAAAACTCTGCAAGCATTTCGCCTGCAGAGTTTATGTCATTTTCAATAATTACTCTAATTTCTTTTTAACGGAGATGGTTTCTAAAATTAGTGTTCAGGATGATGAAATTCATGTCCCTTTATATCGGCAGCAACAACAGGATCTCCCTCATATTTTATTCTGCTTCCATCTTCTGTCTCCAAATGGATGGTATCTGACACCATTAATTCAGCAAAACTGTATTGAGATGCTCGAACATTAGCAACATTAACTGTATAACGATCAGCATTTAACTTTCCATGCTCCTCTATTTTTGCGCTTAACCATGTCCCTTTTCCAGACAACTGAAATTCTGAACGCCCGCCCTGTCTGACAGTAAGAGAATCTACGTTTACAATAGCTTTAATATCTGCCCGCCCTTTATTTTTTATAATCATGGAAGGTTGTGTAAAACCTATCACTTTTAAATCATCAATATTTTTCGAATCGATCGATTCTAAATAAGGCATTTCAATCGTCAACTTTGCAATAGACCGATGATCTCTCAACGAAGAAGAAATAGTCAGCACGTCCCCTAGTTTGATCACTTCTATTTTATCTTCATTCTTTTTTCGATTGCTCAAATCAATTTTAAATTTTTCTCCATAGACCACTTTTAATTTCACCTTACCATCTACTTGTATCTTATTGAAGCCTGAATGGTCCAACGAAATATTCTCATTGCGATCATCGCAGGTATTGCAAGACAGTCCTTCGTCTTCCATCAACCAATGTTTATTTGGATTCCCCCAAGGAGTTACATGCCGATCGGTCAAGTCAATTTTTTCAAAATAACCTCTCATTCCATCTGCTAGGTGAATCACTTTACCTTCCGGTACTTTTAATGTCAATTCTACAACTTGTCCACGATATTTACTTCCCTCCGGAATGATAAATTCTCGACTGAGTGTTATGCTTTTATCATTTATGGTTACTGGATACTGAATTTCTTCGGCGAGCTGGTTGGCTTTTTGCGAATTGGCTCCTCTTGACGAAATAGTTTGCTTTAAATAAAATTGATTGTCTTCAGATTTTTCAATTCTCAAATCTATGCTTTTGCAATAAATCTCATTTTCTCCAAATGTCAGATCTTCAAAAACAAAATTTTCTGACCTGCGATTTACACTTTCCAGTTGCAAACTTAATGTATCATGTAAAGGGACTTCGAAAGATTGACTAATCTCCGTTTCCGCTGAAAACTCTTTAGCTGCGAAGGTCGCCATAGCAAAGAGGCCTAAAATACTCGCTACCCAAAGCGTTGTCATCGCCGTTTTCAACTTCATGCCGGGTTGGTAACCGTAGGTGACTCTTGTAATTAAAAATACAAATGCCAATAATGGAATTCCTACAATTAAAAACAAATCAGATATGGCGAATACGGTAATTAAGTTGGGTAGGTCAAAGAAAAACTGGGTGTAAGGAGTTAGAAATGTCATTCCTACTATGGAAGTAATCCAAGAAACAAGGAAGGCGATCAACAAGGCAAATCCAACTATAATCAATATTGGTTTCCATATTTTTGCAATAAGAACAAAGACAGAAGAAAGGGTCGTTCCTATTAAAGATATCCCTTTCTTAATGGCGTTTCCTCTAGGACTTCTTCCACCATCCTTTTTTTTTTACCATTCATATCATTGCCCCACTCATCAATTTTATCTCCAAAACTATGGATCTCTTCTTCTATTATTTTACCAATATTAGAAACGTTGATTGGCTCTCCACGCATAGACAAACGGTCACCTGCTGTGCTGGCATTTGGTACAATCGCCCAAAGAATAATATATAACGGCAATCCAAGTCCACCTGTTGTCAAAAGAACAAAGCCAAGGCGTACCCACAAAGGATCTTGTATACCAAAATACGCTGCAATTCCAGAGCAAACTCCTCCGACAACTTTATCCTCAGGATCTCGGAAAAGTCGTTTTCCTGTTTTTAATCCACTGCGTTCTGTAAATGTTTTTGAGGAAGCAGTATCCATTTCATCAACACCAAATTCTTCTGGAGTGCCCATTGTCACAATAGCTGCTTCCACATCTTTCATGGTCACGATTGGTCGAGTGTCAAGACGTTCCTGAAAAAGTTCAGCCATACGGCTTTCTATATCAGTCGTTATTTCATCATAACCTTCTGATGACCGAAAATGTCTATGTATAGTATCCAGATAACTACTGAGATGAGAATAAGCATCCTCGTCAATTGTAAATGGGTAACCTCCTAAGTTGATGTTGAATATTTTATTCATTACTGTTTACGTTTTTCGTGGACTGTTGAACTGCTTGTACTAATTGTGACCAAGTCTCTAAAAGACCTGCCAAAAAATCCTGCCCTAAATCTGTCAGGTGGTAATATTTTCGAGGTGGCCCTTGGACCGATTCTTTCCAATTATATGCTAGAAGCCCTGCGTTTTTTAATCGAGTAAGTAGCGGGTATAAAGTTCCTTGTACGACAATCAATTTCGACTCTTCTAATTTCTCGATTATATCAGAAGGATAAGCTTCTTTTTCAGAAATAATGGAAAGTATGCACATTTCAAGTATACCTTTTCTCATTTGGGCTTTGGTATTATTTAATATTTTTTCCATCTCTATCATCATAATACAAATGTATATAAAATTTTAGTACTATGCAATACATAGTACTAAAATTATGCAAAGTACTATATCTTTTACATGATGATTTCTTTTAATTCTTTGTGTCTGAGAAACGCTTGGGCTTAATTGAGAATGGAATATTTACTAAAAATGAAGCATCAATACCTGATATCGCTTGAACATTTAAAGCATTCAAAAAAAGAGCCTTTATGGAAATGGCTATAATTTTTTTTGACTATTGGTAAATAGAAAATCGAAATATCTATTATACAAATTCATTGGTCTTGTCTGACAACAAGTTTTCCAGAAGGTCGAGTCCAAAGTTATAATCCTTCAGAATTTTATGCGGCTTCACCAATTTTTTGTGATAGTACATCAAAAGATAATTGGCCCCTACCTCTATTGTTAAACCTTTGCGGTTAAGTAGTAAATCAAAGAAAGAAGGAGTTAAATAAAATTCAAGATCCTCCTGTCGAGGCGCTATTATCTCGTATTTGGAATGGAAGTCTAGCTCGTTTTCAAAAATTTTAGGCCTAGAGATAAATGCCTCTTTCATTTTTTTCAATCTGCCTTTCGGTTTAATTTTAAATGGTGGACAGTTTAATTTAAGACAGTCATATTCAAAGACGGTGGTTTTCTTTGATTCTAAATCGGTATTCGTAATGTAGTCATAAATACGAGTATCACAGACTGGCTTTTCTTCTTTGCCATCAAGGACTCTTTTAAAAAAACCAGCCCACCTTTTTTTCTTGAACAAATCAAAACCTTGTAGCTCAAAAGTCTGCTCCTCAAAAGGTTCTGTTTTTTGATACCCAAATTGATTTTCAATAGCCAACCTCTCAAATAGTTTTGACCGTTCAGGTTGTGCCAAGTCATCAAAAAAACCAACGATTTCATCTTTCATAACTAAACCAAGAATAATTTCTTCCATCTTCCTAAAATAAGGAGATCAAAAAGGAAGCGTAATTTTTTTCTACAAACACCTATTATTTATCGAGCAATTCGCTTTCTCAAAGCAATTGCTTTTCAAAAATCGCCTTTTCCTTTTGTAAATCCAACTGTGGATATTGTTCACAAAAAGAATTTATTTTAGACAATTGCTTTTTCACAAATTGCTGGTGTTGCTCACTGGCTCCTTGGAATGGCCTATGCTCACTGGCCTGCACCAGTTTTTCCATTTGATTCCCTAGGTCTTTGCTTGCCCGGTTTATCAAAGTTTCTTCAAAAAGATTCCAGATATAATCTATCGCCAACTCGGAAGGATGAATCATGTCTTTTTCATAAAAGCGATAATCTCGAAGGTCGTCCATCATTATTTCGTAAGCAGGGAAATAGCTTATATTTTCAAACTTTTGACACAACTCTTGCACAGCCAAAATCAATGTAGCTTTAGATTGTTGATTGGCAACATGACCTTCCTTTATATGCCTCACTGGACTTACCGTAAGCAAGACCTTCAAATTAGGATTTACTTCTCTTATCAAATTGAAAAAATGTCCACAGCTTTCTACAATTTCACTAACTGTCAAACTTCTTTTTTCGAAATCTGTAGAAGAGAATTTATGGCAATTCGCCACAACTTGTTCTGTCTTTTTTAAACTATAAGTAAAAGCAGATCCGAAAGTCAAAATCAAAAAACGGCCATTGCTAATAAAGTCTTTGCTCAATTCAAAAGAGGTTGAAATTCGTTCCAAGACGATTGATGGATTAGAATCTGAAAAAGAACTGTGGTGATCAAAACTTTGCCATAGTCCGTTATTCTCATACAATTCATTCTTCTTCCACTCCTCTCCGATCAAAACTCTTTTTAAATTATTTATTATTGAAAGCGGATTATAGATCACTCCAAATGGATTGTTGGCAATCTGAAATTTCTTTCTTGCTAAACGACTTCCCATGTTTTGTGCAAAACAGGACCCGACAGACAAAATCTTGTCAGTATGCGTCAATTCATATTTGTTTTTTTCAACCGAAATTACTGTTCTGAATAAGGACATTATAGTCGTTTTTAATCTTTTCTATGAAAAAAAATAAGAAGAAGTTCTTGAAGGCTGGTCTAAAAAAAGTAAGCCTTTTGCATATTCTCCATCAAAAATATTAAATTCCGTTCGAATATAGGACTGATACAATCTAATGGGATTTTTTGACAAGATTTTTGGCCGGGGAACTGAACATAGCGCGAAGCCTGATATACGCTTCGGACGCTACAGTGATTCCTATAAGGATGAGAGCCAATATGATTTCTGGGATTTATCCCTTGAATTGTTTGACAAAGAAGAATACCTCGAATCTTATCGCAAGTTCTTCCAATACCTTCACGATGAATCAGAAGATAACGTAAAATACGAAGAAGAAAATAATGGTTTGCGTTTTGAAGTTTATCAAGGATCAAAAAAAATTACAGGTTTTGCATCCGCTCACAAAGTTACTGCTGAAGCTAAAATTGCTAAAACCAGTGAATTGAATGATGACTTCATGCGGCGTTTGTTGGAACAAAACTACAGCCTCAAATATTGCCGTTTTTCACTCGATTCTGAAAACACCCTGACCATCAAATTCGATACTTACACGCTTGATGGTTCTCCTTACAAACTTTATTATGCTTTGAAGGAATTGGCAACCAATGCAGACAAACAAGATGATCTGCTTGTGGATGAATTTTCCTCTTTAGAAGCCATTGAGATTAATCACCTCCAAGAATTGCCTTCAGCTGAAAAAGAAGTCAAATACAATTTCATTATACGACTTATAGATGATGTACTTGCTGAGATTGAGTCTGGAAAATTAGACCCGGTTCAATATCCTGGTGCGATGGCTTACCTGCTTTTAAACCTTTGCTATCAATTGGATTACCTGATCAAACCGGAAGGGTTTATGATGGAAACATTGGAAAGAATTCACAGAAGGTATTTTGCAAAAAACACCAGTTCAACAAAAGAGAAAAACGATGATTTAATTGCAGAAATAAGGCAATTGCGCAACAGACCAAAGGCTGACTTTTTCAAAGAAATGTATCGCGTCAAATCTACTTTTGGAATCACTACACCCGCTAATCACGATAGAGTAATCAGTTTTATTGATGGAGAGCTAGGCAATATGGATTGGTACAATGCGAATGGCTATGATATGATTGCACGATCTGTACCTGGATACATCGTTGGCTTTTGCCTTTTTAATTATGCGGTTCCGCAACCTGATCGGGATTACTTTCATTTGTATTACAGAATCATGCAAGCAGATTATTTCAAAGACCTTGGCTTTGAAGGGTATCTTTATGATCCCAAGACCAAAGTGTTTGATAAAAAATCTATCCGTAAACAAATCAAAATGATTCAGGAAAAGAACAGTGAAATGTTTCCTAGAGTCAAGCCGAATACCGCTAGATTAAACTATGATTCTCTTGCAGAATTTGCAAGATCTTATCTTATTATGTTGAGAAACCTCGATATGGTTGTTGCAGGATAACCAAAAACATATGAAAAAAGTAGCTGAAAAATATCAAAACCTCGTAATACAAATCGCCACTCCTTACAGTACTGGTACCGGTTTTTATTTGAGTGATTATGATTTAATCGTTACTAATGAACACATCGTTCGGGACAATAAAGAAGTTGTCATCAATGGTGAAGGTTGGAGCAGGCAAGTATGCCCGGTGGTTTTTATGGATCCTGTATATGATCTTGCTTTCTTAAGAGCCCCTAGTAAAACTGACCTTCCTAATATTGGTTTGGAAAAAGATATTGAAGTTAAAAAAGACGATCCTATAGTGGCGATAGGTTATCCTTTGGGAAGAGATTTCATTACAAAAGAAGGTTTAATTTCAAATACAACTTATGAACGAGGAGGCATTCAATTCTTAGAACATGATGCCGCTCTAAATCCAGGAAATAGTGGTGGTCCTTTGATCAATCCACAAGGCAATTTATTGGGTGTAAATACTTTCTTGATTAAGGATGGAAAAAATATCGGTTTTACGCTTCCGGTAAAATACCTGTTGGAAAACCTCGAAAAATTTCAAGGAGCTAAGAAAAAGATTGGAGTCCGTTGCTTGAATTGTGAATCTTATGTTTTCAAAGGAGAGAACAAAAATGGCCGATGTCCTTCTTGTGATCAAAGGCTGGTCTTGCCATCTGAATTGGAAGATTACGAACCAAAAGGCGTTTCAAAAACGATAGAACAATTGCTCGTCACCATTGGACACCCCATAAAACTAAGTCGTCGGGGACCCAATAATTGGCAAATTCATCAAGGCAGTGCCACTATTAATATTTCTTACTATGAGAAAACTGGCTTAATAATTGGAGATGCCTATCTGTGTCACCTTCCCAAACAGGATTTGCAGCCCCTCTACGAATTCCTGTTGAAAGAGAATGATGACATAGAAAGCCTGACTTTTAGTATTAAAGAAAATGACATAGTGCTTTCTCTTTTGATCTACGATAGATACCTAAATGAAGAAACCGGAATGAAGTTACTCAAGCATTTGTTTCAAAAAGCAGATGATGTTGATAATATTCTGGTGGAAAAATATGGCGCGTCTTGGATCATTTTTGACAAATAAGTTATTCCCCCAGCCCAAATACACAAATCTACACACATAACCATTCGACATAACCATCTCAACAAGTTTGGATTATCAACTGTCATAGTTGTATGATTTTCTTGGAATAATATATTTCAATTCCAAAAAATCTATAGCGAAATAAGCGCTGGAAATTTATTTCAGAACTTATGCTGACAGACATAATATACTCTCCCCCCGTTACGTTTATAATTTGCACTGTTAAAGTGTGTACTTCACTGTTTGCTAAGCGGATTTTACGTAGCTATTTTACCTTAATTTTTGTATCTTTAACTTCTTAAGTAGAAAAACCACACTATTTAGAGAGTTAATCCCCTTGATACGTCTTATTTTATAATTTAAAAGCGTCTTAATTAACCTATTTTTATGAAAAGACTACGACTTTTATTCGTATTGCTTGTGGCTATAATCGGGTCAAGCTCTATTCAAGCACAGGATATTCATTTTTCACAATTCTACCTTTCTCCGTTGAATCTTAATCCAGCGATGACAGGTGTAATGAATTGTAATGTCCGTTTGGTAGGGAATTACCGGAACCAATGGTCAAGCGTACTAAAAGCAAATGCATATAGTACTTACTCCGCTTCTTACGATCAAAGAATTCCAGTAGGTCGAAATGATTTTTTCGGTGTCGGAGCCACTTTTTGGGGAGATGTAGCTGGAGAAGCTGATTTTGGAACAATCCAAGGTAGACTTTCCGCTTCTTACAGTAAGAAAATGGGAGGTTACAGAGGAAAATCTCACTACATGGTCATCGGTGCCGATGCAGGTATCACCCAAAGAAGTGTAGAATTTCAAAATTTGAGATGGGGACGCCAACACGATGGTGGAGGAAAATTTGATCCTTCTTTGGATTCAGGGGAAGGTTTAACCAACTGGGATCCTAATTTCATCTTTGCAGATATGTCCGCAGGTTTAATGTGGTTTACTGTTTTTGATGAAGACAATAATTTCTTCTTAGGAGGTGCTTATCACCACTTAAATCAAGCAAATATTTCTTTCGATAGAGGCCCAGGAGCTGATCCTATAGCATTGTACAGTAGATTTACTGGACATGCAGGTGGTGAGTTCATGATGACCAGCAAAGTTGGATTGGTACCAGGTATCATTGCGATGAAACAAGGACCTTCTTTCGAGTTGAATACAGGTACAAGTTTGAAATTCTTGTTGGGCAAAAGCCGATCAACTTATCAAGCTTTCCAAGTGGGCGCATGGATGAGAATTTCTAACCACTTTAGCAAACCATTTACTGGTGATGCAATTATCCTATCTACAAGATTCGATTATAATGACTTCAGTCTTGGATTCAGCTATGATGTAAATGTATCCTCATTGACACCGGCAAGTAATTCAAATGGAGCTTTCGAATTTGCATTGGTTTACAAAATCTGTGGACCTGAAAAACGAAACGTATACTGTCCTAACTTCTAGTAGAAAATTGGACATTTTAGCAAGATAGAAAAGGGAATAATGAGCAAATATTGACTCATTATTCCCTTTTTGTTTTAACTAATCACCATTCAATTTTCACTTCCACCCTCCCCATAAACACTATTATTAGGCGTAAACTCCTCAATAACAGTAAAAATTACTATCTTTCAGGGTCTCAGAAGATAGGAGAACTGAAAATAATTAGAACTAAGACAGCTATTATTTTAGTCTATTGAAAATAAATACAGGAAATAATTTTCGATTGCGAAAAAATTAAAGAGAATAAAAATGTTTGGAAATAAAAAAAACAAGGACGTTGTTGATACTCAAAAGAAAGGAATAATTCCTCAAAATGCATCACACTCCTTAAACAGTTTAGTCAAAGGAACCATAGTAGAAGGAACAGTAAATTCTGAAAGTGATATCAGAATAGATGGAACGATAAAAGGTTCTTTGACTTGTAGTGCAAAAGTAATAATAGGCCCATTAGGAGTTGTAGAAGGGGAAGTTCGTTGTAAAAACGCAGTGATAGAAGGAAAATTTGAAGGGAATTTAAGCGTTGGAGAATTGTTGAATGTTCGGGAAACAGCTACGGTCATTGGTGATGTCAAAACCAATAAACTAATCGTTCAATCCGGAGCAGTATTCAATGTAGCTTGTCAAATGGGAGCGCATCAAAGCAATAATGGTTCATTAGATTCATCAAAAGCTGCAAAGATTGTCAAATCCGCAAGTTCCAAAACAGCCTAAAGATAAAAAGAGCAATCCCAACGCCATTCTGAAGTATTCAGGAATGGCGTTTCAAATGGCTGCTGTTCTTTTTGTTGGAGTAATGATCGGTCAGCAAATTGATGCTTACTTCGGCAATGAAAAGCCTTATGGAATGCTTATCTGTGTGCTTTTGGCTATGGTTGCAGCATTCTATCTCACCTTGAAAGATTTCATTCTCCCTAAATAGTTTAACGGAAATAAAGCATCATTTTTTTATCCGTCTTTAAGAAAAAGTAAGTACCTGCTATGAGCATAAGGCAATTTTTAATAGAACTTGGAATTGTCTGCGTGGGTACTGCGATTCTGCTCAGTACTTTTCACTTTTTTTCTCCTCAACTCGCTCAATACGAATCATTTTCCTGGATCTGTCTGACTTTATTTATGTGTTACAGTTTGGGTTTATTTACCCTAGCAAATATCGTTGTGAAAAGCGAGAACAAAGGTTTGTTTACTGGAGTGATGATGCTCTCTAGTTTAACGAAACTTCTATTATCTATTATAGTAATTCTAATTTATACCAAAGGCAACCAACCAGAAAGCAGTTGGTTTCTTATTCCCTTCTTTACCAATTATCTTATCTTTACGGTATTGGAAGTCTATTTTATGTCCAAAGTTGGGCACACCAAATCGCCAAAGAAAAATTAAGTATATACACATTATTAAATCAAGAATAAGATGGCCGACGAGCAGTATAGAATTAAGGTTGATGAACAATTCGAATTTAATTTATCAACGCCGGATTTGGATTTTGTAAAACAAAGCGATGGCAGTTTTCACATCTTAAAAAACGGAGTGTCCTATGTTGCACGCGTTGTTGATGCAGATTTTGGCAAAAAGGAATTTTCAATTGAAGTGAATGGAAAAGTTTTTCCTGTAAGCATTTCAGATCACCATGATTTACTCGTTGAAAAACTAGGGTTGGGCATCTCTAATGATCAAAAGATCAATGACATAAAAGCTCCAATGCCGGGTCTTGTCTTAGAGGTCGGTGTAAAGGTTGGACAAAAAGTACAAAAGGGAGATGGACTACTTATTCTTGAAGCAATGAAAATGGAAAACGTTATTAAATCTGCAGGAGAAGGAATTGTAAAAGGGATACATACCAGCAAAGGAGCGGCTGTAGATAAAGGGCAGTTGTTGATTGAAATGGAGTAGAACAAACGGAAGGTTTGGATTCTAGTTTTTTCTAAATTAGTATTCCAAATTTTGTAGAAAAAGAGAATTGAGTTTTTAACAAAATAAAGCCTTGCCGAATCGGCAAGGCTTTATTTTGTTAATCTTCTTTTTTATTACTACAAATACCAATCAGGGTTGCCGTGATTATTAGCATTTCAATCTAGGGGAATAAATTCCCCTATTACGAATGAGTATTAAAATTCCTTATTCGCTACAGATAATTGTCTTCAAAGAAACCACGGTAAGATTCTAAGGTTTGGCTTTTCAGAACCTGTCGATAGTTATTTTGAGTTACTGGGAAAATTTCGAAATCAGTCCCAGCCGGTAAAAAGGATTCTTTGTTTTTATTGATGGTCTCGTAATAAGACATTGCTTGGTCTTGGTCCTTGAATTTACGTATTATCAATACTGGATTCTTTGTATCAGAGCCCAAGTAGATATTGGTAATTCTTAAACTCTGCAAACTCACGAATTCTTTATTAAAATCTGAAACAGCAATTTTTGCTGCATTCAATTTAATGCTATTGCCTTTTAATGCAATGATGAAATAGTGAATTCTATCTTCTTCCACTTTGAAATTTCCAGCAGCTTTGCCTTCTGTTTTTCTTCCTGAACCACCACCCAACAAACGCAAGATCTCTTTTGCACGAGTTTGTTCCGGTGTGTCTTTGTATTTAGCAACGACATCTTTCAAAGAAGCAATGTATTCATCTTTTCCTTTTAGATTTCCAATACACATTGCATTTAGCAGGGCAAATTTGGGTTGAAGATCATTTCCTGCTCCAAAGGTTTCTTCAACTTTTGCGATGCGATTAAATGCATCTTGAAATTTATCTTGTCCGAATAGCTTATACGTTTCGTCGTAATAATTAATCAACTTCGCTTCTTCACTTTGGCTATTTGCCAAGTAATCTGGATCAACCAACACCCGACCGAATGTACTATTAGGGTATTTCTTTACAATCTTATCAAAGTAGAATTTAGCCTCCCTTGTATTGTTCAAATCAGTGTGAGCCAAATAAAGAAAATACCATGAATCCAATTCTTTTTCTCCCTCTGGAAATCTTTTGTTCAAGTCTTCCAAAGTCTCTACAGTCAGTTTGTTTTCCCCAAGACGATCTCTATACAAGGTCCCTAAGGCAAACATTGATTCTTCAATGATTCTTTCTGCTCTCGCGATATCATTAGCTCCTGAAGGAACATCTTTTAAAATATTTTTTACATCATCATCGGTAAGTGCACGATTCAATACTTCTTCTGATGCGACTTCGCCTTCTTCAAAAATATTGTTGCTTTCTTTCGATCCTCTTCTCCAATTGTCTTCCAATACCCGGTCTCCCCACTTTTTCTGAAAATCCCTTTCTCCTTTTTTCAAGCTACGGTCATTGTAAGCAAAAAACACATTGGTTGCCAGTGGATTCCCTGCTCTTCCTTGATTTACAAAACCTGCCCTGCCTTTTGTAACAGTACTCGCTGGCTGATTAGCTGCCGCTTTTAATTTCTCCAAACGCATTTTGTCCTGTTCCTTTTTGATTGTAAAAGCCAAGGCTTTTTGATCTTCTGGACTCAGTCTAGCGATTGTCAACAAACTATCTTGCAATCGAATATTTTCAATATGATTAGCAATGTCTTTTAAATTTTCAGAATAGGAAGTAACAGAATTAAAGCGTTCATCTGTTTTTGGCATTACTACTAAAGTACTGTCGTAATAATTACTTGCATTGACATAGTCTTGCCCATCGAAATAAAGCGTTGCCAATTGTAGATATGATTCTGCCTTTTGAACTGCGTTTCCAGTACTATAGAGTAGCGCTTTTTTGAAGTATACAATTGCTTCTGGTTTGTTTTTAGCTTCCAGAGAAATTGTTGCTAAGGTGTAATATATTTGATCTTGGTACTCATCGTTTTTAATATCCTTGAGCATTCTCTCTAATAACTTCACAGTTTGTTCGGTAGTAGTTTCGCCATTGGCCCAGTTGGTTTTTGCCAAGTTAATTCTGGAACTGAATTCCATATCATAAGAAGGGCTAAACTTCAAAGCACGCGCATAACCTTCTTTGGCTTGCTGCGTTCTTCCGTTCTTCTGGTGAATCTGAGCAATAATATAAGCATAACGTGCTTTTTCACCTTTCTTGTTTGCACCTTCAATCGCGGCATTCAAAGGTTCAATAGCTTCTTCGTATTTCTTTTGTTTCAAAAAGTAGTGGGCCTTCACCGCCGGCAATTCATCTTGAATTTCTTTGAAAGTCAAAGGATCTCTTTCTAAACCAAAAAGAATGCTCTCTGCTTCTCTCCACATTTCTCGTTCTATATAAGTTCTTGCCAACCACAATTGTCCTTCTTGGAAAGCCGGTTTGTGTTTCAAGAAATAATTTTCATCATCAACATCTTCTTCCTTTCCTTTTTTAGCCGCTTTTTCTTCTTTTGTTTTTTCAACTATTTTGGGAGCAGTCTCAACTACTTTTTTCTCTTCTTTTACGACCTCTTCCGTCTTCTTTTTTACTGGTGCTTTCTTCTTCTTTCCAGATCCATAAGTTGGTCTTCTTGATTTCTTTTTCTTTTTCTTAGGAAGTTTCTTTTGAGATTTAGGAACCGTTTTCCTTTTGGTTGCTGGAGCTTTTTTCTTTTTCTTTTTCGATCCGTATCCCCCTTTTCTTTTTTTCTTTTTCTTTTTCGACTTGCTCAACTTGCGCTCTCTATTCGCAATTGCTTCAGGGCTGTATTCTTCGACCATGTATTCCAAAGTCTCTTGTGCATCTTCATAATCCTTCTTCACATATTGAGACTTTCCTAGCATGAGGTAACAATCATCCGTCCAATGACTGACTCTATGCAGAGATACCACTACAGAGACTTTTTTGATTGCTTCATCTAAACTTCCTGCAACAGCAGATTCTTTATCAGTCGCGACATAAGGATAAACATCCAAAATTTGATTGTAGTTATCCTGATGCTCAAAGTTGAGTGTATTGATACTTTCGTTAAAAAGTACATCTGCGTTGTAATAGCCGTTGTACTTTGCTGTTGTATTGTGGTAAAATTTCTTAAATCCACTGATGTCGCTTCTGGACTTTTGAGTCGCACAAGCTTGCAAAAGAATTGCAAATACAAACAGGAAGAGAATTTTGTTAAACTTTTTCAAACTAAATTGAAGTTTATATTCGTTAAAAGAAGGTTATTTTGATGCGTACAATCGAGAATCTACACTAGGATTATACTTTTACAGGAAAGTTATGTTTCATTCAGAGAGATTAAGAAATTGGAATAATCTCTTGATATTAAACCGTTAAGTGGGCAAATTTATTTTAAATAATTGATTCTTTGACAAAAAATAGGTTTTAAAGCTAACTTTACATCGGTTTAGGCTGATTCATAAGCTATTTTATATCGAATTTTATACCCAGATTAAGTAAGATGTCTGAAGAAAATAAAGGAGAAAAGACATTAATGGATAAGTTGAAGCATAATTACCGATTGGTGGTTATGAACAATGAGACTTTTGAAGAAGTCGGATCTTATCGATTGTCTTTGCTCAACGTGTACGTAATTGCAAGTAGTATTTTTGTTTTAGTCGCTATTTTGGTGCTGATTCTGGTGTCTTTGACCCCTCTAAAACGATATATTCCTGGCTATGGAGATGTGAAAGAACATGCAGAATTGCTAAAATTGAATGAAGAGTTGCAATCTATGGAGACTCAGCTTGCTGCTCAAAAGGTTTATACAGACAATTTTCGAAAGATATTGGTAGGAGAAGTGGAAGAAGGCGCAGAGGAGAATGCTGAGCCTGTGGAACTTCCTGATAGTGCACTTTACGTTGAAAGAATTGAAGAAGATGAGTTGTTAAGGAAAGAAATCGAACTGAGTGAACAGATTGAAGAGCGCGCTTTGTTGTCAAAAGCCGCAAACTTCAAGCCTTCGGAAGTCCCAATCGAGCAATTGTACTTCATTCCTCCTGTTACTGGAATCATTAGTGATGGTTTTAATCCAAAAATGAATCACTTAGGTGCTGATATTCTCGCACCCAAAAACACTCCGATCAAAGCTATAATGGATGGTTTTGTATTTACTTCTGACTGGGTTCTTGAAACGGGGAATACGATTGGTATTC
The DNA here is from genome assembly GCA_938041325.1 of uncultured Saprospiraceae bacterium. Lineage (GTDB taxonomy): Bacteria > Bacteroidota > Bacteroidia > Chitinophagales > Saprospiraceae > CALIAG01. The sequence continues at coordinate 2,893 of CALIAG010000310.1, read as the reverse complement.
AGCATGCGAATAATTTAATATCATTTTATAAGCACAATTCCGTGTTGCTGAAAAAGGTAGGATCTTCGGTAAAAGCAGGGGAAGCTGTTGCGATTATAGGGAATACGGGTACATTATCTAACGGTCCACACTTACATTTTGAATTATGGCACAAAGGGAAGCCAATAAATCCCCAAGATTATATTAACTTTGAATAGAAATTCTTTTTTTGCCTCGAAAAAGGTAAAAAAACGTCTCAAAAGCTACCGCGATTACCAAATATATCCTTAGCTAACCAAATCTTACCAAATTAGAATTACTGGAACTATTATTGTTTTACTTAATATGGCGAAGTACTAGCAATTTTGCCCGCTTTGTTGTCTTTATAGCAACAATGAGGTTATTTGTCCTCATATATATTGTTAAACAAAGATTAATTTCGAATCATTAAGGAACATAATAGCGCAAAAAACATTTAATTATAATAACTTTGGTGCTCTCAAAAGGGTATTAGTGTAAAAAATACAATAATTACATGGAATCTAAAAAAGATCTCAAGCAGGTATTCAACGAAAAAGGGGAAACTTTAAGCCCAATTTTACCTGAGGAAGTAAAGAATTTTCTTGTTGATATAGATGGAACTATTTGCGATGATATTCCAAATGAAGAGCCAGAGCGTATGTCTACTTGTCTTCCATATCCGGATGCCTTAAAAATGGTAAATAAATGGTATGAAGAAGGCCACATCATTACTTTTTTCACTTCAAGAACTGAAGAACATAGAGAAGTTTCAGAGATTTGGTTGAAAAAACATAATTTCAAATACCATGGTTTATTAATGAATAAACCTCGTGGAGGAAACTACCACTGGATCGATAATCATATTGTAAAGGCTACCCGTTTTAAAGGGAAGTTTACAGACTTGGTTGTTAAGACCAAAGACATTGAAGTGTTCGATCACGACTAGCAAATAAAATATAACAATAAAAAAAAGGCCAAGCGTTAAGCTTGGCTTTTTTTATGTGCTTTGTAAATTTATATTTTACGGTTTACAACATCTTTAACCGCTTCAAGCACTTCAGGAAATTTATATTGAAAACCTTCTTTTTGAAATTTTGCTGGTATAACTTTATTCGAGTTAAAAACAGTTTTAGACATATCTCCCATTACTGTTTTTAAAATAAAAGCTGGAGCAGGCATTACTATTGCCCAAGAATTCAATGCTTTTTTTATGTCGTAAGTCATTGCCTTATTACTCACTGGATTAGGACCAACTGCATTATAAATACCCTCCATCTTTGAATCTTGGATTCCTTTTAAAAACATTTTGGCTAAATCCTCTATATGTATCCAAGAATAGAACTGGTCGCCTGAACCAAAATAAGCACCTACGCCTAACTTAAAGGAAAGTAGGATTTTTTCAAGTGCTCCTCCTTTGGTTGAGAAAACGATCCCAATCCGGTAGATACAAGTACGGATTCCGAGATCAGCAATTGATTGGCTGGAAGCTTCCCATTTTTCACAACATTCTACCATGAAGTCCTCCCCTTTTGATTTACTCTCTTCCGTCAATTCTTCACTGCCTGTATTTCCATAATAGCCTATGGCCGAAGCTCCAATAAAAGTTCTTGGTTTAGCTCCTGTCGATTCAATGGTTTTTTTGATTAACGCATTGCCATTGACCCGACTATCAATGATTAGTTTTTTTCTACTTTCTGTCCACAGTGCATCTGCTATCCCTGCTCCCGCAAGATTGATAATATGATCTGCATGGAGAATAGCCTCCTCATCCATAGTCATATTTTTCAAATCCCAAACGTAATGATTATATGGACTGCCTTCTTTTTTGGATCGACCAAGAATGCTTACCTCATATCCTTCTTCTTGAAGCAATTTCGATAAAAATTGACCGACCATTCCACTTCCTCCAGCAATTAATACGTTTTCTTTTGACATTTTTCTACGATTAGATTTGCTTTATAAACAAGAATTTATTCATAAAGTTGAGCACAAAGTAATTTGATTCATCAACACAATGTATGTTAAAAACGTTTATATTTAGATCAATTCAACAAGTTATGAAGCAATCCTTACTCTTCTTATTCTTTCTTTTACTTATTTCTTGTCAAGATCAAAAAAAACTTTCACAAGACAATACAGTAACGGTTCGCCTGCCTGCTGAGCCCGATAGAATCAACCCATTGCTTTCTATAAGTGGCTACTCTGCTCAAATTGCCGAACAAACTTTCATGCCCTTATTGCAATTCGATATTCATTCCTTAAAACTAGAACCCGTCTTGGCGGTCTCTTTACCGGATCATACCACTGACGAACAATCTGGAGAAGTATCCTATGTTTTCGAGATAAGACCTGAAGCTGTTTGGACAGATGGAAGTCCAGTTACTGCAAAGGACTACGAATTTACTTTAAAAGCAATAATGAACCCAAAGATAAACGCTGGAATATTCAGAAGCTATTTTGGGTTTCTGAAGGACTTTGTTCCCGATAAAGAAAATGCGAAACGCTTTACGGTCATTGCTTCTTATTCGTATCTTTTGGCAGAGACTGCGCTGGGCAACATTGCGGTCTATCCAGAATACCTTTTTGATCCAAAAGGAATGATGCAAAAATTTTCTGTTCAAGAATTATGCTCCATCAAAAAAGAAAACCATCCACTGCTTTCTGATCAACAACTCATTGACTTCGCACAAGATTTCAATAAAAGAAGAACTTTCGAAACAGGAGTACTTCCAGGAGGCTGTGGTCCTTATACCTTAGTAGATTGGCAAGCGGGCCAGCAACTGACTTTGCAGAAAAAAGAAGATTGGTGGGGAACAAAGTATGCGAAAGACTCTCCTTCTTTTCAAGCTTTTCCAGAACAAATTATTTTCAAATTCATTCCAGATATTGAAGC
>CALIAG010000309.1 GCA_938041325.1 uncultured Saprospiraceae bacterium | reverse complement strand
GTAGATAAATCATGGTGAACGACCAAAAGCGTTTTCCCATCAGCAGCTAATTTTTTCAGGATTTGAATTATTTTTTCTTCTGTAGTAACATCAATTCCTACAAAGGGCTCATCAAAAAGAAAAACCTCCGCCTGCTGACATAAAGCCCTGGCCAAGAATACTCTTTGTTGTTGTCCCCCAGAAAGTTCTCCAATTTGTCTTTCTTTCAAATGTTCAATACCGACTTCGGCCAATGCTTCATCAGCAATTTTTCGATCTTCTTCGCTCAGTTTACTAAAGAGTTTTTTATGTGGATATCTGCCCATCAATACAATGTCAAAAACGATGGCTGGGAAGTTCCAGTCGACATCATTTTTTTGAGGAACATAAACAACATTTTTTCTTTGCTCTTTTATGCTTTTTCCTTTGATCAAAATATTTCCAGAGTCGGTTTCAACAAGCCCTAAAATTGCTTTGAATAAGGTCGATTTCCCAGCTCCATTTGGACCAACAACTCCATAGACATTTCCCGCTTCAATGTCCAAGAAAATATTTGAAAGTACGCGTTTGCGTTCGTATGAAACGGATAAGCCTTTTACAGCGATAGTCGTATTTCCCATTAGTTATTCAATTTTTTAACCACGTAAAGAAATCCACCTATACATAAAAGTGCGAGAATACCATAGGTTATGATACTTTCTCCTTTATTGTCACTGTCGCCAGCGGTTTTAGTACTGCCTTCTTTTAAACTTTTTAATGCTGCAACAATAACATCTGTATTATGCTTCAACATTTTTAAATACGAATCGCCACCCGAATCTTTATCGCCAATTGAATCTGCAAATAGCTCACCTCCAACAGCAATGTTGTTGTCTGTTGCCAATTGTTTAAGCAATTTCGGATTGATTGTACTTTCGACAAATACAGCTGGTATTTTTTGACTCCTGATAATTTTATTGACTCGTGTGATATCTGAGGTTTGTTCCTGAGCATCTGTAGACGTTCCTAATATAGCTTCCAAACGGATTCCATATCTGCGACCGTAATATTGAAAAGCATCATGAGAAGTAATCAATACTCTTCTGCTTTCAGGAATGCTTTTTATTTCGGTTTCAATGTAGTTGTCAAGAGTTTCAACCTCTTGGCTATATGATGTATAGTTTTTTTCGAAAGCCTCTTTATGGTCTGGTGCTAAACGGATAAATGCATCCTTAATATTTTTTAAATAAACCAAACCTTCTTTTGCACTCATCCAAGCATGCGGATCTGCCGAATTTTGATAAGTAGAACTTTCGATAACATCAACACCTTCTGTTACTGTTACGACTTCTCCTTTGGTACCAGAATTTTCAATTAGTTCATTCAGCCAACCTTCAAAGGTAAGGCCGTTTCTAAGGATTAAATCAGCACTTGCAGCAAGTCTTGCATCACTAGGAGTTGGTTTGTAAATGTGCGGATCACCTCCAATTGGAACGATGCATTCTATATCTAAGTGTTCACCTGCAATGTTTTTGGCCATGTCAGCAATCATAGAAGCAGTGGCTACTACTTTTAATTTTTCTTGTCCAAAGAGATTGATGGAAATAAAGGTTATGAAAAAGAGAAAACTATATTTCATCTGTTAATTTTTAATTTGAAAGAAAAGATTTTTGCTCACCTTGAGACTTAAAGTGTGAGCTGTCTCTTGCAATTTTATGATTACTGAATCGTCATAATCGAATTTTTTTAAAACTTCAATTTCGACGCCTAGCTTCAGTTTTATCTGATCAAGAAATTGTAAGAATTGAGTAGAATGTTCCTGAACTCCAACAAGGATTCCTTTTTCACCGACAGCTAGTTCATTTAAAGGAAATTGTTTTCTAAATGCAAAATTACCATCGACATCAGGAATGGGGTCTCCATGCGGATCAAATCGTGGATGTCCAAGATATTCCTCTAATCGAAGGATCAGTTCATCTGATTGGATATGTTCCAATTGCTCTGCTATGTCATGCACTTCATCCCATTTAAAATTGAGTTTGTCTGTTAGAAAAACTTCCCATAATCGATGTCTTCTGACTAGATTGGTAGAAATTGTATTTCCTTTTTCTGTCAGTGTTACACCACGATGCTTGATGTAATGGATTAAACTTTTTTTGGATAAACGCTTGATCATGTCTGTAACCGAAGCAGCACTTGTATGCATCGATTTTGATATCGAATTGGTACTTACTGCCGAATTATCCTTTTCATAAAGTTTGTAAATAGCCTTTAGATAATTTTCCTCAGTTTGAGAAAGCATAGGTTGGTTGTTGATTCATATTTTAAAAAATAGCTTGATAACCTAAAATTAAGCAATTTTTAGATGAGTCTAAAAATATTTTACAAACAAACCTAAAAAGTCATGTAAAACAATCGGAATCTGTTTTGTATCGGTGTCACAAATCAGTTTTAAAATTGAATATTAAAAAAAAGTCGGCGCAGCTATTGATTGAACAAATACATTGGGCTTAATCCTAGATAGTGAAAATGCAAATGAAAGAAAGCTATAAAAAAGTTGAATTTTGGTTTATTGGAAAACACCTAGATGGTGTTTCAAGTGTAATCGAACAAGCAAAAGTGAAGTTGCTATTTAGGATGATTGTAACCTCAGGTATCGCTTTAGTTCTAAGTATACCCAGTTTCTTTATAATCTTACCGGCAATTGGGTATATCAGCTTTTTTTGCTTGATATCAGTAATGTCCGCTCCCTTTCTTATCAAGTATATTGCTTCACTTGAAACTGCAACAAAAATATTGTTGGTTTCGAATTTCTTCTTCCTTGCGATTATTCACCTCTTTTTAAATAATCCAAATGTATTGGGAGTAGGTGCTTGGTACACAGTTATCATTTTGGTTGCCTTTTTTATACTAGGCCGAAAATGGGCACTCAGTTTTACAATAGCCCCAATAATGTTGATGTTCTTAATGATTTATTTCAAGACCATTGATTTCGCGATTTACGATCCATCCTTTACATTCTCTATTGAAGACAAAGGAGTACTATTCGGATTGCCATTTCACTCACTCGCACCTTTTTTAGTGATTTACCAAATCCTTTGGCAATTTGTATCTGCGATAAGAGTTTCTAATGAGCAGATTATGGAAGCCTTAGATAGTCAATGCAAGTTGTATAATCAACTTACGGAAAGTGAAAATAAATACAGGAATTTTATTGAGGATGCTGATGATATGATTTACGAAATGGATGGCTTGGGGAATGTAGTTTACTCGAATCCAACAGGAATCGAATTATCTGGGTATTCTGAAAAAGAACTATTGAGTAAAAACCTTTTTAATCATATTCCAGAAGAATATCAACAAAAAATTAGGAACTTTTATCGGACTCAAGTTGTAAATCAAGAAGCGAATTCATACTTCGAGTTTCCAGTAATAAATAAAGATGGGAGAAAAATTTGGCTAGGTCAAAAAGTGCAATGGAGTTTTGATACAGAAGGAAACCCGATTAAAGCATTTTGTATAGCAAGAGATATAACCTCTCAAAAGAAAAATGAAAGCGAAATAATTGAAGCAAAAGAGACCGCAATAAAAGCATCCAAAGCAAAGGCTCAATTCTTATCCTCCATGAGTCATGAACTTCGCACTCCGATGAATGCAGTTATAGGAATGACCCACTTATTAATTGATTCTAATCCAAGAGAAGATCAGTTTGAAAACCTGAAAACGCTTCAGTTTTCTGCACAAAATCTTTTAAACCTTATAAATGATATTCTTGATTTTAGTAAAATTGAAGCTGGGAAAGTTGAATTAGAAAACATCGATTTTAATCTGTTAGATGTAGCCACAAGCATTAGGCATTCCCTATCTATAAAATGCGAGGAAAAGAAACTAGCTCTTAATCTTAATTTTGCGGATGCAGTTCCAAAAATATTGGTTGGAGACCCAGTAAGAATAGCACAAGTCTTAAATAATTTAGTAAGCAATGCAATAAAATTTACGCATAAAGGAAGTGTTGATATTAATATAAAATTGATTGAAAAAGATCACTCAAATGCAAAGATTTATTTTGAAGTAAAAGACACAGGTATCGGTATTCCAGAAGATAAACTGGGGTTAATTTTTGAAAATTTTACTCAAGCAGATACAAATACGACCAGAAATTATGGAGGGACAGGACTAGGTCTAGCCATCTCAAAACAATTGCTTGAATTGCAAGAAAGTAAACTAGAAGTTACAAGTAAGGTAAACCAAGGATCAAGCTTTTTCTTTGTATTAGACTTAGCTGTTTCTAAACTCAAAGAAGATAAATCCAAACAGTCGATCATAGCAGGTTCTTCTAATTTTCAATCTTTGAAAGGAATAAAAGTTCTACTAGTAGAAGACAATAAAATCAATCAAATCGTAGCGCGCAAATTTTTAGAGAAATGGGATGTTGAAATGGATGTAGCGGATAATGGTCAGATTGGTATAGATTTACTTGAGAAAAATAACTATCATCTTGTGCTAATGGATTTGCAAATGCCAGTGATGAATGGCTTTGAAGCAACTAGAGCTATTCGACAAAAGGGAGGTGAGTTTTCAGAAATTCCAATCATAGCTCTTACGGCTTCCGCTGTTATGGAAATCCAAACCGAAGCAATGGAAACAGGTATGAGCGATTTTATTACAAAACCATTTGAACCTGCTCAATTGTATTCGAAAATACGACATCATGCTACCTTAGCGTTAATTACGGATTAATAGACGTCCCTTGGTTTTAATTTCGTTCTTTTTAGAATGTTATCCAAGCATAGAATGCAACTATTTTTTGACTTATTACTTACGCTCTCTGCTCATTGATTGTCAAGATTAAAAAAGAATAGAAAAATATTTTCGCACTCCTTTGCCATTTATTTTAGCTAAGTCCTTACATTAAAGGTTTGAATTACTTTGTCAATTTCAGCCTTTAAGTACTATGAAAGAAATAACAAACATCATTCGATCTCGTCGATCAGTATTTCCGAAAATGTATAATGGTCAAAACATCTCCAAAGAAATAATTGAAGAAGTTTTGGAAAACGCGAATTGGGCTCCAACGCACAAATTGACGGAGCCTTGGCGTTTCAAGGTCATACAAGGAAATGGCCTGAAAAGGCTAAGTGATTTTCTTGGAGAACATTATAAGAGAAATGCTGGAGAGAAATTCTCCGAAATGAAATACAATAAAACAATAAAAAAGCCCATCCAATCAGATACTATTATTCTGATTTGCATGCAAAGAGACCCAGAAGAAAGAGTACCAGAATGGGAAGAAATCGCAGCGGTATCCTGTGCCGTCCAGAATATGTGGCTGACCTGCACTGCTCATGGAATTGGGAGCTATTGGAGTACCACAAAAGCAATTCACGATATATCAGACTTTATTGACCTAGAAGAGGGCGAGATTTGCCTCGGATTGTTTTTTATGGGAAAATATGACCCAATCGACCTACCTGCCAAACGAAATTCTGTTTCTGACAAAGTAAAGTGGTTAACAGAATAACTGTAAATATTACTCTAATCACTTCATTATTAACTCGTTTAAGTTGGACAGAACATAAAATTGCTTTACTTTTGGCCACCGTATAAAATTTGGCTTTTTGATACCTATGTTTCTGAGTATTTCAAGCTGAAAAATCAAAAGAAAGTAATTTTATTTTACGAAGTAGTTTAATTATTTAATTTGGAGGGCTTTATCTTAAATCCTTTTTGAGATTTTAAACTATTTCAACACAAACAAAACGAATTTACAATGGGTCAAACGATTATTACCGTAATTCCAATTTTTGGAATTTTGGCATTATTATTCACTTTTTGGAAATCTGCCTGGGTTTCAAAACAAGAAGTAGGAACACCAAAAATGGCTAGAATCGCAAAAAATATTGCGGATGGTGCCATGGCTTTTCTAAAAGCAGAATACAAAGTTTTATCAGTTTTCGTTATTGCAGTTGCTATTCTTTTAGCTGTCACTGCAGATGGAGAGAATTCATCTTGGTTAGTAGCGGTCTCTTTTGTACTTGGTGCATTGTGCTCTGGTGGTGCAGGTTTCATTGGTATGAAGGTAGCTACAAAAGCAAATGTAAGAACAACCAATGCTGCACGTACAAGTCTTGGACGAGCACTGGAAGTTGCCTTCGCAGGAGGAGCTGTAATGGGACTAGGTGTAGTTGGATTAGGAGTTTTAGGATTGGGTACTTTGTTCTTAGCTTATAGCAATATGGGATGGGATATAGACAAAGTAATCACTGTTTTGACTGGTTTCTCTTTTGGAGCTTCTTCTATTGCATTATTTGCAAGAGTTGGTGGAGGTATATATACAAAAGCAGCAGACGTTGGAGCGGATTTGGTTGGAAAAGTTGAAGCAGGTATTCCTGAAGATCATCCTTTAAACCCAGCAACTATCGCTGATAATGTAGGTGACAACGTAGGAGATGTTGCAGGTATGGGAGCCGATCTTTTCGAATCTTATGTCGGATCTATCATTGCAACAATGGTTTTAGGTGCTGCATTTATAGGAACTTCTCAAGGCTTTGAAGCAACCAATGAATATGGTGGTTTGAACGCAGTCTTGTTGCCATTAATATTAGCTGGAGTTGGAATAGTAACCTCTATCGTTGGTACTTTCTTCGTGAAAGTAAGAGAAGGTGGTGATCCACAAAAAGCATTGAATAGAGGAGAGTTTGTCTCCGCAGGTTTAATGCTTGCTGCAACTTTCGGTATCGTAAAATGGATTTTGCCTGCAAGTTGGACTTATAATAATATTGAATACAACTCAATGGGTGTATTCTGGGCAGTGATCTTTGGATTGGTTTCAGGATTACTAATTGGATTGGTTACAGAATTTTACACAGGTACTGGTACCAAACCAGTAAAAAGTATTGTCGACCAATCAGTTACTGGTGCTGCAACCAACATCATCGCTGGTCTTGGAGTAGGAATGCAATCAACGGCTCTTCCTATTTTAATATTGGCCGCTGCAATAATTGGAGCACATCACTTCGCAGGATTATATGGTATTGCAATCGCTGCAGTAGGAATGCTTTCGAATACAGGTATTCAGTTGGCAGTAGATGCTTATGGTCCTGTTTCTGATAACGCTGGAGGTATTGCTGAAATGGCAAACTTACCAAAAGAAGTTAGACAAAGAACGGATAAGTTAGATGCGGTAGGAAATACAACTGCTGCAATCGGTAAAGGTTTCGCAATTGGTTCTGCTGCATTAACAGCATTGGCTTTATTTGCTGCTTTTATGGAAACAGCTGGAATTACTCAAATCAATATTGCAAATCCTGTTGTAATGGCTGGTTTGTTTATTGGTGGAATGCTTCCTTTCTTATTCTCTTCTCTTTCTATGAATGCAGTAGGGCGTGCAGCAATGGATATGATTACTGAAGTAAGACGACAGTTCAAAGACATTCCTGAGTTGACGAAAGCATTAGAAGTAATGAAAAGAAACGACGGAAAAGAATATGAACAATGGTCATCAGCAGATCAAAAAACTTTTGACGCTGCAGACGGTAAAGCAGAATACGGAAAATGTGTTGAGATTTCAACAAAAGCATCAATTCGTGAAATGGTTCTACCTGGATTGTTAGCAATCACATCACCAGTTATAGTAGGCTTCGCGGGCGGAGCAGAAATGCTAGGTGGGGTACTTGCAGGTGTAACAGTTTGTGGTGTTTTGATGGCGATCTTCCAATCCAATGCCGGTGGTGCATGGGATAATGCTAAGAAAATGTTTGAAGAAGGAGTAGAGATCAATGGCAAGATGTATTACAAAGGTTCTGAGCCTCACAAAGCAACAGTAGTTGGTGATACAGTCGGTGATCCATTCAAAGATACTTCAGGTCCTTCATTGAATATCTTGTTGAAATTGATGTCAGTAGTAGCATTGGTTATTGCTCCTCTGTTATAAAATACAACAAAAACATATTAAAAAGCCCGATTCCTTATTTTAAAAGGAGTTGGGCTTTTTTATTGGATTTTCCTTAGAACCTTGTGTGAAATCGTGATTTTATTAAGACATATAAGGGCATTTATCAGGTGTAAATGACCTTTTAGTCTAAATCCATCTCCCCATCCGATAACTTTTGAGTTATAATTACGTTAAATAGCTGTTGCGGCAAGGTTCTTGGGTGCTATTTATTATAAAAAAATGTATATTTAAGTTCGGTCAAACAGCACATTTACTACCAAATCTAGCTTGCCGGCCATTCATTGAAAAACAAAATTTGCTAAATATGAAGCTCAGAGGTTCTCTATTCTTTTCACTGATCATTGGAGCGTTAGTTCTTGGAGCTGCTTATCTGCCCTCTACAAATAACGCTGATAAAGAAACTGTATTGATTCAAACCATCATAGAAGGATTGAATCAATTGCACTATGCACCTCAGAAAATCAATGACGATTTTTCTGGTAAAGCATACAAACTTTATTTGGATAGAGTGGATGGAGCAAGACGTTGGTTGACAAAATCAGATGTTGAACAGCTTGAAGGGTATGAACTTCGACTTGATGATGAAGTAAATGCTGCAAATTATGAGTTTTTTAATAAGTCTGTTGAATTATTAAAAGCAGGTAGAACAAAATCTCAAGGATACTACCGAGAAATTTTAGAAAAGCCTTTTGATTTTGATAAAGAAGAAGATTACGAATTTGGTAAAGAAGACAAGCCTTTCGCTAAAGACGATACAGAACTGTATGAGTATTGGAGAAAAGTTTTAAAATATGAAACGCTTACTCGTCTTTCTACAAAATTAAAAGAACAGTCGAAAAGTGAAGAAGTAGATGCCAAATCTTTTGAAGAATTAGAAAAAGAAGCAAGAGAAGCAACACTCGAAACTTTTGATAAATGGTACGATCAAATTAGCAAAGACAAACGTTCTGACTTTTTGAATAATTACCTGAATGCGATTACAAATGTTTATGATCCGCACACTGGATACTTTTTACCAAAAGACAAAGAGAATTTTGACATCTCAATGTCAGGTACATTAGAAGGTATTGGTGCAAGATTACAAACGGATGGAGAATTCACAAAAGTGATCAGTATTGTTACAGGAGGTCCAGCATGGAAACAAAAAGAATTGGAGACCGATGATTTGATTACTAAAGTTTCACAAGAAGGGGAAGAACCTGTTGATGTAACTGGCTTTAGAATTGATGATGTTGTAAAACTGATAAGAGGTAAAAAAGGAACAACGGTAATGTTAACCGTCAAAAAAATTGATGGTTCAATGCAAGACATTCCAATCGAAAGAGATGTCGTAATAATGGAAGAAGGTTATGCAAAATCAGCGATCATCAATCTTGAAAATGTAACGGACAATGTTGGTTATATCCGATTGCCTAGATTCTATGCTGATTTCAACAGAAGAGGTGGAAGATCATGTGCAACTGATATAGCAAAAGAAATAGAAAAATTAAAAGCAGAAAACGTAAAAGGAATCATTCTGGATTTAAGAGACAATGGTGGTGGTTCACTAAGAGATGTTGTCAAAATGTCTGGTCTTTTTATTGAAGAAGGCCCAATCGTTCAAGTGAAAGCTAGAGGCCGTAATCCAGAAATTCTGGAAGACAATGATTCTAGAGTTCAATATGATGGCGATTTAATCGTAATGGTGAATTCTTATAGTGCTTCTGCATCGGAGATTTTAGCTGCTGCTTTACAAGATTATGGCCGCGCAGTAATCATAGGAGCAGGTGAATCTACTTTTGGAAAAGGAACAGTACAACGTTTCTTTGACTTGGACAGAGCCATTAGAGACGCCAACGAAGTAAAACCACTTGGAGAAGTCAAATTGACTATTCAAAAATTCTATAGAGTAAATGGAGGTTCAACACAATTGAAAGGAGTTGTTCCGGACATCGTGTTGCCTAACCGTTTTACTTATATCGATACTGGTGAAAAGCAACATGATTTCCCAATGGAATGGACAGAGATTGAACCAGTGTCTTATTCTCAGGAAGTTACTAAATTAGACAACCTACCTGCACTTAAAGCAGCAAGTATGGCAAGAGTCTCTAATCACGAAACTTTTAAATTAGTAGACGAATCAGCTAAATACTTAAAAGAACAAAGAGAGTCTTCTTCTTTCTCCTTGAATCTGAAAAATTTCGAAGCTCAAAAGCTTGAGCGTGAAAAAATCGCAGATAAGTATGATGACATGATGGTGAAAATTGAAGGACTTGCCGTGACGAATCTTCCAGGTGAACTTGAAAAGTTAGCAGATGACGAAAGTAAAACTGCTAGAAATGAAGAATGGTTAAAGAACCTAAGCAAAGATATCTATTTAGAAGAAGCACTTCATGTAATGAAAGACATGAAGAAATAGAAGCAATTCTAAATAAAGGAAACAGCCTTTCGGACAATGATCCGAAAGGCTGTTTTTATTACCCCCAATTCCTTTTCAAGATCATCCAATAAATCATACCGAATACTTAAGTACTGAATACTAAGTACTATTCCTTTTATTCTTACCTTCGCTTGGAACTTTAAAAAGCACCGATTTGAATTATATCAACATAGAAAATATTAGCAAGACTTATGGAGAGAAAGTACTTTTCTCTAATATCTCCTTACAAATAAGTAAAGGAGAAAAAGTTGCATTAGTTGCTAAAAACGGAACAGGCAAGACTACCTTGTTCAGAGTGCTTGCAGGTAAGGAACAAGGGGAAGGGGAGTTAGCGAAAATTGAAATCAGAAAAGGAGTTCGGGTTGGGATTTTAGAACAAGAGCCAGTGTTCAACCCTGCTCACAATGTGATGGAGGCTATTTTTGATTCTGACAACGAAATGATCAAAGCCATCAAAAATTATGAAGAAGCGATGCTTTTTCCTGACAGAGAAGAGGCTTTGCAAAATGCTCTCGCTGCAATGGATGATCTCAAAGCTTGGGATTATGAAGCAACGATAAAAGAAATACTTTCAAAGTTTAATATTAACGATTTAAGTAAAACGGTTTCTACACTCTCCGGAGGTCAAGTAAAACGTTTGGCCTTGGCCAGGATTCTTATTCAGGAACCAGATTTATTGATCATGGATGAGCCTACCAATCATCTTGATCTCAATATGATCGAATGGCTGGAAAAATATTTACAAGCACCCAATATTACCGTTTTTATGGTAACGCACGATCGTTATTTTTTGGATCGTGTTTGTACTTACATGGTGGAATTAATTGGTGGAGAACTATTTAAATACAAAGGCAATTACGCAGATTACCTAGAAAGAAAAGCGGTCCGAACTGAGATCAATTCAGTAGAACACGAAAAGACGAAAAAACTTTTCAAGAAAGAGTTGGATTGGGTCAGACGAATGCCAAAGGCAAGAGGAACCAAAGCGAAATCGCGAGTAGACAAGTTTCATCAGATTAAAGAAAAAGCGACGCAATCGGTTGAGAAAGATGATATTCAAATTGAGATAAAAGGGCAGCGCCTAGGAAGCAAGATTTTAGAGGCGGAGTATATCAGCAAAGCCTACGATGGAAAAACCTTAGTCAAAGATTTTTTCTATAAGTTCAGAAAAGGAGAACGGGTTGGAATAATTGGTCCGAATGGTGCGGGGAAAACAACCTTTTTAAAAATGCTGACCAAGCAGATTCGACCTGATAGTGGAAAAGTGATTGTAGGAGGGACGGTAATCTTTGGGTATTATACGCAGGATGGAATTCAGTTGAAAGAAGATAAACGCGTCATAGATGCAGTGCGTGATATTGCAGAGTTTGTTCCATTAGAAAAGGGAATGAAATTATCTGCTGCACAAATGTTAGAACGTTTTTTATTCAATAGAAAACAACAACAGGTTTTTGTATCGCAGTTAAGTGGTGGAGAAAAAAGAAGACTGTATCTACTTACCGTTTTGATGACAAATCCCAATTTTCTAATTCTGGATGAGCCTACCAATGACCTTGATATTCTTACCTTAAATATTTTGGAGGAATTTTTATTGAATTTCCCAGGTTGCTTGATAGTGGTTTCTCACGACAGGTATTTTATGGATAAAATTGTCGAACACCTTTTTGTATTTGAAGGGGAAGGTAAAATCAAAGACTACAACGGCAACTATACCGAGTACCGAAAATATGCCAAGCAAAAAAGCATTGAAGACAAGCGCAATGAAAAGCCAGCAAAAGAAAAGGAAAAAGAAACTCCGAAAGTAAGCAGCAAAAATGAACCGGAAGCGAAGCGCCTCAACTATATGGAGAAAAAAGAATTCTCCCAATTAGAAAAGGACATTGAAAAATTGGAAACCAAGAAAAAGGAATTAACAGCAAAATTCAACGATCCAAGTTTAGAGTCCGAAGCGATTCAAAAGCTTTCTATAGAATTAGGAGAGGTCAACAACTCTTTGGCAGAAAAAGAAATGCGTTGGATGGAATTAGCGGACCGGGCATAAAAAAAGACCGCCCTTTTGGACAGTCCTTTTATTATTATTATCTATTCTTAATTTACTTTTTAGCCAGTTCCTTGATTTTATCCTCTAGCTCATATTCGTCACCAGGAGAATAGCCAGAGTGTTGGTAAACAATCTCACCATTTTGATCTATCAAAATCGTAAAAGGAACAGTTTGAATATTTAAAGCTCTTTTCAAATCTTCTTTGGAATCGGACAATACTTGATATTCCCAGCCTTTACTTTCTACCATAGGTAAAACTTTAGGCAAAGCACGAGCATTATCTATTGTCACTGCTACCAATTCCATATCATAATCTTCTTGCCAATCTTCATAGACTTCAGCAATTGCATCCAATTCTCTTTTACAAGGAGAGCACCAAGTCGCCCAAAAACTCATTACAGTAATTTTGCCATTTGTCTCAAAATCCTTCACGCTAACTGATTTTCCATCCAAGGATTTAACCGTAACATCCGGTAACTTCGATTGCCCGAAACCATTAAATGCTAGGAATGTAAAAGCACAAACAACAATTGTTTTTAAAATCTTCATTTATTAACAGGTTTAATAATGTGTCAAAATTTGTCTTATTCAAGTGATTTTTAGACCTAAATCGCGATCTGTCAGAAAATCATCTTAATTTCGAATAGTTTTAGGGGAGTAATTCAATTTAGGTAAATTTTTAAGTACACGCCCGACTAGGCAACAGTTTAACTAATCTTTAACTGCCAAGTTTACCTAAATCAAAATTAAACTTATTTTAGATGAAATGTAGGTTTTATATACTACTGACTGTTGCTTTTGCAATTATTGGTCAAAATTTATTTGCGCAGGAAAATAACCAGCCCAACCCACAAAGCGTAGCACGCATTTCTGGGAGTCTTGAATCCAATATCAATTTCTTTTTTGAGGATACACTTATTGGAGCGACCAATACACCACAATATGACCGCCAGCTCTATGGCGCAGATACCTGGCTCCAATTGAACTACAGCCAATACGGATTTGATATCGGAGTTCGTTTTGATCTATTCAACAACTCGAACCTATTGAACCCACAAGGTTCTTACACCGCTCAAGGTTTCGGTCGATGGTTCATCAAAAAGAAAGTAAACAAACTTGGGATATCTGTAGGATATTTGTACGATCAAGTTGGGAGCGGGTTGATTTTTAGAGCCTATGAACAAAGACCCTTATTAATTGATAATGCATTGTATGGAGCAAGATTGACTTATGACCTTTCCGAAGACTGGCAAGTAAAAGCCTTTACCGGTTTACAAAAACAACAATTCGATACCTACGATACGGTTATCAAAGGTGCGAGCTTAGAAGGTTTTGTTGCAGGGAAAAAAGAAGATGCAAATTGGTCCATCGCTCCGGGGATTGGGATTGTCACCAAAACAATGTCTGATGCGGCCACCAATACTGTGGTCAACACAATAGCAACTTATTCTATTACAGATAGTATTGGCGCAAAATACAATACCTATGCTTTTTCCGCTTATAATACTTTGACTGCTGGACGATTCAGTTGGTATATGGAAGCCGCATACAAAACTGCAGAAGTTTTCTTTGATCCTTTTGCAATCAAGACCAATAGAGATGGTTCAACATCGCCGGGTAAATTAGTAAATAGAGATGGAACTATTTTTTATACTTCTATGAGTTATGCCGCTAAAGGTTTTGGGATTTCTGTAGAAGGAAAACGGACAGAGAATTTCACCTTTCGAACAAATCCTTTTGTCAGTTTGAATAGAGGAATGATTAATTTCCTTCCTCCTATGACTAGAGTAAATACTTATCGCTTAACTGCACGTTATGCATCAGCAACACAAGAGTTAGGAGAGCTTTCTTATCAGATAGATGCCCGATATAAAGCAAGCAAAAAATTGAGTTTCAATGTCAATTTTTCAAGTAGCAGCGATTTAGATGGTTTAACTTTATATCGTGAGTTGTTTACCGAAGTTGTTTACAAACAAAAAAGGAAGTGGACCTTGACTGGAGGAATACAATTGCAAAATTACAATCAAGAAAGATTCGAAACCAAACCTGGAGCGCCAATTGTTGAAACAGTAACTCCTTACGTAGAGTTTCTCTATAAATTCAGCCGCAAAAAATCCCTCCGTTTGGAAGCACAATATATGAGTACCGAAGAGGATTTTGGAAGCTGGTTATTTGGCTTAGCAGAAATGAGCTTCGCACCACATTGGACGATGACAGCCTCTACGATGTACAACATTTCTCCAACAAAAAGAACGAACTTCAATGATATCATATATCCTCGATTTGATGTTTTTTATACGGTAAAAGCAAACCGGTTTTCATTGAGTTATGTCAAACAAGTAGAAGGTATTGTATGCTCAGGAGGAATCTGTAGATTAGAACCTGCATTTAGCGGAGTGAAAATGAGTGTTAACTCAACCTTTTAATATTAAAGTTCTACAAAAGAGCTCCGTAGATGCGAAACCTAAAGTAAGTAATTGCACCTTTATATTCATTTGAAGCTAGCTGATTTTAGTGTAAAAATTTAAGCATATGAAAAAATCAATCGTATTAATAGTCAGTATTATCCTAGCATTCAGTTTTCAATCTTGTAATGAAAACATGCCAGTCATTCCTTGCCTAACTTGTGATGACGGCGGTGGCCCACCCATTCCTCCAGAAGCTCGAAAAGTAGTGATTGAAGAATTTACGGGAGTGCGTTGTGTGAATTGTCCGCAAGGATCTGCCGAGATTGAAAATTTATTAGCAGTCTATGGAGAGCAGTTGATCGCAATCTCACTTCATGCTGGATTCTTTTCAAACCCTTATCCATCACAAGAAGATTTTAGAACAGAGGAAGGGACTCAGATTTTAGATTTCCTAGGACAGCCATTAGGTTTTCCAACAGCAGTGGTCAATAGAAAACAGTTTGATGGGGAAGACGATCTTCAATTGGGACAAGCATCATGGGGAGGATACATCGCACAGGAGTTGAATACAGAATCAAAATTCGTTTTGGATATTGAAAATGATTTTAATTCGGATAATTTCACCTTGGATGTAAAAGTACTATTGACACCAATAGAAGATTTTACAGGAGATGTTAAACTCACCTTGTTAATTACAGAATCTGGGATAATCTCCAGACAACTTACTCCTGATGGAGACAACCTGGATTATGAGCACAAACACATGTTGCGTAAAATAGTCACTCCTTTCGACGGGGAAGCAATAAATGAATTGCTATCAGCTAACCAAACAGTAGAAAAAAACTATTCTGTAGATATTCCATTGACATGGAATCCTGCCAAGCTTAGTATTATTGCTTTTGTACAGGATGCTGGCGCAACAAAAGAAATTTTCCAAGCAGACGAAAGCAAAATTGAACAGTAATTACTATACTATATATGTATAAGAAATTTAAAAGAGCTTCTATTTGATAGAGGCTCTTTCAATTTAAAGCCACAGGGAAGGGAACTCCAACATCCTATTCCTTGTTCATTACTCCACGAGCTATCTTAGAATTCCCTATATTTGCACCTCGAAAATAAAAATAGAATTGAATGAAGATTTCACTGAATTGGTTGAAGCAATATGTAAAGGTTGATTTAGACCACAATCAAATAGAAGAGATTCTTACTGCTATAGGTTTAGAGGTAGAAGGAATGGATGAAACAGAATCCGTGAAAGGAGGTTTGGAAGGTGTTTTAGTAGGACACGTAACTTCTTGCCAGCAACACCCAAACGCAGATCGTCTTTCTCTTACAACAGTAAACGTCGGCGGAGCCGAAGATATTCAGATCGTTTGTGGAGCACCGAATGTTGCAAATGGTCAGAAAGTTTTAGTAGCGACTGTTGGGACTACATTATATGATAAAGAGGGAAAGGGGTTTAAAATTAAAAAAGGAAAAATTCGTGGCGAAGTTTCTGAAGGAATGATCTGTGCAGAAGACGAATTAGGTTTAGGCGACAGCCACGACGGTATCATTGTACTACCGGAAACAATAGCAGTTGGCGTAAAAGCAAGAGACTATTATAAGGTAGAGCAAGACATGATTTATGAAATCGGTTTGACTCCTAATCGATCTGATGCGACTTCTCATAGCGGTGTTGCAAAAGATTTGGCGGCAGCCTTGAAAATAAATCATGGGCACGATGGTAAAGTAGAGATGCCGGATGTGAGTGCTTTTTCTGTTGAAAATAACAATAGACCGATTGAAGTCGTAGTTGAAAACACAGATTCTTGTCCACGTTATTCCGGCGTTTCCATAGAAGGAGTTACCATCAAAGAATCACCGGATTGGTTGAAACGAAGATTGAACGCGATAGGTGTTCGACCAATCAGTAATATAGTAGACATTACGAATTTCGTTTTGCATGAACTAGGGCAACCATTGCATGCCTTTGACATGGATGAAATTAAAGGGAATAAAATTATTGTAAAAAACCTTTCCGAAGGAACATCGTTTTTGAGCCTTGATGAAGTCGATCGAAAATTAAGTGCAGAAGATTTAATGATTTGCGATGCGGATTCCAACGGCATGTGTATAGCAGGTGTTTTTGGAGGAATAAAATCAGGAGTCAAAGACGCTACGAAAAATATTTTTCTGGAGTCTGCACATTTTGAAGCAAAGACCATTCGCCGCACAAGTACTCGACACCTTCTGAGAACAGATGCCGCAATGCGTTTTGAAAAAGGGTCTGATCCGAATCTGACCGTTTATGCATTGAAGAGAGCAGCATTATTGATAAAGGAACTAGCTGGAGGAACGATTGCTTCTGAGATTGTAGATATATATCCTAGCAAGATTGAGAAAAAAGAAATTGACGTTAGCTATAAAAGTATAAACCGCTTGATCGGAGTTGAAATTCCCTCAGCAGAAGTGAAAGCAATTTTAGCAGCACTTGAAATAGATATTGTAAAAGAGTCAGATGCTGAATTGACTGTTGCGATTCCTACCAATAAAGCAGACGTACTCAGAGA
>CALIAG010000308.1 GCA_938041325.1 uncultured Saprospiraceae bacterium | reverse complement strand
AATCTTAAGGAAATCTTAAATCTACATAATTTCCGATTTCTACCATTAAGAGGCTCGTTTTCACCATGTTATATTTTAATAAAAAGCGCATCTTTGTATGGTCAGATAAATCATTGACTTATCACAAACAACAATTCGAAAGAACGTTCTGATAAACACAATGCTTTAATTTTGACAAACATATTAATGCACTTTTATTATTGAATCGGCTAGTCTTATATTTAAAATGAGATAGCCTTTAAAAAATCACTAACATGAATGTAGATAAAATTAAAATCATTGAAAACAAATTGAGCGTCTTGCACTCTGATGCGGAGAAAGATATTTTCCGAATGGGAAAAGGAATTGTGCGGTCTATTTTCCGACCGATGCAACCCGCTGATTTTGAAAATGCTTATCTCCCCATTTCTAAGAAACAAGGAGAAGAAATGAGGCAATTAATTATTGACAACAAATCTAAGAACGTAGTTGAGTTTGGAACTTCTTTCGGAATTTCTACCATTTATTTAGCGGATGCTGTTCGCCAGATTGGTGGCAAAGTTATTACAACAGAATTACTAGAAAGCAAATCACAAAAAGCTTCGAAAAATATTTCAGACGCTGGTTTGAGTGACTATGTAGAAATTAGAACTGGAGATGCAATGACAACACTTAAAGATTTCCAAACTCCAATTGATTTTTTATTTTTAGATGGTTGGAAAGATTTGTATTTGCCTCTTTTCAAAATGTTGGAAAATCAATTCCATGCGGACACTTTGATTTATGCAGACAATATGGATATGGCAGCTACCAGACCTTATGCGGATTATATTTCGGAAAATAAGAGCACTTATTCCACTAGGTTGATCCATGGAGGCAAAGCTTGGTTAACTAAAGTTGCCTAAGATTCTGATTTCGTTGACAAACAAAATCTTTTTAAATTAATACTAAGCAGTTCCGGTAATCGGGACTGCTTTTTTATGAATTCTTTATTAAAAAATAAGATATGAAACAAAGTGCGATCGACACCAAACCTTATTAAGACAAATAGCCTTCAGGAATAGCATTTGACGAATCCCATTTTTTTTCGCTTTCTAATAGCGCTTTGACAGCGTCATCATACACCTCGTACGTTTTGGCTTTCTTTAATTTCTTAATCACCCTCGCCTGGTTTGGAAATAGCGTTGAAAAATATTCCCAATAACTCAGCATTTTTCTAATCACTGCTTTTTCGCCAGTTAATTTTTGTTCAGCCGCAGTGAAAAGTGTATCGTGGTATTTGCTAAAGACTTCCAACTTGTTATCGGGATACTGCTGTGTTTTATTTTTTATCATGCCAGGTAAAAATGGATCGGCAATCAAGCCTCGGCCTAACATCCAATGATCAATGCTAGGAAATCGCTCAGCCAATTCTTCGAATATCGCAACGGAAGTGATGTCCCCATTAAAGTACAATTTTTGATTGCTATGGTCTATGCATCTTTGAAAGGCATCCAAGTCAGTACCTCCTTTGTAAAGTTGGGCACCGATGCGAGCATGTATCCCAATATTCTTGATGGGATATTTTTCTAATATTGGAAAAACGTCAAGAATTTCTCCTGCATGTTCGTAGCCCATTCTCATTTTCATCGATACGATGATGTCTGTCTCAGTATGTACCCTATCCAATATCCGATCTATTTTTTCGGGGTCCCTAATAAGTCCTGAGCCCATGCCTTTATTCGTGACCATTGGGTAAGGGCAACCTAGATTCCAATTGAGCTCTTTGTATCCAAGTGAAAGTACATATTTTGCTGCAAAGATAAATTCGTCCGCACTACAAGTCATGACCTGAGGAATAACCTCTAGAGTTGTATTGTTTTTCAGCTTTAAGTCTCGCTCATAAATCGGCTTGATGACCATTTTTCCGTTGAAACGAATATAGGGCGCATAAAAGTAATCTATACCACTAAAGAATTGCTGGAAAGCATTCCGAAAGTGGAAGTCCGTATAACCTTGCAGCGGAGATGATATGAGCTTATGATGCATGAGGCTGTAAAGGTAAGATTTATAACAATAAATGAGAATTTTGGGTATTCTGTCACAAAACGTCTCACAAGCCTTTCAAGATAAACTCAACTAATGTATCTTGCCGGTCTATCTAAAGGAGGAAATGATGAAAGACATTAAAATACGAACTTATATAAAAGACATATTGGAGAATATGCCGGCGGATTGGTTGAAGCTAACTACGCATCGACTAGACATTTATGAGGAGAAATTGGCCAAAACACAGTTCTTACAACAGTTTGAAATTTTATTTAATGACAATAATTCCAACCAATTGGCATTGAGTGAGCTCCCCACTGCATTCGACTATATTCGATTGGGGCATCCATTATCTTGTATATTAGAATGGGCAATTGCTAAATCAAACAATCTAAACGCAGAAAATGTAATCAGCTTTTCATCTAAGACAACCCCAATTTTGGCGATTCTTAGGAAAAACTTATTGGACAACAGAAGTACCCAAATTCTTTATACTGGTGAATTACCAGATTCGTTTGATACTGACCTCTTGAAAAGCGTTTACGGTTATAACTTTGACTTAAAAAAAGTAGAAAATGCAGAAGAAATTTCGGTCTTTGATGGAAGTACCGTTTTCATTTCACAAGACGAATCCAGCATTTTTGACCTCAATACAAACATTGACTTTTTCATCAATATACACCATGCCGACCAGCAGAAAGGTAGCAGTCTAGGAAGTATTTTACTAGTCAATGGTGAGCAGAATCAACCTTATATTTCAGAGATTCAGCATGTCCGTAGAAGAGAGACCATTGCAATGACGCCAGCCAATTGTCTTGTTGCGTTAAAATTACTAATGTCCGATTCTTCTTTTGATAAAAAAGAAAGTGAATTGGAAACAAACAAAGCTCTTGTCTTAAAGTCAATTGCTGCGATCACCGGCGTCGATACAAAGGCATTGTTGGGTTCTAGTGGGTTATCTAGTCAGTATGCGATTATGATGGGCTTAGTTCACGATGCGCTAGAAAAACACAAAGGAAAAGCAATCAAATTTATTGTTCCTCCAAATTGTTACGGTGGAACAAATGATCAGGCAAGAAGGGTTGCTGCTTGTGTTGAAAATGTTGAAATTGTGGACTTGCCAGTTGATGGGGATAACGATATGGTTCAGAGCATTGACCTTGTTTTAGCGAATATTGCTAAAGAAGATGCTGTTCCTTACATCATCGCTGAGATCCCAACCAACCCTAGAGTCGAAGTTCCAGACCTCATAAAACTAAAAGATGTTTTAAGTAAAGAACGTAAAACTAAAAACGGGTCGCCTGCTATCGAGCCAGTGTTCATCCTAGATCAAACCTTTTGTCCGAATGTACATTTCTTAGGTGAGGGTGAAATACTCTCCACGATGAAAACCATTTCATATGCTAGTGGGTCAAAATTTCCAAGTGGTGGTCTCTGCACCGCTGGATACTGCGTAGGAAATAAAAAGACGGAAGCGCTGATGGAAAAAATAGAAATGCATTTAAGGCTTTGCGATAATGAGGCAACCGATCTTCAAGTAGAAATATTGGCCAAGCAATTGCCTTCTATGAAACAAAGGATTCACGATGCTTATAAAAATACTCGTGAGTTTGTAAACTTTATAAAGAAGACTTTACCAGCCGCCAAAATCAATTTTGTTTCAGAAGAATTGGCCAATGAAGGATTTACGCCATCTGTATTTTCATTAGACCTTCCTACTAAAGGAGAAACCGATGAACAAAGAGAATTTTACAAAAGAGCGATGAATCATAAATTAATCAAATTAATGATTTCTGAAATCCCTAATGAAAGTAAGTACTGCGTGAGTTATGGACAGTTGAAGGGATGCTATTGGACAATTCCTGCGACATCTACCCAAGGAACAACCAAGGAAGGCGACAAAGATTATATTGCGCGTGTAGCCCTTTCTCCGGACATGGATCTTGAGCTTCACAAGAAAGTGTTTTTAGATTTTGTTGAGGGGATTTGATGTTGATCTGCTTGCGGAATTATTTTATCTGTTAATAAAAAGGGAGACCCCTCTGGGGTCGATAACGATTGCATAGTTGATAGGCAAACATAAGGAGACCGCTCTGCGGTCAGGAATATTTTGCAAGGAATATTTTTTTAATTTTAACTATCCAGAATGTCATCAGAGTGTTTTATCTAACTCAATTCCATTTTAAAATATAGTGAAAGGCAGCAGCGACATTGAGCTTCACAAGAAAGTGTTTTTAGATTTTGTTGAAGCGATTTGATGTTG
>CALIAG010000307.1 GCA_938041325.1 uncultured Saprospiraceae bacterium | reverse complement strand
ATAAGATGTTTAAGATGGTCAGGATGACACGATATATAAGAGCCGCTAGCGTTTCACTCTTTTGGATGCATTTTGATGCATCCACCCTGCGGGATCATTCGTTCATCTTTTAAATCTTACCAATCGTGTTCTACCTTTTTTTACATCACAACCAACCGCTCAACAAAAACAATCTTTCCTTTTTCCCAAACCTGTACCAAATAAATTCCTGATGACAATTGCGAGATATCTATGGGCGAATTACCAAATACTTGATTCATTACTTTAGCTCCTTGTCCGTTATAAACGGCCACCCTTCCTGCTGTGACTTTTTTATTTTTTACTATTGAAAATTCATGAGTTGTAGGATTTGGAAATAGTTCATAATCATTTTCAGGTTGCCTCGCAGGTAAGTAAGTTGATGTGACTACTAAACTAGAATCACAAAATGGATAAGGTGTTCCTAAGCGATAATTTGGAAAGTTCGGAATAGAAGCTCCATGATTGGTTTCCAAGGCTATCGAATGTTGTTGAACTTCACAAGCTATGCCACTTCGATTAGGATAATTTATGGTACTTAGATAATCAACCCCATTGTTAGAAGTGATATAGATTCTACAATCTGGGGCAAGTTGCATTAAATAAAAATTAACAGGAAAAGGAGAAACGAAACCATCCCATTCTGCGACTAATATCTTTGAAGATTCTACATCTTGAGACAGTAAGTCATATTGATAAATTTTATCAGTAGTACTTATATATAAGTACTGAGAATTTGAAGAGACTGCTGCTCCTCCAAAAATAAAATCAGTTTCGATTTCAAAATGGATTGCATTGGAAAGTACGCCAAATTCTCTGTCGAAATCAAAAAGGAAAATTCCATCATTTGGGGTGTACCTTATATATTGACTTCCATTCGGTGTAAACAAATCCTGGCCTCCTGATTCCCCAAGAACAAATGGTTGTCCAATCGTCTGTTCTAAAATAGTATCTACTCCATTATGGGTTACATGAATTTTATAATAATGATTGTCACTGAATCTAGCTGTAATTATCCACCACCCAGTACCATCTTGATTCT
Organism: uncultured Saprospiraceae bacterium; assembly: GCA_938041325.1. Lineage (GTDB taxonomy): Bacteria > Bacteroidota > Bacteroidia > Chitinophagales > Saprospiraceae > CALIAG01. Next base: position 8,165 of record CALIAG010000307.1, on the reverse strand, counting down.
TTACGGCTGACAACCCACCAAAACTTAATGTATCATTAATGATTGCTTGGTTTTTTGATATAACTTCTCCTGGAACGCCATTACCTGCATTTTGTATTATTGTCAAATTTAGTTTCGGAGTTATAAAAAGGGGTGAGCTACTAAATTCTTGTGACTTATGAAATAAGAACGTTTTATTATTTTCTTCGAAAGGAAGGAATAATAAATTGCCGGGCCAAGCCATACCAAAGTCACAGGATTGTTCCCAAATCTCTCCAGGGTTAATTGTGTCGCCATTCAACATTATTTGGTGAGAAGCATCGAATATATGGCAGCCATTTGAATAAGCAAGTAAATTTCCATTCGCTCGACAAATATTTGCATTGTTACTTAAACTTCCAGCTTGATCTTCTTCAAAAAAAACATCAGTAGGAGTAGAATTAAAATCCATAGTTGTACCTCCTGAGTTGCCTAGACCCAACAGCCATATGTAGTCGTATTTGGCTTGACTCAAAGCTTGAATCTGAAATAGAAGCAGGAAAATAAAGAGGGGAATTCTATGCATAGCTTTTTTTCTATTCAGGAAATTCTTTTTTTCTCGAGATTAGGTAACCAAATTTAGACATTTATTCATTGAAAACTAATGCAAAGGTTTACCTGCACAAATACATTTCCATTTATCAACTGATTTCCTAATTGGCGATAATCATAAAACTTCTATTTTAAAACAACCTCTTTGATTTGATCATTCACAAAATCCAAAATATTAATTGTAGAAACCCAAAAGCTCACCAAGCAAAAATACCACTTCTGAGACTTGCAAAAACAAATGCTGAATGAAGAGAATTGATGAATAGCTTGATCTATTGCCCGCGAAAAGTATATTTTTTTAGTATATTTCGCGAACAATAAGTTGTTATTGCTCGCGAAATCTATGTATTTTATGTATATTTCGCGAGTAATAACATTGAACCAATGATTAAAACACGACTAATCGGCAGAATACAAGAGCAAAATATATTAGGTAAAGCGCTTCAATCTCCCAAAGCAGAAATGATTTCCGTGATAGGTCGGAGAAGAGTTGGCAAAACCTTTTTGATAAAGACCATATATCAAAATCATATCGATTTTGAAATAACAGGAATACAGCATGCCACCCGTAAAGAGCAGCTTCGGAATTTCATGATCCAGCTTTCTAACTTTTCCAAAGGTAGTTTTCCAAATACAGAACCAAAAGACTGGTTGGAAGCTTTTCATTTTCTAACAAAATTTTTAGAGATGAAAAAAAAGAAAGAAAAGATGGTCGTTTTTCTCGACGAATTACCTTGGCTATCCACTCATCGATCTGGGTTTTTAAAAGGGCTAAGTTTTTTTTGGAATAGCTGGGCTGTCAATCAAAGTATCATTGTTGTTATCTGTGGATCTGCAGCATCTTGGATGATAAAAAAAGTAGTACATCACAAAGGAGGATTGCACAATCGGATTACCAGACGTATTGCTCTAAAACCTTTTAACCTGTCGGAAACAGAAGCTTTCCTCAAAGCCAAAAAATTTAACTTTGATCGTTATCAAATTCTACATATTTATATGGCTATGGGCGGTGTACCTCATTATTTAGATGAAATCGAAGCCGGTAAAAGTGCAGCTCAAAACATTAATCAAATATGCTTTTCTGAAAATGGTTTATTACAAGATGAGTTTACTAAATTATTCAGCTCTCTTTTTGAAAATTCCGACGTACATATAAAAGTTGTCAGAGCTCTAGCTAAAAAAAGAAAAGGCTTAACTAGAAGTGAACTTATTGAAATGAGTCGGATTCCGGAAGGGGGAGGAAGTTCAAAAATCATTGAGGAGTTACTTCAATCTGGTTTTATTTCCAAATACCATCCTTTTGGAAAAAAGATAAAGAACAGTCTTTTTCGGCTAACAGATGAATACTCCTTATTCTATATCCAGTTTATTGAAAACAATCAGGATCATGAAAATGGTATCTGGCAACAACTCAGCCAGACGCCAACTTACAAGAGTTGGGCGGGTTACGCTTTTGAAAGTATTTGCCTCAAACATATTCCACAAATCAAAAAGGCACTGGGTATTTCTGGAGTTTATACTACAGCTTCAGCATTTATAAAAAAAGGAAATGAGGAGGAAATTGGTCTTCAAATCGATCTATTAATCGATCGGAAAGATCACGTAATTAATATCTGTGAAATGAAGTTCTATGGAGCAGAACTAACGATCAATAAATCAATGGCATTGGATTTCAGAAATAAGATCGCCAATTTTAAAGAATCAACAAAAACCAAAAAACAAGTTTTCCTGACGCTATTGACTACTTTCGGATTGAAAGAAAACAAACATAGCTTAGGCCTAGTTGATGTAGCGTTGACAATGGATCACTTATTCGAACCAGTGCCTTGAGTTCTATCGTTTAAAAACAAAGCCATTTCCAACTTAAAAAAACTTATCCCAACGCATATAAAACTCCCTTTTCTCTGGAGCTATCGTCTATACAGAAGTAAATTCCAAACCTTGAAATAGAAATTATCGCGATCAATTTTATTGAAGAGAAAAGACCTTCTGTGTCCTTTTGCCTTTTAAGATAGAAGAACTCCTGTGTTCTCTTCTGTGCCTGCCTTGGTTCAACTACGTTAAATCGTCAATCTCTTATATTTTTGTCTTTAAGATCCAGTTGTGTATTAACGGTAGCTTTCTTAAGAGAAGGACTTGGAATGAGTCCTTAATCTGGAGATGAGTTCCTTAACTCTTACATCAACTCCAACTCCAACAATTCCCCCAATTCCATAAACGCATCTTTCCATTTCTCATTCGCAAAAACCCAATCCTGATTTTTAAAACCTTTTAACATACTGAAATAAAGATTTTGACTTTTCCAGATATTAGGTTTGAAATTCATCTTTTTGAAAATTCTTAAAATAGAATTCAAGGTTTCAATATGTTCTATAGAAACCTCTGCTGATGAAATCATTTTTACTTCATAGAAAATGCGCTCACTAGCGGTCAATAAAAAATCTTGTTTATTGTTGAGTTCAAGTTCCCATTTTTTCATTTCCTTAGAAAGCCGTTCTAGTTCACGAACATCCAAATGCGTTTTTTCAAAAAACTTATGTAAATCGGTATTGATTACATGTTGCGTTGCATTTTGATAAGGCTCCGGAATCGGAATATTACTCTGCTGCATGCCAGACATGAGCTGGTAATTCCCTTTGTAAATATCTTCAAAAATCAGATCCATTTGATCCAGACTTTTCTGAGTAATCTTTTTCAGAATACGTCTTTTCTCATCTCTGAATAAATGCCAAACTGTAAATTTATTTTCAGGAAAGTAATGTTGCATGACACCAAGTACATCTCCTAAATTGGTACTTCGAAATGCCTCTATCATTTTGTCTTCCATTTCCCGAAAGGTCTTTTCATTCATATCTACAGAAATGTAACCGATCAGATTTTGTTGACCCAAATACAAGACTGCAAAACTAAAATGCTTTTCAGATAAAGTAACTCTTGACTTCATCTTTGTACGGCCCATCGTCATAATCAAGTTTCCACCTTCTTCCTTAACGAAATGCTCACTGCTGGCTACGTAATTGAATAAAGAAAGCTTTTCTGGATTTTCTGCAAACAAACTAGCTGCCGCATAATGCATGGCCACACGCTCCAGATTTAATTGAGTTGGCACAATATGTTTCTCATAACTGACCGCTCCATTTTCATAAACATTACTTGGCGCTTTTCGCAATTGATTCAAAAACTCTCCATGCAAATCTACTCCCGTCAATTGCTTATTGTAACTAATCGCCCGCAACGCATATTGCAAAATCTGATTCGTTTCAATACCAGATATTTCATCGAAAAACCAACCACAACTTGAAAACATCAATATCGCATTGCGCTGCATTTCCAATATGCGCATCAACCGCGTCTTTTCTTTTTTGCTTAATGTCTTTTTAGCATGTTGCTCAATAAAAGCTTCAATGTTTTCTTCTTTTCTATTTAAAATAATAGAGATGTAATCATTTCTAGCAGCCCAAACATCATTCAATAATTTTCCACCTTCATTTTCAAAAATAGGAATCAATTCATCACGGAGCCAATCCAATACATCGCGTAAAGGTGCCCGCCATTTTTGGTTCCATCCAGCATTTCCGCCAGAGCTACAACCACAATCGTTTCGCCATCTTTCTATTCCATGCACACAACTCCAAGAAGAGTTTTCATGCATCAAGGCTTCATATTCTACAGGAAATTTATCGAGGTATTCTCCGTAGTTCGTGATCGTAGCCAGATTATTCTTTTCAATATAATCAATACAATCTGCTAAAGCCATTTCTCCATATCGGTGGTGGTGTCCATAACTTTCTCCGTCTGTAGCAACATGTGCCAACTGCGGAGTATCATCATCGTCAAAGGTATTGATGAATCGACTTGCAAAACCTTTTCCATTATTCAACAAACCATCAAAAGCAACACCTTGTGCAATGCTTCCATCATAGAAAAAGACGATCATGGTTTTTCCAGAAGGAAGTTTTACCAAATAAGGACGTCTCGTATCCAAACCATCTTTCCATTTCGAAGAACCAATTTTGCGAATGGATTTGGCTTGCCGAGGAGATAGGATCGTATATCGAATATCATTTTCCGCCAAGACTTCCAAACTTTCGAGATTTGCCGCTGTTTCTGCCAGCCACATTCCTTCTGGTTTTCTACCAAAGCGATGCTCAAAATCTTTGATTCCCCAAATGACCTGCGTTTCCTTATCCGCTCGATTCGCCAAAGGCAAGATCAAGTGACTATGGACTTGAGCAATGGCTGATCCATGCCCACTAAACTTAGTCTGGCTGATTTGGTCCGCTTTCAATATTTCTCGATAAGTTTCTGGGTCTGCTTTTTCCATCCAGGAAAGTAGCGTCGGCCCGAAATTGAAACTAATCCGAGTGTAATTGTTAATTATCTTTTTGATAAACTGCTTTTCATCCAATATTCTGGCCGCAGTGTTCGGTGCATAGCATTCGAAGTTGATTCGATCATTCCAATCGTGAAAAGGCTGTGCTGAATCTTGCAATTCAACAACTTCCAACCAGGCGTTTTCACGTGGAGGTTGATAAAAATGTCCGTGTATGCAAATGTATTTGTTAGTCGAGTTCATTATGTTCAAATGTATGACAAATATAGCTTATATAAGAGTGCCCAAGGCTAAACTTGCTGTCTTTTTTACACTAAGTCCAAAAGGGAGTTAACTATTCTTTTATAGTTTAAAACTACCTTATGTCTTGATTCAAACGGTTTTAAGTCGATTTGGGATTCAACAGAGCAAAACTATTCACTTATCTCGACCTTATTTAATCCCAAAATGATTAATTTTCGTCTCTAAAATTTAGACCAATGCAAAATAAATTAAGATTCGCTTTTTTCTTCTTACTTAGCCTCACTATATATGTTTCTTCCGCTCAAGCTCCAAAACGCTGGTCTTCGGGAGAAATTCACGATGCAATTAAGAAATTGAACGTTTTAGGCTCCGTATTGTACGTCGCTGCCCATCCGGATGATGAAAATACCCGTTTGATTTCCTATATGTCTAATGAAAGAAGGATGAATACGGCTTATTTGTCTCTAACCAGAGGCGATGGTGGTCAGAATTTAATTGGAAATGAGTTGGGAGAGTTGCTTGGCGTATTGAGAACGCAAGAATTACTCAGAGCGAGGGGAGTAGATGGCGGAAAACAAATGTTTTCAAGAGCAAATGACTTTGGATATTCTAAAAACCCAGAAGAAACCCTACGGATTTGGAACAGAGATGAAGTTTTATCGGATGTGGTTTGGGCCATTCGTAAATTCCAACCCGATGTAATCATCAATAGATTTTCGCATGATTCAGGTCGCCGAACGCATGGACACCATACAAGTTCCGCGATTCTGTCTCACGAAGCCTTTGATTTAACTGCTGACAAAACCAAATACCCAGATCAATTAAAATTTGTAGACACTTGGCAACCGCAACGCTTGTTCATGAATACCTCTTGGTGGTTTTATGGAAGCCGTGAAAATTTCGATAAAGCAGATAAATCCAAAATGGTCAGTGTTGATGCAGGTGTTTATTATCCGATAAAAGGAAAGTCCAATAATGAGATTGCAGCAGAAAGCCGCAGTATGCACAAGTGTCAAGGAATGGGATCTACTCCAAGCCGTGGAGCATTGCAGGAGTATTTGCAATTATTGAAAGGAGATATGCCAGGAAGCAAAGAAGATCCTTTTGAAGGCATCAATACCACTTGGTCTAGATTGAAAGGTGGAGAAGCGATTGGTAAAATGGTTTCTGAAATTGACAATACTTTTCGTTACGACAATCCTACAAAAAGTCTTTCTGCTCTGGTGAGTGTAAGAAAGATGATCAAAAATTTGCCGGATGGAAATTGGAAAAAAATAAAACTAGAAGAAATCGATGCAATAATTGCAGCCTGTACGGGTCTCTTTCTTGAGGTAACTGCGGATTCCTATTCTGCAACTCCAGGTCAAAAAGTCAGCTTGGAAGTTGAAGTGGTTAATAGAAGTACTGCTGATGTTAAATTAACAGGGATTCAATACCAACCAATGAATATGGATTCTTCTCTAAATTTGATGATGGAGAATAACCAACCGTATGAATGGACCAAAGTCATGAACCTGCCAGAGGATATGCCATTGACAAATCCATACTGGTTGAATGAACCAGGAACGCTAGGTATGTATGCGGTTGATGATCGAGAGAAAATAGGATTGCCAGAAACAGAGCGCGTATTTGGCGTTGAATTTTTTGTCGATATAGAAGGCGAATCATTTTCTTTTTTCAAACCGGTTATTTATAAAAAAACGGATCCAGTTGCTGGAGAAGTTCATCGACCATTTGAAGTAACGATCCCCATTTTTGCCAACATAAAAGACAAGGTGTATGTTTTTGGTGAAAACAATTCCAAAGAAGTAAAGATATTGGTTAAATCAGGGAAGGACGATGTAAAGGGAAAGGTGTCCTTAGCGTATCCTAAGAATTGGAAAGTACAGCCAGAAAGTGTAGATGTTTATTTGAAATCAAAAGGAGAGGAGCAATGGGTTTCTTTTGAAGTTTTTCCACCTGCTGAACAAAGCGAAGGAAAAATTTCCCCGATGGTTGAAGTAGATGGAAAAGTGTATACCAAAAAAGTCAAAATAATCGAGTACGATCATATTCCAACTCAAACCGTAATTCAAAATTCTGAATCTAAAGTCGTTAAGATAGACTTGAAAAGACAAGGAGAAAACATCGGTTACATAATGGGAGCAGGAGATGAAATACCAGAGAGTTTGCGACAAATAGGATACAAAGTTACCTTGTTGGAAGATTCAGAAATGAGTGCTTCAAGTTTAGCGAAATACGATGCCATTATCTTGGGAATTAGAGCGTACAATACGCAAGAACGTTTGCGTTTCCATCAAGAAAAATTATTGAAATATGTGGAAGAAGGCGGAACCATGTTGGTGCAATACAATACCTCACGTAGGTTGAAGGTTGATCAGTTGGCGCCTTATCCTTTGAGATTGAGCAGAGACCGCGTTTCTGTAGAAGAAGCAGAGATTAGATTCTTAAAACCAAAGCATCCCGTACTCAACTATCCCAACAAGATTTCCTCAAAGGATTTTGACAATTGGGTACAGGAAAGAGGCTTGTATTTTCCGGATGAATGGGATCCTAAATTTGATGCCATTTTGTCGAGTAATGATCCAGGCGAAACACCGAAAGATGGTGTATTGCTAGTTGCTCCTCATGGCAAAGGGGTTTACATTTATACGGGTTTATCTTTCTTTAGAGAATTGCCTGCAGGTGTTCCCGGTGCATATCGTTTATTCGCTAACTTATTGTCTCAAGGCAAAAAACCTTAGTAGCAGATTACACGCTTTCTGATCATCGTAAATGTAAAAAGAAAGCGATCAATATAAAATAAAAGGAATAAGGTATCGAACCGGCCATATTCCTTTTGCAAGAGATTCGTTTCACTTGCGTGTATACAAAGACGGTTTGAAAACCTGATAACCACTTTTAAATGATTGATGAAAAAGAATTATTAAAAGACGATACCAAGCCACCGATTTTCAAAACTTGGAAACGGATGTACCTATTTGTTTTGGTGCTTCACGCCGTCCTGATTTTATTCTTT
>CALIAG010000306.1 GCA_938041325.1 uncultured Saprospiraceae bacterium | reverse complement strand
TTGGGCTTTGTCCAACTTAGCTTTGCCTTCTATGCAAGAAAGAGGAGGCGGAAGTATCATCAACATTGCATCAGTAGAAGGTATTCATCCCGGATTTGGATTAGTCTTATACAGCATGACCAAAGCGGCAATGATTATGCTGACTAAAAATCAAGCAAAAGAATGGGTACAGCATAAAGTGAGAGCCAATGCCATTTGCCCAGGTTTAATCAAAACAAAACTTTCCTCTGCCTTATGGCAAAATGAAAAAATGTTAGATAAATACGAAAGTAGTATTCCACTAGGTCGGATTGGAGTGCCTGAAGAAATGGCAGGACTTGTTTGCCTACTTTCTTCTGACGCTGGTTCATATATGACTGGTGGAGTATATGCTGCTGACGGTGGTTATCTCATCGCAGGCTAATTTTTAAACAGCTAGCTGAACGTCTCAATCTTTTCTAACTAAAATCAACTCATAATGAATTTCGAATACAGTGAAAAATCTAAAGTTCTTCAACAACGAGTTTCGGATTTTATGGATAAACACATGTATCCAATAGAAAAGGAAGTGAATGAATTTTTTCTTAATCCTGCCAATGCTTGGAAGCATTGGCCCGGCTTTGAAGACTTAAAAGATAAAGCAAAAGAAGAAGGCCTTTGGAATTTATTTTTACCAACAGCTTATGGCGAATTGAGCGCAGGTTTAACAAACTTAGAATATGCACCATTAGCAGAAATGATGGGCAGAATCAGATGGGCTTCAGAAATATTCAATTGTTCAGCACCGGATACTGGAAACATGGAAGTGTTTGCAAAATATGGAACAGAAGCTCATAAAGAAAAATGGTTGAAACCGCTTATGAACGGAGAAATTCGCTCTGCGTTTTTAATGACAGAACCAGATGTCGCTTCCTCAGATGCAACAAATATCGAAACATCAATTGTAAGAGACGGAGATGAATATGTTATCAATGGCCACAAATGGTGGTCTTCTGGAGCGATGAATCCAGCGTGTAAAGTAGCGATCATCATGGGGAAAACAGATCCCTCTGCACAAAGACATGTACAGCAGTCGATGATAATTGTTCCGATGGATACACCCGGCTTAAAAATCGTAAGACCGCTTTCTGTTTTCGGTTACAACGACTCTCCTGAAGGACACGCAGAAATATTATTGGAGAATGTCCGTGTCCCAAAAGAAAACCTTCTATTGGGAGAAGGCAGAGGTTTTGAAATTGCTCAAGGCCGCTTAGGTCCAGGTAGAATTCACCATTGCATGAGACTGATAGGAATGGCACAGCGATCAATGGAATTGATGTGTGATCGAGTGACCAAACGCGTTGCTTTTGGCAGACCGATTAGAGATTTTAGTAGCATTCGCCAGAATATAGCTTTGTCTCGTTGTGAGATTGAGCAAAACCGTTTACTCGTTTTATCAGCAGCGGATAAAATGGACAAGAAAGGCAATAAAGAAGCGAAGGATCTAATAGCAATGATCAAAATTGTAACCCCAAAGATGGCTCTTGAAGTCATCGACAGAGCCATACAGATTCATGGTGGAATGGGCGTTTGCAATGATACTCCTCTTGCAAGTTATTATGCAGGCGCAAGGACTTTAAGATTAGCAGATGGTCCAGACGAAGTACACATGTATCAGTTAGGCAAAAACACGATTAAATTGTTGGCGCCACAATATGAAATGCAGACAACTTCAGTAAAATAAAAATGGCAGAAGAGACACACATTCGTGATATTCGAGAAGGAGAAGAATTACAATTAAAAAACCTAAGAGCATTTCTAATTAAAAATGAAATGCTGGATTCGGATGCTCCAGAAATTGTACCCAAACAATTTTCAAATGGCTTTTCAAATCTTACTTACCTCATTAAATGCGGGGACAAAGAAATGGTTTTGCGAAGACCTCCTTTCGGTGCCGTTAAACGTGGACATGACATGGGGCGTGAACACAAGGTTTTGTCAAAACTATATAAAGCATTTCCAAAAGCCCCAAAATCATTAATCTACTCCGAAGACAAAGATATTTTAGGATGTCCTTTTTACATTATGGAAAAAAAGGAAGGCATCATTCTAAATTTGAAGGAAGCGAAAAAGCGCAATATTTCCAAAGAGGATTTTGGTAAAATTTCAAATATTTGGCTGGACACTTTTACTGAATTGCATAATGTAGATTTCAAAGCAGTAGGATTAGAAGATCTGGGTAGACCGAATGGTTATGTTGAACGACAAGTTAAAAACTGGGGTAAACAATATTTGAAAGCGGCAACGGAAGAGGTACCTGATGCACATAAGGTAATGGCTTGGATGGAAGAAAACCAACCCAAAGAATATGCACATAGCCTCATTCATAATGATTTTAAATACGACAATATTGCATTTGAAAACGATTCTTGGGAAAAGGTAGCTGCGGTTTTTGATTGGGAAATGTGTACGCTCGGTGACCCTCTAATGGATTTGGGAACATCTCTTGGCTACTGGACAATGAAAGAAGATGGACCGCTTATCCTAAATGGAATTCCAAGCCCAACTCATCTAGAAGGAAACCCAAGCAGAACGGAACTCGTAGAATTGTATGCACAAAAGAGTGGCCGGCCGATTAATAATCTTGTCTTTTATTATGTTTATGGTTTATTTAAAATAGCCGTGATCGTTCAACAAATTTATTACAGATACCATCATGGCATGACGAAGGATGAACGTTTTGCTCAATTCAACCAAGCAACAAAACTGTTTTGCTTTATGGCTGCGACCGCCATTGACAAAAAAAGAATCGATCATCTTTTTTAACTGCTAATACCGCTAACTAATGAAGGATGTGAATCAAACTTATCTCAATTTAAGTAAAGAACAATTCAAAGCATTCATTGAATTGGAGACCAATGGTCCTTTGCAAATGGTAAACTTGTTGAAGTTTAAAAAGGTAGTCGAAGGAACCGGAATTTCTGGTAAAGACCAATACGATATTTACATGAAGAAAGCTTATCCCTTTTTTCAAAAAGCAAATGCGAAAATTACTTTTTTAGGAAATGCTCATTTTAGCCTGATTGGCCCACAAGACAATTTGGAATGGGATAAAATTCTAATTGTAGAATACAGTGCAAAAGCAGACTTTGTGAATATGGTTACTTCTGAAGGTTATCCTGCGAAATTACGAGATTTAGCTATTGAAGATTCTCGATTGATTTATTGTGAGCAAACTTAATATTGAACAAGACTAAACTCAAACTAGGGAACAAATGAACGTAAAAGATAAAAAAGTAATCATTACAGGAGCTGGAGCTGGTATTGGAGCAGCATCTGCAAAATTGTTTGCAAAGCATGGAGCACAAGTCGTTTGTGCAGATTTGAATATTGAAAACGCGAAAGCAATTGCAGAAGAAATTAATGCAGCAGGTGGGAAGGCCGTTTCCTTTGAAGTGAATGTTGCGAAGTATGAACAAGTTGAAGCCATGATCAAATTTGCTGTCGCAGAATTCGGTCAATTAGACGTGATTGTAAACAATGCAGGGATCGGTCCTCGAAAACTATCTAAAACAGCAAAGCATGATTTAGAAGACTGGGACAGAGTAATCAGTGTGAATCAAACGGGGGTTTTTTATTGTATGAAATTAGCCCTCCAGCAGATGGTGGAGCAAGGCCACGGAAATATAGTAAACATCGCTTCGCTCGCAGGATTAAAAGCATCTGGTAGCAATATCAGTTACAGTGCAAGTAAATTTGCCGTAGTCGGAATGACAAAGTCCGCTGCAATGGAATATGGCTCAAAAAATATAAGAATAAATGCAGTTTGCCCAGGCTACACGCAAACCAATTTGTTCAATCAGTTGATTACTGCTCGTCCAGATATTGGTGAATTGTTCAAAAACTTAACGCCAATGAAAAGATTTGGTGAACCAATGGAAATTGCAGAAGCGGTAGTTTGGTTGGCATCAGAAAACACTTCTTTCATTACTGGTCAAACGATTACCTTGGATGGTGGACTTGGGCTTTAACAACCAAAATGTCAAAAAAAGAAGAACATAAATTGAGGTCCGACTTGGAAGAACTAATTCAACGCAAAGAATTTTTACTAGACAAGAATAGACCTATTGCAGTAGAAAAAAGACACCGAAAAAATCAAAGAACTGCTAGAGAAAATATTGCTGATTTATGTGATGAAGATTCTTTTTTAGAATATGGTTCTCTAATTACAGCCGCTCAAACAACTAGGAAATCCAAAGAAGAGTTAATTCAAAAAACGCCAGCAGATGGCTTAGTTACTGGAATTGCTTCAGTCAATGGAAGTTTATTTGATAAAGAAAACTCAAAGTGTTTGGTCTTGAGTTATGACTACACTGTTTTAGCGGGTACTCAAGGCGCTTTTAACCATAAAAAAACGGATCGACTTCTTGCCATCGCCAATAAAATCAAAAAGCCCATTGTCTTTTTTGTAGAAGGCGGAGGAGGCAGACCGGGTGATGTTGATTTTGATCCAATTTCCATAGGTGGCCTCGATATTATGACTTTTGCCAATTATGCAAGATTGAGTGGGAAAGTACCACGAATAGCGATTGTTTCCGGGTATTGCTTTGCAGGAAATGCAGCAATAGCAGGTTGTTCAGACATCATCATTGCAACGAAAAACTGTGCATTGGGAATGGGCGGCCCGGCTATGATTGAAGGAGGAGGCTTAGGAACTTTTGCTCCAAAAACGATTGGCCCTGCTGATGTTCAAACTAAAAATGGGGTAATTGATGTCCTTGTCGAAAATGAAAAAGAAGCTGTCGCGGCAGCTAAGAAATACCTAGCTTTCTTTCAAGGCAACTTAGCGAATTGGGAATCTGAGGACCAATCCAAAATCAGATCTTTGATTCCCGAAAATAGAAAGTTTGCTTATGATGTTACAAAAATTATTGAAACACTTTGCGATGTAGATTCATTCCTAGAATTACGCAAAGACTTCGCAAAAAATATAGTAACTGGCTTTGGCCGAATAGAAGGAAACCCAATTGGTTTGATGGCCAATAGTACCAAACATCTTGGCGGTGCAATAGACAGTGATGCTTCTGATAAGATGAGCCGATTTATGCAATTGTGCAATGCATTCAATATTCCAATCGTTTCTCTTTGTGACACGCCAGGTTTTATGGTCGGTCCGGAAATTGAAAAAACAGGATTGGTCAGACATGCTGGACGTTTGTTTGTAAACGGAGCAAATATAAACGTCCCGATTCTAACCGTAGTTTTAAGAAAAGCATACGGTTTAGGAGCAATGGCAATGGCAGGAGGAAGCTTCCATGAATCGGTGTTCACAATTGCATGGCCTTCAGGAGAATTTGGAGCAATGGGATTGGAAGGAGCGGTTAAATTAGGCTTTCGAAAAGAGTTGGAAGCTTGTAAAACAGAAGAAGAAAAAAACGAATTGTATACCAAATTAGTAAATGAGCTTTACGAAAAAGGCAAAGCTATAAATGCTGCTAGAGTTTTAGAGTTTGATGAAGTTGTAGATCCTGCTGATACTAGAAAGTGGATTGCGACCAATTTGAATTCTTTTAATTTAACGAATGAAAATACCAATTACATTGATACTTGGTAAAAATTGAAATAATGGAATTTATAAAAATTGAAAGGAAAGATAATTATGCAATTATCAACATGGACAGAGGCAAAGTAAATGCACTTACTCTGGATATGATTCAAGAAATAAGAGAGACTTTCAAAGCTATGGAAGCAGATGAAGAAATACGTGGTGTACTACTTTGTGGTAAACCTAAATACTTTTCTGCCGGTTTGGATTTGATTGAATTGGTTGAATACGACAAAGCCAAAATGAATGAATTTTTCATTGCATTTTCTTCGATGCATTTGGAGTTGGCAAGATTCACCAAGCCTTTTGTTTGCGCAGTTACAGGCCATTCACCAGCAGGAGGAACAGTGATTGCAATCACGGCCGATTATAGAGTCATGGCGGATGATCCGAAATTTACCATTGGCTTAAATGAAATGGCGGTAAATATTCAGATTTCAAATAATCTGATCTCCGCTTATACACACTGGATTGGAACAAGCAAAGCAAATGAATATGTGCTGGATGGGAAATTACTCAATCCTCAAGAAGCATTGTCAGCTGGCCTTGTGAATGCAATTTGTCCTGTAGAGGAAGTGGTTGCAAAAGCAGAAAGTAAATTAAAGCAATATTTAAACGCTGAACCAAGGATCTTCAAAAACACTAAAGCAAAATTACGTAAATCCTGGTTGGACAACATCATTGATGAAAGTGTAGAAGAATTAAAACAAGCAGAAGATTTGTGGTGGGATCCAGAAGTAAGAATGAGACTTCAGTTTTTCGTTGCCAGCTTCACCAACAAAAAGAAAGCTTAATATCTAATCATACTAAGTACTGACTACTAAGTACTAAGTACTCAAAAAAACAACATGCTAAATAAACAACAAATTCTCAAGAAAAGACCAATTGGATTCCCAGAAACGGATACTTGGGCACTAGAAAGCAAGGAAGTTCCTGAACTAAAAGAAGGAGAAGTTTTGATAGAACAACACTACGTTTCTTTAGATCCTGCGATGAGAGGCTGGTTGAACGATGTAAAGTCATATATACCTCCCGTTGGTATTGGCGATGTAATGCGTGCAGGATCCGTTGGTAAAGTCATAAAAGCGAATAACCATCCCTTTTTAAAAGAAGGACAGAGTGTTTCTGGAGGAGGAGGAGTACAACAGTATGTCGTCACAGATGGAAAAGGTTGGTTTCCAGTAGATACCAACATTGCACCAATGCCATTGTACCTTAGCACACTTGGAATGCCAGGAATGACAGCCTATTTCGGAATACTTGAAGTTGGAAAATTAAAAGAAGGCGATACCGTATTAGTATCCGGAGCAGCTGGAGCTGTAGGTTCTGTTGTAGGACAAGTCGCAAAAATAAAAGGATGTCGAGTTGTAGGAATTGCTGGAGGACCTAAGAAGTGTAAATACCTCCTAGACGAATTAGGTTTCGATGCTGCGATTGACTATAAAAATGAAGATGTAAAAGCAGGAATTAAAGAACATTTTCCAAAAGGAATAGATGTCTATTTCGATAATGTAGGTGGAGAGATTTTAGATGCAGCATTGACTCGTTTGAGAAGACATGCACGTATCGTAATCTGTGGTGCTATTTCTCAATACAATAATAAAACAGAAGTCAAAGGCCCAAGTAACTACTTGTCTTTATTGGTAAACAGAGCTTCCATGACAGGAATGGTCGTATTCGATTATGCAGACCGTTACCAAGAAGCAGCAATGCAAATGGGACAATGGATCATGCAAGGTAAATTGAAAAGCAGAGAAGACATCTATGATGGAATCGAAAATTTCTATCCTACTTTTGAACGTTTATTCAATGGAGATAAAATGGGCAAGTTAGTTTTGAAGGTTAAAGATGAATGAGTGATCCCGAAGGGTGAATGAGTGATCCCGAAGGGTGGATGCATCAAAATGCATCCAAACGAATGAACGCGAAGCGCCTCTTCATGACATAAGTGCATCCAAACGAATGAACGCGAAGCGCTTTTTTGACATCTAGAATAACATCTACGAATAAAGCTCCAGAAGAGCGACACCTTGTTGCAAATCAAAGAGTATGAATAAAGCTCCAGACGAGCGACACCTTTATAACAAATCAAGTAAAACGAAATTAAGCTCCGTAGGTGCAATACAAAAAAACATAAATTCATGAAAGCAATAATCTGCAAAGAATTCGGCCCACC
>CALIAG010000305.1 GCA_938041325.1 uncultured Saprospiraceae bacterium | reverse complement strand
AGAAGAACAAGAAGATACAAAGATGATCGCTCCAGACGTGGAACTTGTGAAAAGACTACTCGAAAGAGGCTTAGTATTGTTCAGTAGATTTTAAGATCCCAAATAATTTTTCTCTTTAATAAGTCAGTCCTCATTTAGTTGCTAGCTTTCTTCTCCGATGAAGAGACACTCTTTATCTCGTTACCACAAAGATTCATTGAATCGAATCATCTTGCCCATCTTTACATCTTAAAAAACCAGTTCAAACAAAAACGGAATCCTTCAAAAATTCAAAACCGAAAAATTCACGATCTTCGAAAATCCAAAAAACACGAACTACCGAAAACCGTCAACCAAAAGAAACACGGTAATCGAAAACCGAAAGAATCACGAACTACCGAAAACCGTCCCCCCATGTTTAGTCCAATACCGCATCAACCCCGCTACACTCATCCATGCTGGGTTCGCTTTAGAATAAGCCAATAAATCCTCTTCACTTAAACCTTCTCTCCTCAAACTATCTTCCACAAATTCTTGGAACAATGGAACCAAAGGTTCATACTCAATTCCTTCGTCCATTTTTTCCTTCATCCAATTCGCATATTCATCCAGTCTTGCACTTAGACTATTCAAATGATTTTCAATATCAGTCACCATTCCAAAATGACCCAAATAAAAATGTTTGATATTCGCATTTCTTAAAAGTTCAATGGAAGCTTTCCAATCTCCAATATGAATATCTGGTGGAGGGCAAGGAGGAATCACGGGACCTTGCTCAATTTTAACACCGGCAACATCTCCCGTAAATGCAATATCCCCAATTTGCCATGCGATATGGTGTACAGCATGACCCGGCGTATGCAATGCTTTTATTTTTTGACCACCAATCTCAATTACCGTTTCATGTTCCACCTCTACAATTTGCTCAGAAGTAATTTCTCGCATTTCTCCCCATAACACATCCATTTGATCCTGATATATACGCTTTGCAGAATTCATCAACCTTGAAGGATCTGCCAAATGTTTTGCACCTCTTGGGTGAACATATATTTTTGCTCCATGATCGGCAAAACACCACGCCGACCCAGCATGATCTAGGTGAATATGGGTCAGGAAAACATGTTTAATATCTTCAAACTTGAAACCAGCCGCTTCAATTCCTTTCTTCAAATAGGGCAATGTAGAATGCGGACCAACTTCAATGACGATAGGCCCATCTGCTGTTTCAACCAAATAAGCGGCAATAGACTTTTCAGCACCTTGGAAATGCAAGTCAATGGTATGAACCTTGACAGAATCTTTTGACCTGAAATTTAACGAAACAGAATTAATGCAATAGCGTTGTCCGGTAGGAGGTGGACCGTCGTTAAAAATATGACCCAGATGACCACCACAATTGGAACACAATAACTCAACTCTTTTCATACCATGACTCTCATCCGATTTTTTTTCGATGCTTGCACTATCCAATTCACCCCAGAAACTTGGCCAGCCACAACCACTATGGAATTTATGCGTACTCTCAAAAAGATCAACACCACAACCATTACAAGAATAAATGCCTTCTTCTTCAAAGCTATCGTACTTACCTGTAAAAGGTCTTTCAGTCCCCGCTTCTCTCAAAACAGCGTACTCCATATCACTCAATTGAGCTCTCCACTCTTCTTCTGATTTTTTTACTTTATAATCCATGTTATCGTATTTTTGATGTGTAAAATTAATAAATGCGGGAAGAAAACGTTGATTCTTGTTTAAATTCTGCCGGAAGAAAAATATTAAAGTGAATATTTGTCTCAACTAAATCTTTGAATCCTATATTTGCATATCTTGATAAATCTAAAATCTCCTAACCAAATAATTTGACAACCATGAGATTTCTCCCTTTATTTTTAATATTAATATTTTCATTATCCTGTAATGAGAATGCAGATAAGCCTTCTATCCCAGATGTACCCCAAATCGACCTAACTAATTTTGAATGGAACCCTGAAAATTTTGAAGACATTAAAATCGTAAGGTATCAGATTCCAGGTTTCGACAAATTGAGTTTGGAACAAAAACAATTGGTTTATTTTTTAACGCAAGCAGGCTTAGCAGGAAGAGATATTATTTGGGATCAAAACTACCGCCACAATTTAAGTATTCGAAGAGCAATTGAAAAAATATTCAATGAGTCCAAAACTGATAAAAAATCAGGCGATTGGAAGGCATTAGAACTTTATGCTAAGAGAGTTTGGTTTGCAAGCGGAATTCACCACCATTATTCAAATGATAAATTTGTACCTGGTTTCTCCCAAGATTACTTTGAAGGTTTACTTACTGAAGTAGGAGGAAAGCTTAACGCAGAAGCATTGAAAGCAATGTTTGACCCAAATTTCGATCAGAAGAAAATTAATCAAGACACCAAGAAAGGTTTAGTAAAAGGATCTGCTGTGAATTTTTACGATCCAGATATTACAGAAGTGGAAGTGGATAAATTCTATGCTAAAAAAATGGAAAACAAAGATCCGGAAAGACCATTGTCATATGGCTTGAATAGCAAGTTGATTCGAAATGAAGATGGGACAATTTCTGAAAAGGTTTGGAAAGCAAATGGCATGTATGGAGAAGCCATTAAAGAAGTTGTAAAATGGTTGACGAAGGCTTCTAGTGTTGCAGAAAATGAACCGCAGAAAAAAGCTTTGGACTTGCTAA
This sequence comes from uncultured Saprospiraceae bacterium, assembly GCA_938041325.1. Taxonomy (GTDB): domain Bacteria; phylum Bacteroidota; class Bacteroidia; order Chitinophagales; family Saprospiraceae; genus CALIAG01. Next base: position 17,827 of record CALIAG010000305.1, on the reverse strand, counting down.
TAAAATATTACAATACGGGGGATTTGAAAGTTTGGGATGAATACAACATCGCATGGGTTCAAGCGACAGAAGGAGATATTGACTACATCAATTCATTTATTGAAGTTTATTTAGATCCAAAGGGATACAAAGGAAGTTATGAAAGTATCATTCAAATAAACGATTTTGATGCAAGTGAAAGAATGGCAGAAGTTGCTAAAAATGCAAAATACTTTGAAGACAACTCTCCAATAATGAAAGCGCATAAAAAAGAAGATGTTGTTGGTATTTCCTACAAAGTAGTAACAGTTGCAGGTGAAGCAGGAGATGCATCTCCTTCAACTCCGATAGGGGTCAACTTACCGAACGCAAATTGGATTAGAAAAACATATGGTTCGAAATCGGTTAGTCTTGGTAATATCGTTGCCGCATACAGCAACGCTGACGGTCCGGGTCTACTACGGGAATTTGCCAATGATGAAAACGAAATTAAATTTGCAAAAAAGCATGGTAAGATTGCGGGTAAAATGCATACAGCATTACATGAAGTGATTGGTCATGCTTCCGGCCAATTAGAAGAAGGAGTTGGAACTCCAAAAGAAACTTTGAAAAATTATGCCTCAGCATTAGAAGAAGCAAGAGCAGATTTAGTAGCTCTATATTACATTATGGATCCTAAATTGGTTGAAATGGGACTTATGGAATCTTTGGATGTAGCTAAAGCAGAATATGATTCTTATATCAAAAATGGCATGATGCTCCAACTGCGTAGAATAGTACCAGGAAATCAAATTGAACAAGCCCATATGCGCAATCGATCAATGGTCTCTCATTGGGTTTATGAAAAAGGGAAAGCAGACAACATCATTAGTATGGAGAAAAGAGACGGTAAAACGTTCTTAAATGTAAACGATTATGAAGGCTTGCGGGTCCTTTTTGGAAAGCTGTTAAGAGAAGTGCAAAGAGTCAAATCACAAGGCGATTATCTTGCAGGACAAGACTTAATTGAACGGTATGGTGTAAAAGTGGACAAAGAGCTTCATGAAGAAGTTTTAGCACGATCAGAAAAATTGAATATTCCACCTTATGGAGGATTTATCAATCCTGAACTTGTCGCAAAAATGGATGATGATGGAAATATAACAGGCGTAAATATTACTTATCCTGATAATTTTACCAAACAAATGCTGGATTACGGCAAAAAATATTCTTATTTACCTGACTATAATTAGTCATACGTTATATAAGATTTTAACATTAAAAGGCAAAAAACTCCTTTGGGAGTTACCGGAAATTTCTATATTTCTCAACTAGTCCTGAGAATGAATTTTCCGGTTTTTCTTTTAATACCTTACTTTAAACAGGCCTTCCATCATCCTTCGGCTGAGCCAGGACGATAAATACGACGCCTGTAATGATCATTGCGATCCGTATTAAGAAGCCCTCTAAAGCGCCCCAATTGTCTAACCAACCCAAAAAAGTAATTCTTGCTCCAACTACACTTAATATAAGTGCCATCATTCCGGTTAGAAATAATATAAAGCCAATTAAAGTCATTAATGCGTTTCTCCTCATCTTTTATGATTGATACGTTTGATCTAAACTTGCTATGTTCCTTGCAAAACTCAGATTTAAAGGCAAAGTTAAACAACTTCAATAATAATTGTAAACAGCTCATCAAATTTGTATTAATAATAAATTAGCCTCTTAATGACAGATAGCGATAAGGCTTAACAATTATGCTATAACTTATTTTGAACTAGCGTTTAATTCTAGCTATATTTGCAACACCAAATTATTAGTTCATTTTAACGGATTATAAGTTTTCTACAGAAATCTAAATCTATTTTGAGTGAAGACAAATTAAACCAAGATTCAATTTGATGATCAAACTTGTAGAATGTCCACGAGATGCGATGCAAGGTATCAAACCTTTTATCGATACGGATGTAAAAGCCAATTACATCAACCAACTCCTCAAGGTCGGATTCGATACAATTGATTTTGGAAGCTTTGTATCACCAAAAGCCATTCCTCAAATGAGGGATACCGCAGAGGTTTTGTCCAAACTCGATCTAGATACGACTAAATCAAAGCTATTAGCAATTGTTGCCAATAGCCGAGGAGCTAAAGATGCTGCTCACTTTGAAGAAATTAAGTACCTAGGTTATCCTTTTTCAATTTCCGAAACTTTTCAACTCCGAAATACCAACGCAACGATTGAAGAATCTGTCGAAAGGGTAGGGCGGATTCAAGAAATTTGTAAAACCAAAAACAAAGAAATGGTTTTGTACATTTCGATGGGGTTTGGAAATCCTTATGGAGATGAATGGAATGTAGAAATAGTAACGCATTGGGTGAAGAAGTTGATAGAAATGGATATCAAAACATTTTCTTTGTCAGATACAATAGGTGTTTCTAACCCTCAAAATATAAGTTATCTTTTTCAAAATTTGATACCAGAATTCCCGATGGCCAACTTTGGTGCGCATCTACATACCCAACCTCATAATTGGAAAGGCAAGATCGAAGCTGCCTATCAAAATGGTTGTCGAAGATTTGATGGAGCAATTAAAGGATTTGGCGGATGCCCAATGGCAAAAGACGAATTAACAGGCAATATGGCTACCGAAAACATGATCGCTTTTTTCAATGAATTGGAACTGAATCTAGGACTAAATAATGAAGAGTTTGAAAAAGGCCTTCAAATGTCATCACACGTATTTCCTCATTAGCCCCGATTAATAAATGGACTATTTCGCCCTACTTGTAGATTTCGCCACACCAGCATATGATCAAACCGTTGGACTGAGAAATAAGATATTAAAAATTCCATTGAATGTTGAATTTGATCTTGAAGAAATCCAAAACGAGTACAAAGACTTTCATCTTGCCTGCTACGACGAAAATGCTCAATTGATCGCCTGCTTGGTATTAACTCCTTTAACCGACAAGATTATTAAAATGCGCCAAGTGGCCGTAGATGTGGACTTTCAAAAACAAGGAGTTGGTGCTTATCTCGTTGAAATAAGTGAAGCGATTGCGAGTAAAAAAGGGTTTACCAAAATGGAATTAAACGCCAGAGATACAGTCATTCCTTTTTATCAAAAATTGAAGTATAAAAAAATAGGAAAGCAATTCACAGAGGTTGGAATCAAGCATTTCAAGATGTATAAAAAGCTTGTACAAGGCTAAAAAAACACCTTTTTAATCAAGGCCATAGACCAAAACAGGTGGTGCGAAATCTTCGGCTACTCTTTGTTTGAGTTTTATTCCGAATCCAAAATTTTGAGTGTCATTTGGATTGCTATTTAGTGTAGGCCCAATTTCTAAAGTCAAATCATCACTCACATCAAAAGGTTTTAAATGGGCGCTTACAAAAGCATCTGCTGAATTGAAAATATAAGCGGCAGCAAGCGCAACAACCGACATTTCACGGTTTTTTAAAAATTGATTCCTTCTGGAACGGACATTTTCATCTGTTAACCCTACAAACACATCATCAATAGTTTCTGGATCACCATCTCTTCGAATCCTAAATGCATCTCGATATCTTTTGTAATTCCTACTATTGAAATCGATAGCATAAATTGCACCGCCAATTGTGGCATATGCTATAGGAATCTTCCAATATTGCTTATTGTATAATTGCCCTCCCCCGGGAATAACAAATGACAATAAGACTGCCTTTTTGGGTTCAGGATATCCATCTTTTAAAAACTTGCCTATGAAGTTTCGTTTTTTAATAATAGAATCAGAAGATTGTCCAAGGCTATCAATAATTAGCGCTGAACTATCTATCACAGATACCACACTTCCTTCTTGACTATGAGCCAGAAAAGGGAGGAATAAAAATAAGAGTAATTGGATACGCATTATAAGAAGAACGCAAAGTTTTATTTTCTATTTTTAAAGTCTAAAACTTTATAACGTATAAACTGTATTTGAAAACTGACTTAATCTTCGAAAAAATCTAAAAAGCGGTTAAGCTCTTTGTCTGAGTTAAACTTAAAAACAATCTTTCCTTTTCCTTTTGATTTTAAACTCAAGTCAACTTTTCTAGAACCTAGTTTTTCTTTCAAACCATCTAAAACCTTTTTGTATTCGAAGGGTAGGACAGGCGTAGAACTGCTTCCTTTTGATGCAGACGAAGCGGTACCTTCCAATTCTCGAACCAAAGCCTCTAGATCTCTTACAGAAAGCTTATTATCAATTGTTTTTTTATACAAATCTATTTGAACAACAGGATCAGAGACACCGACAAGGCACCTTGCATGCCCCATAGAAATTACCTTTTCCTTCAATCCTTTTTGAATGTCTGGCGGAAGTTTAATCAGTCTTAAATAATTACTGACTGAACTTCTGTTTTTACCAACTCGGTCAGAAAGCTTCTCATGAGTAAGTTGGCACTCATCAATCAATCTCTGATAAGTAAAAGCAATTTCCATTGCATTCAACTCCTCTCTTTGTATATTTTCCACCAATGCCATTTCCAGCATTTCCTGATCATTTGCTAAACGAACAAATGCAGGAATCTCTGTCAAACCAGCAAGCTTGGATGCACGAAATCTTCGCTCTCCAGAAATAAGCTGAAAGGCTGTACTATTTAAACGACGAACTGTAATTGGTTGAATTAATCCATGAACTTTAATCGATTCTGAAAGTTCTTTCAATGCTTCAGGATCAAACTCTTTTCTTGGTTGAAACGGATTCACTTCTATAGAAGAAAGAGGGATTTCGGCTGTGGCACTTGCCAGCTCTACTACGATTTCTTCTTCAGGTGACTCAGCTACATCCGCTTTAATATTGGATAGCAAAGCTCCGATTCCTTTACCTAAAGTTTTCTTTTTTACTTTCTTAGCCATAACAATTTCTATAGTGTAATCAACTCAAAGATTTATTTTATAAGCATCTGCTCATGAGACAGATGTATCTTTATTCTTAAAGATTTAAACCGCTTTTTTATTTTCCATCTCTTTCAACAAGGCTTTGTTTCGAACCAAAAATTCTCGAGATAGATTAAGGAAGTTTGTAGTCCCTTTGCTCGCAGCATCATATAAAACAACAGGAGTGTGCATATTTGGTGCTTCTCCTAATTTAGAATTCCTGTGAATGATTGTGTCATAAACAACCTCTTTGAAATATTCCCTAACTTGCTTAACAATTTCATTCGCCAATCTTAAACGTTGATCATACATTGATAACAATATACCTTCGACTTCTAATTCTGGATTCAATTGTTTTCTAACAAGATTGATAGTATTCATCAATTTACCCAATCCTTCCAAAGCAAAATATTCACATTGTACGGGTATCAAAACAGAATCTGCTGCAGTAAGTGCATTCACGGTCACTAAGCCCAATGAAGGCAAACAATCGATGAGGACAAAATCGTAATCGTCTTTTACCTTATCTAAGATCTCTTTAATAATATATTCTCTTCTCCACTTATTGACCAATTCTAATTCCGCTCCGACCAAGTCAATATGTGATGGAAGCAAAGATAAATTTGGGGTTTCTGTTATTAAAATGGCTTCCTTAGGATCCAATTCATTGACCATGCAATCATAGATATTCGCCTTTACTGATTCCTCTGTAAATCCAACGCCAGAGGATGCATTTGCCTGAGGATCTGCATCAACCAACAATACCTTATACTCCAAAATAGCAAGACTTGCTGCCAGATTGATCGCGGTAGTTGTTTTACCAACTCCTCCCTTTTGATTCGCTATTGCTATTACTTTTCCCATTTCTGTAATTCTAAATGTTTGTCGGTTTTCCTATTTCAAGTAGGATCAATTCTTTTCCTTTAGCTTCAAATGCTTTTTTCGCTGCTTCATGATCAATAGTGATGTAACCAAAAGTATCATAATGACAGCCAATGATTTTGTCACAATTGATAAAATCACTAGCAATGACAGCATCTTCATACCCCATGGTAAAATTATCACCAATTGGTAAAATCGCAAAATCAAGAGGTTTAGAAGTCATCGGAATGAGCTTCATATCTAATGTTAAAGCAGTATCTCCGGCAAAATAAAAGTTACCTGCAGTGCTTTCTAACACAAAACCAGCAGGGTTTCCACCATAGGTTCCATCAGGCAATACACTTGAATGAACTGCATTTGTCATTTTGACCGTTCCAAAGTCAAATTTCCATTTGCCACCATGATTCATCGGATGCCCGTTAAGACCTTTTTCTCCATACCAGGTGACTATTTCGTAATTCGATACAATCGTGGCTTTTGTGCGTCTAGCAATTGATTCTGCATCCGCAATATGATCTTGATGGCCATGACTCAAAAGAATGAAATCTGCAGGAATAGACGCTACGTCGATACTCTTCGCAAGGGGGTTTTGACTAATAAAAGGGTCAAAAACAAGTTGTGTGTCATTTAATTCAATCCGAAAAGCGGATTGACCATAGTATGTAATTTTCATTAAATCAGATGATTTACTTTGAAGCTTAAAGATAGCAGCTTTTAAGCGAATTAAAGACGATATCATGACAAATTATTCCACCTATTATTTTCAACAAATTGGCTGCTAGGGTGTTTAATTACCTATATTTGCATCTCATTTCAACACGGCAAATCCTTTTCATTCAAGTGATAACAGTCTATGATAACAATAATTTCAGGTACAAACAGGAAAGAAAGTAGCACCTCAATTTTCGCTAAGCACTGTTATGAATACATTAAATCTGTAACAGAAGAAAAAGTATGTTTAATTGATTTGATTGATGTTTCAGCTGATATTTACAATGAAAACATGTACAGCAGCGATGGGCAATCTGAAGGTTCACGTATTTTACAAGATGAAAAGCTCATTCCATCCACTAAATTTCTATTCATCTTTCCAGAATACAATGGTTCTTACCCAGGAGCTTTAAAAGTCTTTATCGACGCTTGTTCAATAAGACAACTAAAGGAAACGTGGAGTGGTAAAAAAGCTGGATTAATCGGAATTGCGAGTGGAAGAGCAGGAAACCTTAGGGGATTGGATCAGTTTGCTACTGTTTTGAATCATTTAGGTACTTCTACTTTGCCCAACAAATTACCAATATCACAAATAAATTCTCTAATCGAAGGCGGGGAGGTTAAAAACGCTGGTACCATTGATGTTATGTCCAAATTATGTGACTCTTTATTAGATATGTAGAAAGCCTCTCAAATTAAAAAGCCCAGATTCCGAACAGAATCTGGGCTTTTTGATTTGGTCTTATTTTTACTCGACCCAATCCGCTATAAATACATTTGTATCTCTTGTTCCTCCATTATTTCGATTAGAAGAAAAAGCTAATTTTTTGCCATCCGGCGAAAACATTGGAAAAGCATCAAAACCTTTATCAAAGGTGATTTGAGTCAAACCTGTTCCGTCCACATTAATCGAAAATATATTAAACTGGCGTCCACCCTTAACATGATGATTCGTTGCAAAAACTATCTTTTCTCCTGAAGGGTGAAAAAACGGTGCCCAGTTCGCACCACCAAGATCTGTAATTTGCTTTAAGTCTGAACCATCAACGTTACAAACATAAATTTCCATATCACTTGGCTGCACTAGGCCCTTTTTTAGTAAGTCTTTATATGTTTTCTGTGCTTCTGCCGTTTTGGGTCGTGAAGCTCTGAATACCAATTGCTTACTATCTGGAGAGAAAAAGGCTCCTCCATCATACCCCAAACCAGTAGTAACTTGTTTGACATTAGAACCATCAATATCCATGGTATACAATTCCAAATCTCCTGATCTAGTGGAAGTAAAAACAATACTTTTTCCATCTGGAGAAAGCGTAGCTTCTGCATCGTATCCAGGGTCTTTAGTCAATTGCTTTGTAATATTTCCTTCCAGATCTGCTGTGAAAATATCAAAATCTTCAAAAATCGCCCAAACATACTTTCCGTTTTCAGAACGCGGAGCCACAGGGCATTTTTCATCTCCTAAGTGTGTAGAAGCATAAATAATTTCTTTATCTCCAGGCATGAAATAACTACAAGTTGTTCGCCCTTTTCCAGTACTGAGCAACGGTGGTTTGTCTCCTTCATATCCATCAATAGGCATGTAGTAGATTTGATCACATTCTGCACCCCATTTTGAATTGGATGCTTGAAAAACGAGGTGTCTATTATCAAAACTGAAATAAGCTTCAGCGTTATCTCCGCCGAAAGTGAGTTGTTTCACATTCTTCAAATGGATTTCCTCTTTAAAATGCACAGTTTCCGGTGCTTTATTTATCTTAGAATCTTCTTTTGCTTTTTGGTCTGTTTTTTCTGTTGCTGATTCAGATCCACATGCAAAAATAAATAACACAAGGAATAGGGGAGAAAGGAGTTTAATAGCTTTCATTTAGTTGTACTTATTTTATTGAAAAAGTAAAAATACTATTTGTATGCTCTTTATTTCAACCTCAAATGTAAAAATTAAGTAATGCTTTTGTTTCAACGCAATTATGAGTCTCAATATGGATAAACACAATCAATTTCTAAACTTTGTTTTCTTTACTTTACTACTCTGTGCTTTTGCTTGTAACCCGCAAGACTCTAACCGTGAAAAAGTAAAAGTACTTCATTACAATCAGCATAGAGGGATTTCATCTCTTGACCCTGCTTTCGCAAGAAGCCAGGCAAATATATGGGCAATAGATCACTTGTACAATGGACTTGTTCAACTGGATGAACAATTAAATGTAAAACCAGCCATTGCAAAATCTTGGTCAATTTCTCCGAATGGAAAAGACTATACTTTTACCCTAAATTCCAATGTTTATTTTCATAAAAACGTGTGTTTTGAAGATAGTATCGGTCGCAAAGTAACCGCCAAGGATTTTGTGTATAGCTTCAATCGAGTCATAGACAAGGAAGTAAGTTCTCCTGGAAGTTGGATATTCAATGGTAAAGTCGACTCAGTCCAACCTTTTCAAGCGATAAACGATACTACCTTCGTACTCAAATTGCTTGAACCGTTCCGACCTATGCTTGGTATTTTAACTATGCAATATTGCTCGGTAGTACCCAAAGAGGCAATAGAATTTTATGGCAAAACATTTAGAGCCAATCCTGTGGGCACGGGCGCATTCAAATTTAAAAAGTGGTTGGAAAACCAATCCATGTTTTTAATTAAAAATGACAACTATTTTGAAAAATTGAATGGTGAGCAACTTCCTTTTCTAGACGGTGTGAGAATAAGTTTTATTGGTGACAGAAAAACGGCCTACTTGGAATTGATGAATTCTAAATTGGATCTTATTTCAGGTCTTGAATCCTCTTATGTGAATGAATTACTTACGGAAGATGGCGAATTACAACCGAGTCAAGCGAAGCATTTACAATTTTTGAAGTCACCCTATTTGAATACCGAGTATTTGGGAATCAATATGGAATTTAAGGAAGAAACCAGTGCTTTGAAATTAAAAAAAGTGAGACAAGCTTTGAATTTTGGCTTTGATCGAGCTCAAATGCAAGCAGCACTTAGGAACAACGTTGGGAAACCTGCAAATAAGGGATTTATTCCAAGAGGATTGCCTGCTCATAATTTTTCAGAAGTAAAAGGATTCAATTATGATCCCAATAAAGCTTTGGGATTATTGAGTGAAGCGGGGTATCCAAATGGTAAAGGTCTCCCCGAAATAAAATTGTTGACCAATAAAGATTACCTCGATCTTTGCACGTTCATTACCAGACAATGGGAAGACATCGGAATAAAATCAAAAATAGAATTGGTAGAATCTGCTACATTGAGAAGTATGATGAGAAAATCACAAGCTCCTTTTTTCAGAGGTTCTTGGATTGCGGATTATCCAGATGGCGAAAGCTTTCTGACGGTATTCTATGGTGGCAATCCTGCACCACCAAATTATACGCATTTTAAAAATGCGACTTTTGATCAGCTTTATGAAGAAGCGCTTAAAGAAAATAACGACTCCATTCGTTATACCAAATACAACCAAATGGATAAGATTCTTATTGAGGAAGCTCCAGTTATATTCTTGTTTTATGATGAAACAGCAGTCTTTGCAACAAAAAATATTTCTGGATTGTCGAAAAATGCAATTAATCTACTTTCATTAAAAGCAGTAAGGAAGGATTAAGATTGGCTTTTCTAAAAAAGATTACAAAAAAAGCCTCAGGAAATATTCCTGAGGCTTTTTATATTTTAAAACTTTGCTAGTTTTTATTGACTAACACCAAGAGCTTTTAAAGTCTCAAGATTCAAGTTACCTAACGGTAAACCTTTATCTGTTTGGAATTGTCTTAAAGCAGCCTGAGTTCTTACACCCATAACACCATCTGCTGTACCTGGATCGTAACCCATAGTTTTCAAAGCAGCTTGTACTTGACGTACTTTAGAGTTAGTCGTTTTTTCTGCACAAAGGATTTCAGTCCATACAGTATAACCACCTTGCTTAACAAGTCTTTTCTCGTTGATAGTTTTAGAAACAGAAGGAATTATTTCTTCTCTAGTTGCTTCAGGAGAAACCAATACTTTTTTAGTAAAAGTATTATATACAGGCTCGATTGGAATTTCTTCAACTCGTGCTGGAGTATCAATTACTTTTTTAGTAATAGTTTTGTATTTAGCTGGAGTTACGTTTTCTACAGTTCTTGCAGGCTCAGCTAAAACTGAATAAGTTTCAGTTCTGTATTTTGCTGGAATCTTTTCGTAACAAGCTACATAACAGTCTTCCGGATTAGAAGAAAAACAGTTAGGTGACTTTCTTTTTCTTACCCACTGTCCTCTTTCTGGGCTTTCTAATACCTGACGAGTTTTGTTCTCGTATCTAGCAGGAATAGTTTTGATTGAAGTCTTTGCAGGCTCAACCATCATTTGCTCAGTTACATTCTTGTAAGTAGCTGGAATAGTTCTGTACTTAGTTCCACCTTCTTTTGTCATGATTCTTTCAGTTACAGTTTCATAAACTGCAGGAACCTTTACCAATTTGGTAGATGCTTCTTTTACGACTTTTTGAATTGAAACGGTTTCGAATACATCTGGAATCTTACACTTTGCGTAACATTTTCCAAACTCGTTGGTTGGAGGAAGATCTTCGAATGGAATATCCGTTTCGACTTGAGCGATTGCAGTAGAGCTAAAAGCTAATACTAGCACCATACCCAACAGGAAATTAAGGATTCTCATATTTTAATGGTTTTGTTAATGAATTATTAATGATTTTGTTAAATACACATTTATTGACGCCAACAAAGGCCTATAAGTCACATTTGGATAAGAGTAAATATTCTGGGGTGAAATGTTATTTTATATTAAACAATATTTTAACATTTGATCGAGGGGCAAAGGTATACAAATTTCCCAAAAAATAAAAAACAGGCAATGAGTTTTTAAAAGAAGTGCCTTTTAATATTTTTAGTGTAAAAATCTTTACAACAACCGAGCTTGGTTTAGTTGGCTTTTATAATTTTTTGGGTATCAATGAGACAGTCATTTTCAAAGAATTGGATAAAATAAACACCTGTTACCAAAGCGCTTAGATCAATTTCAAGTTTTGATTGATCAATATTGCTGATGTGATTTAACTTTTTGCCAAAACAATCCAGAAGAACCAATTCAGCACCAACAGGTTTTTTTTCAAAATTTACTTTTAATGTATTTATAACCGGATTAGGGTGGCTTAGGATACTATTTTTCAACAATTGCGAGTTTGAAAAAGTAAAATTAAAAATAGGTTTTGCTAAAAAGGGTTCAAGAATGCCTTCCTCCGAAATAAGAGCCATTGCTTTTGTCTTTTTGGAATTTATGCTCAAATTTCCTTGTATTTCACCATTCTCTATACTTTTAAAGAGCAAGTAGAACAAAGGTTCTTCTTTTTGTAAAGCAATTCCTTTAGTATCCGCCCACAAAAACGGGATAATACCTTCCTCACGAAATTCAGAGTTAAAATCAATCTCAGCTATAGGCAAACTTTCTGCTTCAATCCCTGTAAAACTCAAATTTTCAGTATTAAAACTCAATGAGAATTGAAGGCCGTTTAATTGACCGGGTTCCTTTGAGTAAATAGGAACACGTATTTCTTGATTTTTTTCGAACGAAAAGTTTTCGGAATACATTTTAAATAATACTTCATCCCGATCTTTTGACTCAATTTCAAAACCAGTTGGACTTGCAGAATTATTTAGGTCGCCGATTTTCATGCCTATGAAATTAAATTGACCTGATTCAGGAGAATTGAGATTTATCGTCTCTGGGAATATCTCCACTTCAGAATGACTTTCATTTTCAAACAAAAAACTTTCATCTACGAAACGCCAGGAAGTATTACTTGGAATTGTTTCATCAAAAAAAAGAATCAACCGCCTCATTTGAATGAGATCCGCAATATTGATCCTGCCATTTCCATTTAAATCCGCAGATACTTTTTGATATGCACTTGCCAAAGGTTCGATAAACAAGATGTGCTTTTGTAGTATAAAAACATCCAAAACATTAATGCCATTATCATGGTCATCATTTTTGAAAGGGCTTAAGTTGCCATCCCCGAAATCATCAATTTCCGTAAAGGAATAAATCCCTTCTGGATTTGTATTTTCATTTAAATCCCCTAGAGAAAGATTTACATTTTCAATATTCTGACCCGTTTCAGTCGAAACCAATCCTTGAATAGTAAAGGTAGTTACTGGTCGTTGCGCACCAGTCGCTTCGATGGCTAAATCCAATGCAGCAATTGTTGAACTCTGAGATAGACCTCTTGGATCATAAGTCACTTGTCTATTTGGCGCAATAACAACGAAAGTCGGAGTTCCAAGGAATGTTCCAAAAACACCATTTTTATAAACATTTGCTACATCAACAGATCCACCATCTTCTCCTGCTCCAAGAAAGCTTAATCCATGCATTAACTCATAACTGTGAACATCTGCATTCGTATCCCAGTTTTTATCACTGACATCAATAAATTCTACATCCAATTCTCCTCCGCCCCAATCTTGGTACAAAACTTCTGTAGAAGCAGCAATTGAATTGCAGGGTGGACAATCAACGAACATAATCTTTAATACAACTGTTTTACCTTGGTCGAGGAAATCATTGTATAACTCATAAGTATTGCCATCAGTGGCGGTAATCGTAAAGTCTGGTGCCAATTGTCCTTGAATAGAATAGGGTAGAATGAAGCATAGAATTGCTGTAAATAGATAATTTTTCATAGGATGTAGCTTTTCATTTTGAGCGATATTAAGGGCAATAATATCTCTTATTTAAAAATACGAAATGTTTGGCTTATTTTCACCGCCAATAAAGGCTTCTTTTTAAGTATCAAAGACACTTTATGCAAAATGTTATTTTAGAAGATTTAGGGAAAGTGGATTACAAAGAAACCTGGGATTATCAGCAAGGTCTTCTGAATCAAGTTGTTCAAACAAAAAGGGACAATAGAACAGCTTCAAAAGAAGGACTAGCTTTAAAAGATGTTGAACATTTCCTGATTTTATGCGAACACAAACCTGTTTTTACTATTGGGAAAAGTGGGTCAATTGATAACCTTCTTTTAACCACAGATGAACTAAAGAAAGAAGGTATCGATTTTTATAAAATCAATAGGGGAGGAGACATTACTTTCCATGGACCTGGCCAATTGGTAGCCTATCCAATATTTGATTTAGATCATTTTTTTACAGACGTCCATAAATATGTAAGATATCTTGAAGAAGTAGTGATCCGGACCTTAAAAGACTTTGATATTGAAGGAGTTAGAATGGAAGGATTCACAGGTGTTTGGTTAGAAAAAACACCGTATTTACCGAAAAGAAAAATCTGCGCAATTGGGGTACATCTATCTAGGTGGGTTACAATGCACGGCTTAGCTTTGAATGTACAACCAGATTTAAAATATTTTAATAAAATTATCCCTTGTGGCATCAACGACAACGATAAAACGGTCACCTCCATGGAAGTTGAGCTGCAAAAAAAATTGGACATGGTTGAGGTAAAAAAAGTTCTGGCGAATCATTTTAAAACTCTTTTTGGATTTAATTTTATTCAATAAAAAAATCAAAATCGAGCCGAACTTTACTGTTATTTTAACCGTTTAAGTCGTAGTTTTGTGTCTCATTTTTGTAAAGCCTAGGCTATTAAATCTATGAAAAAAGATATTCCACAACATAAGGTTTTGGATTTTGCAATTGCAATTGTCCCAGCAGACGTAAAGGATGATTTATGGGATACTTATATCCTAAATCTAAAGGATGAATCAATCAAATCGGTTCTTATCGCTTCAAGTGGTTATGGAGAAAGAGATGGAGAAAAGATACAAACTTCGACTTTAAGGCACTTTTTTGAAGAAATAGGCCCTTTGCAAGTGATCAAACTGGAACCTATCCAAAAAGAACTTTTTGACTTGACCAACCAATATTGGGTAAGTTTTACCCATGAAGGTTACATGTTTGATAAAAAATATGTTTTTGTAAAAGGGAGTATTGACGAAATAAACTTCACACGCATACCCTTCCTGGATAAGAAAGGTGTAATGATCCGCTAAAATTAACAAAGTACTGTAAATCAGACTGGAACGTTTGTTGCTTTATCATACTTAATCATAAACAATAGTATGATCACCGGTACAACACACCAAAATAAATTCTGTTCTAAGGCCATTTGCCTATCAATTTACTTTTTCTTTTTATTAGGAATCTCAAGTCCATGTATTGCACAAAATGCTTCGATTTTGTTTGATTACGGTATGGAATCAGCAAATGAAGGTGATTTTGATGCAGCAATGACCTATTATAATGAAGCCATAAAAGAAAACCCCAACAACGAATCTTATTATATAGCAAGAGGTGATTTAGTGGGCGGTATTAAAGTTCAAAACAAGACACTCCAATTCATAAACAATGAAATCTCCTTCAATAAAGCTTTAGAGGATTACAACAAAGCTCTGCAAATAAAACCTGGCAACTATCTCGCCCATATGAGTAGAGGAACACTGCATTTTAATAATCAAAATTATGCAGAAGCCAGAGCTGATTTCAACGATGCTTTAGACAATGCTCTTTACACCAATGATCAAATCTATGCTTTAGGGGCAAGAGGATCTGCTAAATATAGACTTGGCGAAGTAGATGGTGCTTTATATGATATGGATGCAGCTCTGAAAAAAGATACGCTGAACACCTATATCTTAAATGAAATGGGCTATGTCTATTTAAAAGAAGACCGGCCTCAAATCGCTTTAGAACACTTTCAAAAAATTCTTCAAATAAACCCAAGTAATTCCACTGCTTTGTCCAATAAAGGTTATGCTCTGGTTGAAAATGGGGAATTTAGAAAAGCTCTAAAACTGTTCAATCATATTATTGAACTTTATCCAGAAAAAGGAATCGTGTATAATAACCGTTCATTTGTAAAATTTAAACTCGGACTTTATGATGATGCGCTAAAAGACGTCAACAAAAGTCTTGAGCTTTTCCCAGCAAATTCTGATGCTTATAAAAATAGAGCATTAATCTATATTGCTTTGAAGCGAAGTGCAATGGCTTGTGATGACATTGATACTGCAAGAAAACTAGGTTATACGAAAGCACATGGAATGGAAGTTTTAGATCTTTATATGGAACATTGTGTGAAAATCAATCAAAAGCCAAGAAAGAAATAACAAGATCCTCTATTCTCCAACCATCAAATGGATTTTTCAACCGTTCAACCTAAAAATCCACTATCTTTGCAAAAAAAATAATAGATGAAGAGTAAGAAAATTTCGGAATCAAAAACCGTAATGACAGAGATGATTATGCCTAACGATACCAATCCACTCGGAAACTTAATGGGAGGTAATTTAATGCGTTGGATGGATATTGTAGGAGGGATATGTGCAGGAAAACACTGTGAAGCACATGTGGTTACGGCTTCTGTTGACCATGTTTCTTTTCAAAAGCCAATTCATCTAGGAGATGTGATCACCATAACAGCTTCAGTTACCCGATCGTTTACCTCTTCAGTTGAAGTTTATGTAGAAGTCTTTGCTGCAAATGTAAAAGGCCATAACAACAGAAGATGCAATCACGCTTATTTTACCTTTGTTGCCTTGGATGATGATACCATGAAGCCACAAAAAGTGCCTGCAGTACTTCCTTTAACAAGAGATGAACAGCAATTATTTGATGGGGGAATAAGAAGAAGAGAATTGAGACTTTTACTCAGTGGAAGAATGAAACCTTCTGAAGCCAAAGAAATACGAACCTACTTACTCGACAACGAGAAACAACCAAATTAGACTTGATTTTCTTGTCTCTAGTCGATTTTTTCGCTTGACATAATTTAACTTTCTTAACTTGGCTTTAATGATTTAAAGTTTTTATTATTCATTCAAGTTGAATCTATGCGCAACCAGCTTTTATTGAGAATTTTAGGAATCCTTGCAGTCTATCTGGGGATTAAATATTTTGGTGGAAAAATCGGAGAATATATCCTTTATCCAATCACAAGATTGGTCACGTTTTTACATGAATTTGGACATGCGTTAGGAGCAATTCTCACAGGTGGTTCTGTGGAAGCACTGCAAGTTAATGCGGATGGTTCAGGACATACTGTGACTAGAGGAGGGTCAAGGGCAATTATTTTAATGGGAGGATATATAGGATCTGCATTGCTGGGTAATCTTATTTTCTTTATCGGAGCGAGAAAACCAGTAGCATCCAAAATAACAATGTACATTTTAGCCGGAATGATGGCTTTCTCTGGGGTATTTTGGTTCAATTCTTTATATACGACAGTATTCTTATTCTTATTTGCTATCGCACTATATTTTATTGCAAGTAAGACTTCCTTCAATAGGGAAGTTCTAATGTTTTTAGGACTAGCTTGTATTATTTATATCATACAGGATTTCAACGTAGGACCAAGTTCTGATCTTGAAAAATATGCCGAATTGTTCGTAATAATCCCTGCTGCCATGTGGATGTATATCTGGCTTGGAATTGTGGTCATTCTCTTTATTTTAAACATTAGATTGATATTCAAAACCATTCCAGCGGATATTCCTACTCCAAATCAAATGTAAAATCTTCTTAAAATATAAATGCTTGCATCGTAGTGCTTTTTTACTGTATTTTTGTAATAAACAGCACTACCGGTCATATGAATAAAAAATTACGATTTTACATTCTTACTGCTCTACTTTCAATGGGTGCTATAGGTTTCTACTCTTGCGCGCCGATCGATAAATCTCCTGATAGCTTTGAAATAAAGAATGAACCTTATGATCTGTCTTTTCAACAGAGATTCTATCCAGCAAATAAACCTGATATTAAAGCATATAAAAATGCACTGAAAAAAGTAAATCTAGCAAAGTCCAATAGAAATCCTGTTAATGGTTTTGATGAGGAATGGACAGTTCAAGGGCCAGGAAGTGCGGGAGCAAGAATAAATTCCGTTGCTGTTCAAGAAGACAATGAAAATGTAATCTATGCTGGTTACTCAGGTGGAGGAATATTTAAAACAACTGATGGAGGTGTAAACTGGAATCCTGTTTTTGACGAACAACCTTATCTAGCGATTGGAGATATTTCAATTGACCCAAACAGCCCTAACATTGTTTACGCAGGAACTGGTGATCCAAATATTTCAGGCTACCCATTTATCGGTGACGGTATTTACAAAACAATCGACGGAGGACAAAATTGGGCATATTCCGGCCTTGCCGAAACCGGCATTATTTCAAGAGTAATTGTAAATCCAGATAATTCAAATATACTGTTCGCAGGAGCGATGGGTTTGCATTATGAACGTAATGCAGATCGTGGAGTTTACAGGTCGTTAGATGGAGGTGAATCTTGGGAGCAAGTTCTATTTATTAGCGATTCGACGGGAGTGATAGATATGAGTATAAATCCTGATA
>CALIAG010000304.1 GCA_938041325.1 uncultured Saprospiraceae bacterium | reverse complement strand
ATCAAGGTGGCAAGATCATGTGATTATGAAGGCGCAGGTACCGTTGAATTCCTTTTGGATGATGAACTTAATTTTTATTTTCTGGAAATGAATACGCGTCTTCAAGTTGAACACCCAGTGACAGAATTGATTTCTGGGGTAGATTTAGTTGAACAGCAAATTAAAATTGCACGTGGAGAAAAATTAGACATCCAACAGGAAGATTTAAAAATTATTGGCCATTCTTTCGAATTGAGAGTCTATGCAGAAGATCCATTGAACAACTTCCTACCTAGTGTAGGAACGCTTGAGGTATACGATGCACCTTCTGGTGAAGGAATCCGGGTGGATGATGGGTACAGACAAGGCATGGAAATTCCAATTTACTATGATCCAATGCTTTCGAAACTGGTGACCTTTGCTCCAACACGAGAAGAAGCAATTCAAAAAATGAAGGTCGCTATTTCACAATATAAAATTGAAGGGATTCAAACAACCTTAGACTTTGGTCTTTTTGTTTTTGAACACGAAGCTTTTACTTCTGGAAAATTCGACACTCATTTTGTAAAAAAATACTTCACTCCTGAAGCCCTAAAAGCTAAGAATGCTGCTTCCGCTGAAATCGCAGCTGCACTTGCAATGCAATACTATCTGGATAATAAAAAGGTATTAAAAGTTCCTACGGTTAAAGCCTCAGATTGGACAAGTAGGTGATATAGAAATCAAAAACTAGGGTATTAAAGAAAAGCTACAAACTTTCTTACAGTTGGTAGAGAATTGAAAGATTTTGAATAGAAAACTTCAAGTTATTCTTTTGCCTCAATAGCACATTCTTGCTTCTCCGCTAGTCTGTATAAATAAAGCACATGAATTCCTGCACAAAATATCAAAACATTAAAAAACTCTGTACTGCCGTTAAAATAGCCATTACATAAAATAACCACTGCCCAAATCAAAGCACTTACAATTTGAACGTTGGTTAAAAACTTTAGAACTTTCATCTTATTTACTCAAAGTGTGAAAACCAACAACTTTAACGGCCTTGCCCCACATGAACATAGACACTCCTTCATCAACTTCTTTGATTCTAATAGATACTTTTGCACCGTTCTCTTTAAGTTGTTCGGGCATATTCACTGGACGCCATTCATTGCCTTTGCTATCAATGATTCCCCAAAAACCCATTCCTATGTTTTGATAAGAGACGACACCATTAATTACTTTTGACATAATATATTTTAAGCTTGTTAGAAATAAGGATCTGTTACATTATTATATATCCAAATATAAGGGTGCTTCTCAATATTTGCATTGCAATTTAGACGAATCGTATATTTTTTAGGTTGAATCCTAATTTTTTCCCTTTTTAAGATCATTTACTGCTGTGGTAAGATCTTGCAATAGTTTGTTTTGACGCAATACGATATTTTGCAATTGACGAAATTCCTCTTGATAATTATTTTGAATGTTTGAAGGAGAAGGAAGAAACGGACTGATCTTCGCACGGACATACCAAATCTCCCGAATGTCCCCAACGTTTACTGTGTATGGTTCGTAAAAACTATTGTCAGAAAGCAATTCAAGTTGTTTGTCGGAGGCCAATTTGTTGAGCGGTCTCTTTACCACGATATCACCTCGGGTAACGATTACATAAACGTAATGGTCCTTAATCGAAGTTTCCCACAAGGTGGGTTCAATGAAACTACAAATCACTTTATCTCCTTCAAAAAGCGTAGGTTCCATACTATCCCCTGCTACATCAAAAGAACGATGTGTGCCGACTCGATATTTATAATCCGGAAGACTGAACACAGGTAGATCTTGAACAAACGTTGGGTCAGTCATCTCACTGGCATATCCAGCTTGCGCAGGTACAGGAACATGGATGATTTTTTCATCCCCAGTTGGGTTGGTAACAATCGTCAAAACTCGGAAGGATTTATGGTCTTCTTCAGACATAAACATTGGCCCTTCTCCGGTATAAATGTAAACGGGATTGATCTTGTATACATTTACTGCTTTGCGCAATAATTCTATGGTAACATCTCTTCGACCTTTCAATATTTCACTTAAACTCTGAGGCAAATACTCCAACGATAAAGCAAATTGACGGCTCGATCGAATCCTATTCTCTTCTCTAAGTTTTCCATGACATTTTATAAATCTTTGTGTTACTATATTGCTCATATTTCCATTTTAGGTCCCACAAGATAGTAATCTATTAGCAAAATGGGTAAAATTTAGTTAAAATTTATCCAAATAAGTGATATTTGTGTAAGTTTATTGAGAACAGTAATTTAAATGTAAGGGCTGTATTCAGGATACCTTGATAAAAATTAATTTTTGAAGATAAATAGAATTAGTTGAACATCTTTTTTTGGAAAATGCATAACGAAGGAATAGCGTTTTTTGGGTTTTCGATCTTGATTTAAGGTTAATGAACAAGACTTTCCAGGTATTATGTATTTGCAAAATAAAACAAGCAATTTTCAGTTTAATCTAGTAGAAAAGAACATATACATATTGACCATTCCACCCACCACTACCCGATTCATTTCAGTCTTGTTTACTGCCGTATTTTTCCTAAATACCAATTGCCTTGCACAAAGCATAAGTGGTACTGTTTACAATGAAGAAAACCAACCTATTCCTTTTGTAAATATTTATGTTCGACAATTGGAATCTGGGACGTCAACAGACGAAAACGGAAAGTACTTTCTCACTCTTAATGTTGGAGATTACGATATCGTCTATTCAGCTATTGGCCTAGAGACCCAAAATAGGACATTAGTGGTAACGGACGAATCTTTGGTTCAAGACATTTTCATGAAGTCTTCCGAAATCGAATTGGATGAAATTGTTGTAAAAGCTTCCAAACGAGATCCTGCCTATGCGATTATCCAAAATGTGATAGACAACAAAAAAAAGTACCTAAGTGAAATAAAGAGTAGCCGGAGCAAGATATATATTAAGGCCACCGAAAATATTGATCGCAAAGAAAAGAAGGCACGAGAAGCCAAAAAAGAAAATGAAAAAAGGCAGGAAGAAACAATGGAAAGCGAGGGAAATTTTGTTGATCCTTTTGAAAAAGAAAAACAAGATCTCGCTGCTCGCCTAAATATGGTGGAGATGGAAATGACGCTCAACTACCAATTTCCTAAAAAGTACAAAGAAGAACGAACGGCTTATAAAGCTTACGGAGATAAAAGTGGACTCTTTATTCCAATAATGGGCGAGTCTGAATTTAATTTCTATAGAAACATGGTTCGTGCCGACAACATTAGCGAGATGCCAATTATTTCTCCTTTTAGCCGGACCTCGATTCTTTCTTATAAATACAAATTGATTTCTACCACTGTAGAAGATGGTCTTCAAGTTCATAAAATAAAAGTCATTCCAAGAAAGAAAGGGAACCTTACGGTGAATGGCTTTGTCTATATCAATGACGACCTCTGGAACATCAACCGCCTTGAACTTTCTTATGACAAAGGTGGATTGAAATTCTTCGACGAATTTACCATCAAACAATCTTACGAACAAATTGGGGACAGCCTTTGGATTCCTTATCGACAAGAGTTTGTATACCAAACCAAACAAGGTCGAAACAAGACCTTCCGCGGAAGTACAATCATGCACTATTCTGAGTTTGAAAACAACTTTGATTTTCGAGAAAAGTTTTTCAAAAATGAAGTCTCGGTTACCACCAAAGAAGCTTACGAACGTGACACACTGTATTGGAGCGAATCGCGACCAGAACCGCTGACTATTGAAGAGCAGAAATTGGTCTCGTATAAAGACAGCTTAGAGACTGTTGTCAATGCTAAAGAATACCAAGATTCTATCCAAATAGCGTATAACAAAGTTAAGTTTTTAGAAATCATTTGGGATGGTGTTGGCTTTAGAAATAATGAGAAAAAATCACATCTCTTTATTGGGCCAATGCCAAGTATGATTAACTTTTCATCCGTTGGTGGGTTTAGAGTTGCAACTCCATTTATTTCTTACCGAAGAAGGTTTGAAGACGGGAGAATGTGGCGAACTTTTGCCAATTTTAGTGTAGGAATAAAAAACAAAGATTACACCGGACAACTTTTTAATTGGGTTCGATACAATCCACATAAATTAGCAGATGCAAGCATCCGTTTTGGCAGAAATTTCAGTGCCATTTTTGATGATGACGCTATAATTAATCAATTAAGTAGCAGTAATTATATCCAGCACGATTTCCTAGAATTGGAACATCGCATTGAGCTTTCCAATGGCCTGTATCTACGGACCGGGGTTGAGTTTAGTGACCGCCGTTCAATTGAGGATCTAGACCGAAGTACCTTCCTAGATAATTGGATCGCCAATATCACCAATTCTAGAGGTGAGGTTTTAGTGAGTACATTGGGGCCATTAGAATTTGATAATTACAAAGCCACCATCTCTACCATTAGATTGTCCTATACACCAGGACAAAAGTTCATGACTGAACCCAATCGGAAAATTATTTTAGGTAGTAAATGGCCTACATTTAGCGTCACTCACATTAAAGGTTGGAACGGTTTAGCGGATAGTGATGTCGACTTTGATTACCTAGAAGCAGAAATTGAGCAAGACATTATCCTAGGTGTTTTTGGTAGTTCAAAATACAACTTAAAGTCAGGTAAATTTTTGAATCAAAAAAAGCTCAAATTTCTCGATGTAAAACGCTTTCAACAATCCAATCCATGGATTATGATTTCTCCATTACAAGCCTTCCAATCTCTGGATACTGCCCTTCAAACTACCAAGTTATTTTTTGAAGCTCATTATGTCCACCACTTCAATGGTGCCTTGATCAACAATATACCATTCATCAAAAGAACACGAATTCGAGTTGTCACAGGTGCAAGTGCTTTGTGGTTGAGTGAAAATAATTTTCAATACCAAGAAATTTTTGCTGGAATAGAACGCGTTTTCAAATTAGGTCCTCGAAGAAGACTGAAACTAGGAGTACATGGCATTTTGGCCAATTCAAATCAAATCGATTCACCACCAGCCATCAAGTTTTCGATTGACATTATTGATACTTGGCAGAAAGATTGGTCCTTCTAGTTTTGGTTTCAATCTTATTTGTACTTAAGTCGTTCTCGGAATTAAATTAACTACTTACTTCCCAATAATCAGTTTTTTATAAATTCCATCTTTTTTAGTTCTAATATTCAGAAAATATACTCCTTGTTCAAAAGAAGAAATATCCAATATTTGATATTTAGGGTTGTTGATTGACCAAGACTTAACAAGCTGACCTGAAGAATTGTATAGTTGCAAATTGTTGATCTCAATCTCAGGAGATAGAAGCGTGACCATACTACTTGCTGGGTTCGGGAAAACCTGAACGGATTGCGCTTGTAAATCGTCGATAGATACGAGCACGACATTTACAAAATCTGATCGCAAGGAAGCGCATCCACCATCATCTATTTGTACAGAATAATTTCCGTTTTCTGTAGGCCAGTAATTAGGGCCGCCCGTTTGGTCAATAAAAACACCATTCAAAAACCAAAAGTAGGATTGACCAAGAATAGAGCAAGTCAGCGAAGTTCCATCAAAGGTAATTTCTGGTGTAGCAGGAATGTCATTCGCGGTTAATTCTAAAGTCAAGATATTAGAAAGAGCGCATGTATTGTCACCTTGAACGCTAAGTGTACCTGATGTACCAGATGGAATAACGTCAACCGTTCCAGCCGTTAGATTTCCAAGTATTGCCCAGTCCGTAGGGAAGTCCCAATTGACCAAAGAAATATCTGTTCCAATTGCCGAATAAGTAATCGTATCACCGATGCAAACAGTTGTTTCACCTTCGATAGCTGATAAATTTGGTGTCCCTTCGCAAGGCATTAAATGTACAATATTTCCATTCAAACCTGCAGCCCAAACCAATTCTTCATTTTCTATTGGACTTACAATTCCTCTAAATGGACTTGATGTACCTTGAAAATCTATCTCCCACGTTTCACCAGAATCTGTAGTCTTCAATATAAAAGTACCAGATCCTGATCCACCAGCAAGCCAACCAACCTGATCATTTATAAAAGTACTTTCGTACCAAAATCCAGAAACGGGCAAGGTGATTTCATTCCAAGTATCTCCCCCATCGAACGTTCTGTAAATTGTATTTCGATGATTGTCAAACGTGTAAAATCCAAGATTTTCATTTACGAAAGAAATGTCTTCTATCTTTTCTGTTGGTTCAAATAATTCTTCTGTCCAGGTCTGTCCACCGTCACTTGTTCGTGCATAGATTCCTGAAAAACCTCCAAGAAAACCATTATTAGCATCCGCGAACTCTATGGTTCTAATGGCTTTATTACTACCCGTTGTTGCTGAAGTAAAAACGATGGTCCAAGACTCACCGCCATCATTGGAATATCTTAAGTTTCCATTGGATCCGCCTAAAAATAATTCATCATTGGATTTGACATAAATACAACTACCAATAATGGTAGAAAACTTATCCCAGTTTTGTCCTTGATCAGAACTATGAAATCCGGCAGCTGTATAATAGTTATTTTCATCAAATGTAACGACCTGTCTATGTGCTGCAACAAATTGACCATCTGGAAAACTTGCTTTTTCCCAACTGTCTCCACCGTTCGAAGTAAATAAAATTTCTCCACCGTTTCCTGCTGCAACTCCATAATTTTCATCGTGAAAATCTATGGCTATTAAATTGTCTCTTTGATCTGAAATTTGATCAACCCATTCTTGAGTATTTTCATCAAAATGAACCATCCTTACGTTTTCACCAACAATCCATATTCTACCATCTTCCAAAACGTCTAAAGCAAAATTATCATCTTGGGTAAGTGGGTTATCTATTGTTTCCCAATTTTGCCCGCCATCTAGTGACCTTTCCAACATGAGCACTGCATTGTCATAGGATACAAATACTTCATCATTTGGAGTAGTAGCAATTCCTGAAATATTATGGTCGAAAACACCAGTACCTATCTGCGTCCAGGAACTTCCACCATCTAAAGACTTAAAAACATTATCTTCATTTATCGCATAAACTATGGATGCAGTTGCGTAACTAATAAATTCTATTTCTTCTCCAAAGTCATAACCGTCTCCCCAGGTCTGACCACCATCAGCTGTTTTAAATATTTTGTTGTCAAAGTCGATGATCACTCCATTATTTTGATCATAGAATTTTGATAATGCCGCTCCCAAAGTATTGAGGTTTTCTGTAAAAGTATCGCCATTATTTGCACTAACATAAGTAGCATCATAGTTTACAACTACAAGACTTCCAGAACCAAATGACGAAACCATTCTAACACTATTATTAAAAAAGCCAGTGAGCTCTTCCCAAGTTTGACCTCCGTCTAATGTTCTTATTGTCACTGAGTTTGTTCTAATATAAGCAACCATTCCAGCACTATTATCTTCATAACTTACTTTTTCAAAATCGCTTGTATAGCTGTTCTCAATAATAGACCAAGTATTTCCAAAATTAATGGTTTTCAATATCGTCGCGTCTTCTCCAACCGCCCATCCATAACCATCCTCCCCCATATCAATGGAGTTTAAATCTGCTTGTGTAGGATAAGGATTTTGAAAGAACCATTCTTGGCCACTAAGAGGAGTGGTATTTAATTGAAATAAAACGAATGCGATAAGAATCTTTAGGAATAAGTTTCTCATAATTTCTGGTTTTGTAGGTTTTGAATTCAATAAACTTATATTATAAAAGGAAGACGAAACTTCATTTGTTAAGCTTTTAAAATTCGACTTTTCTTGCTTTGCGGGTATCCAGATAATAGGTTGTAAATAATCTCAATACCACATTAACAAAGTTGCCAATAAAAAAACCTTCAAAAATCACCCATTTGGGTGATAATGAAGGCTAAAAACCAGATTATATAAAAAAATTACTCTTTAATTCTAAACTATTGAAAACGCAATCCTTAATTGAATTAGAGCTTTATCAGCTTTTGGAAATACGTTTTAGAAGCTGTTTGGATTCTTAAAAAATAAACAGAAGGAGCAATATTTTGTAAATCCAACTGATCTGAAATTTCATTGTTGGAATTGTTCCACTCCTTTATAATCCTACCATTAGGACTGAATAATTCTATTGCATCAATCTTTGTATTTCCTTTTTCAATGTACAGCATTGAAGTAACCGGATTTGGGTAAATACGAATGTTACTCGTTTCTAAATTTTCAATCGAAACGGTCATCACCTCTATTGCATTCGAAGAACGTGAATTACAAGTTCCATCGTTGATTTGAACCGTATAGCTTCCAGGTTCAGAAGGGACATAAGTTCCCGTATTCGTTTCAGCAACAACGACATCGTTCAATAACCAAGTATAACTCACTGCGCTTTCTGGACAAGTCAATTCGAACCCATTCAATTCTATGCTAGGCATGAAAGGAATGGCCATTACTTCTACGTCTAGCTCAATCGGTTCCGTTTCCGTACAAGCATTTAAACCAACAATCGAAATTACCCCTCCGTTTAAACCAACCACAACTTCTACAGTAGAATTATCTGAATCCCCGACAACTATCCAGGTAGGAGGAAATATCCAGTCGTATTGACCAACACTGAATGACTCTACCGAATAAGTTACTGTCTCAGCAATGCAAGGCATGACGGGACCAGTTAAATTACTTATTTCTGGGAGCACATTGCAAGGGGTAAATGAAATAAAATCGGAGGTAAAAGAGGTACAATCCCCATTGCTAACTTGAACAGAATAATTCCCTTCTTCCAAAGCTGTAAATGTTGGATCAGTCGTTTGCAACAGAAAATCTCCATCCAAAAACCAAAGGTAATTCTCTCCCATCACCGTTGAAGATAATTCATCCCCATCAACTGAAATACTTGGGGTTTCAGGAATTTCGTCCACAGAAATAGAAATGGATAAAGGCTCGGATACTTCACAAGTATTGTCACCACGTACCATGACCGTTCCATTATTTGCTGAAGGGATTACTTGTATCAAAGCAGCAGTTGGATTGCCTAAGAAATTCCAGTCCTCTGGTAAAGTCCAATCAAAGAAGGAAGCCCCTGTACTCGTTACTTCTAGCGTTAGTGTATCTCCAAGACAGATGTTGTTTGCTCCAATTATATCCGAGAGAACTGGCGATCCATCACAAGGAATAATATTAATAATTGCTCCACCATCACCTGCAGCCCAAGCAAATGTTTCGTTCGAAACAGGAGCACTCAAAGCTATCAATTCATCAGAGGTTGATGCATCTTCAGTCCAAGTCAATCCACCATCTGTTGATTTCAAGACAAATCCAAAACTCGATGAACCACCACAAACATATCCAATTTCATCATTAATAAACTCAACTTCACTAAACCTTCCCCCTATGGGAGTTTCAATATCCGTCCAAGTATTTCCTCCATCTTCAGTTCGTTTTATTCCAGCTCCCAATTCAAATGTCAAAATCCCTGTAGTGGCATTTGTAAAATGGACATTATTTAAACGAGTATTTTCTCCAAAGAAAGATTCTGTCCAGGTTACACCTTGATCTTCGGAGACAGCATATAAACCTTGCCATCCTACAACATAAAGTTTCCCATTAAATGATTCGATACTTTGAATGGATTGCTGACTTCCAGAAGCAGTAAAAACCGTTTCAAAAGTTACTCCCCCATCCGTAGATCGTTTTATGACACCTGATGAGTTTCCTGTGATAAGTATTGAACTAGAAACTGGATAAAATTCACTAATCGCTCCTGTTGCTGGCAAAGACGTGAAAGTCTCTCCCATATCTGTAGAATAAAGAAGACCCGGTTGAGTTCCAATCCAAATGTTATTTTCGTCCATAATATGCACCGCTCGATTTCGTGTAAAATCAGTTGTTGGAGAAGGAGGAGCGATAATCTCCCAAATTAAACCACCATTAAACGTTCTTAGAATTGTACCGTTTCGACCTACTGCTATTCCAAAATTTTCATCTAAAAAGTCAATTGCTTCAATATCAGATTTGTTATCTGATATTTGATCAACCCATTCTTGCTGGTTTTCATCAAAATGGACTACACGAGCATTTGCTCCAACGATCCAAAGTCTACCATCTGGTAAAATAATACCATTATAATTTGTCCCGAATTCAAGCGGACTGAGTAAAGTCGTCCAGGTAAGGCCTTGATCATACGATTCAAATCCCAAAATACTTCCAACATTACTAATGACTAAAATTCGATTATTAGGTCCTAATTCAATAGATCGAGGACCAGTACTGTGTACATTTTCTGCTTGAATGGTCCAAGTTGCTCCTCCATCTTCTGATTTATAAAATATATCTCTTTGGAAAAGATAAACTAGGTTTTCATCTTTGAATGCGATGTTGTTTCTAGTTTGTAAGATATTGATATCCAATACATCTGTCCAAGTCGTTCCACCATCAGAGGTCCGATAAGTTTTATTTGATGAAGTAATACAAAGTCCTAAATTAGCATCGAAGAAATCCATCGAACGGATTGCACCACTGCCTTCAAAAATAGGAACAAAGCTATTTCCATTGTCATTGCTTTTGTATAAAGAATTTGCAGCGATTAAAATTTCACCAGAGGCGACAATTTGAATTTGTAAAATTGTTCCTGTTATCTGATCTGATAAATCAATCCAAGTAGCCCCTCCATCCGTTGTTTTATATAAAGATTGACCACCTACATAAACTTCCATTCCATTTGTCCCTGGAACAATAGCAAGAGAATAGTAAAACTCATCGGAAGAAGGTGGCTCAACGATGCTCCAAGTTCCACCAAAATTAGTCGTGTGGATAATAGCACTTGCCTCACCAACAGCCCATCCAATACCACTCTCTTCCATCACGATATCTCTAAATTCTGTCTCGATGGGAAATGGTCTTTGTCGCACCCATTCTTGGGCAAGAGCTTGGAAGGTTGGAAAAGCGAATAAAAGTGTAAGGATCAAATTTTTCATACTGCTTTGGTTTTTTATACAAATATCGATGCTAAAACAAGTTTATACATCATCCTTTCGGGTGATATTTGTAAATCAATAACAGTAAGAAAATAAATATGGGAAAAAGGTTTTTATCTAAAAGCTTGATCAATAGCTTTTTATGAAATGGAAAAATTTTGACCTAAAAATCTCGTTTTGTCTTAAACTACTTAAAGCACTGTAATTCTTAATTATCCTGCTGAAAAGTTAAAAACCACTTGTGACATAGCGACTTTTTATAATTCGTTAAATTCAGATTATCAGCTATAAATACATTATAAATAGTTTGGATATAAGGCAATGTATCCTTATCATTGTAGACCAGAAATTTTATAAGAATACTTTTAGTTTTTCTTGAATTCAAGAAAAACATTTTACCGGCTTAACTGCAACAAATTACATCCCTCAGTCACTAAAAAAGACACATATCAAAGTTAGCATTTAGTGAAAACCTAAAATCTTAAAGAGCTTATCAATTTAATTTGATAAGCTCTTTTCTTTTTATATCTGATTGGATAAATTGTCATTTACGAAATCGCAACTCCGTTCCCCAACATTTTTAAAATTTTCAAATGAGAGGAAATTGCGCCAGTCACTTCTTTAAACTCGTAGTAAGGCAAGTTGTATTCTTTTGCAGTTTCTCTTACAATTTTTGAAATATTGCGGTAATGGATATGAGAAATGGATGGGAACAAATGGTGTTCAATTTGATGATTCAAACCTCCAGTAAACCAAGTAACTATTTTGCTATTGCATGCAAAATTCGCCGTTGACTTTAATTGATGAATCGCCCAAGTATCTTCCATTTCACCTTCTTCTGGAATATCAAAATGATTTGGCCCTTCTACCACATGTGCCAATTGAAATACAACAGTAATCAATAGTCCTGATACCATATGTAGTACCACAAAGCCGATTAAAACTGCCCACCAACTGTTCAATAGCATTGGAATAACTAGTATGTAGCTGAAGTAAACTATTTTCCATCCAATCATTTTAAACCATTGCATAGTTGGATTGAATCCACATTTCTCAGTCATTCCCGTTTTATTATAGGTAATCAACTGGGCAAAGTCTTTTTTAATCACCCAGCTCAACGTTGCAAAACAATAAAGCAGCAATGCATACCAATGTTGGAATCGGTGGTATTTTTTCAATTTACCTGAAGGAGACAAACGCAAAAAAGGCTTATCATCAATATCTTCATCCAAATGATAGATGTTGGTAAAAGAATGGTGCATAACGTTATGCTGAATATGCCAAGTAAAAGAACTTGATCCAATTAAATCCATTGAATAACTCATCAACTTATTCAACCATGGAATATTAGAATAGGCACCATGATTCGCATCATGCATAACGGTCAATCCTATGCCAGCATTACCTATACCGATAATAAAGTAGCAGCCAATGATTAAGGCAGGATGGCTAACCCAAGGAGTCAATACCAAAGCAAGAGGCAATAAATAGATCGCAAACATTGCAATCGACTTGAGATAAAGTTCCCAATTGCCTGTTTTTTCAATTCCCTTTTCCTCAAAATACCCATTTACCCGCTCACGCATGGTTTTAAAAAAGTTTTTCGAGTCTGGTCGGGAGAATTTTACTGTAGAAATCATAGTATATCAAATATTAGCCAATGATAAAGTAAATGGATTCGTTAAACAACTTCAACTACATCCTATTTTATCCAAATACTTAGGTTAGAACAAAAATAATCCATTTTTGTGCATTTTAATTAGAATTCAAATATTTATTAAATTACACGACAATACTGTCCAAAGATCAATTCAAACTTAAAAAGAAAGTGATCTTTACCATTTAAACTTACACGATGTCTGCTGAGAAAATCATTATACAAACAACTTCCTGGATAGAAAAAGTGGTTATTGCCCTTAATTTCTGTCCATTTGCCAGCTTCCCTTTTAATAACAAGCAAATCACCTATAAAGTTGATTTTTCGAACGACATTCAAACGCATCTTGAAGTCTTAAATTATAATCTAATTGAATTAAATAATAAGCCTTCTATAGAAACGAGTTTAATAATTTACCCCAATAATTTTTCTGATTTTGAGACTTATTTGGATTTTTATGACTTAGCTAACCAGTTTATTAGCGATTTAGAGATGGAAGGAATTTATCAATTAGCGAGTTTTCATCCAGACTATTTATTTGCTGATAGTAATCAGGAAGATCCGGCCAATTTTACAAACCGGTCGCCATATCCAATGCTTCATATTATAAGAGAATTAAGTGTCGAAAAAGCGAGAGAATCTTACGATGGCGTAGATGAAATTCCAGAAAGCAATATAAGCTTAGCACGTAAACTGGGCAAACCCCATTTTGAAAAGACTTTACAAGATATTAAGTCGAATCTGATTCCCGATTGATCTTTAATTTGTAATTTGAATTGATTTACTCGTAAAAATCAACCTCCAGAGAGCGAAAAGCTTTATAGCAAAAGACTAATATTATTATCGAGCTCCGTAGGTGCGATACCTAAATTTAAAGATATGAGAAACAATAAAAGGAGAAAATTCATAAAAAATACCAGCGCATTAGCGCTTGGACTTTTATCAACCCCTCACCTATTGAAAAGCTATCCTTCGGCCAACTTGAAAAGGAAATTCCTTTTGAGCATTAGCCCGGGAGCTATTGGAGTCAAGGGTGATGCAATGAGCCTTTTAAAGCTTGCTGCTAAAAACGGATTTCAAGCAATTGTTCCAGACGCACAAAGTGTAGGGAAAATGAGTGAGAAAGAACGAAGTGATTATACTGCTTTCGCAAAAGAAAATAAAATTTCATGGGGATCTGCAGGCCTACCAATGGATTTCAGAAAAGACGAAAAATCTTATAAAGAAGCTTTGGCAAAACTTCCAGAACATGCAAAGAACCTTAGCAATATTGGTGTTTCAAGAATGAGTACTTGGATCATGCCCACTCACAAAGAGCTCACTTACAGAGAAAATTTTGCACAGCATACCAATCGCTTAAAACCAGTTGCTAATATTTTAGGACAATACGGTATTCGTTTCGGTCTTGAATATGTCGGTCCTAAAACCTTGATGGCTAGAGATAAATTTCCTTTTATAAAAAGCATGAAAGAAACGAAGGAACTTCTTTACGAGATTGACGAGAAAAACGTTGGTTTTGTATTGGACAGTTTCCATTGGTATTGTGCAGAAGAATCAATGGCTGATATCCTAACTTTAGAAAACGAAGATATCATTACTGTTGACCTCAACGATGCAACGGCTGGAAGAACTCCTGCGGAGCAAATCGATAACCAAAGAGAATTGCCATTGAATTCTGGAGTCATTGACGTAAAACAATTTCTCACTGCGCTTATCCAAATTGGATATGACGGCCCCGTTCGGGCGGAACCTTTCAATGCCATTTTGAATGAACTTAATAATGAAGAAGCTGTACAAGCAACTTACAAAGCTATGTCAAAAGCCTTTGCATTAGTTGATTAAAATGCATGAGGTGATTTGAGTTATGCGTATTTCGGGTTTAAAAAAATAGAGAATGAAATTTACGAAAAAAGTAAGCTACTTTATTTCAATAATTACTTTGGTCCCTTTACTTTCTTTTGGTCAAAGCCTTCAAGATCAATTGAAAAGTCTTGAATCAAAGTTTACAATTGAAAAGGAAAAATTGGCTAAACTTGAAGGGGAAATTGAAAATATCAAATTGAACATTGTTCAGTCCGATCTGGAAGCGAAGGCTTTACCCAAACTTCTTCCAGGAGAAAAATTAATAAAGCATTCCGCTTTAACCTTGGTTTATAGCGAAGAACATGAACAAGCAAAATGGGTTGCGCATATTATCAGACCGGAGATTATAAATGGCAATCAAGGAAGAAGCAATGACTTCAGAACTGATCCATTGGTCGAAACTGGAACAGCAGTTGAAGAAGATTACTTTCTTAAATTCCTTCAAGCAGATAGCACTTATAAATACGATGGTTTTGGATACGATCGCGGACACCTTGCACCTTCTGCAGATTTTCGTTGGTCTAAACAAGCCCTTTCAGAGTCTTATTTCTATTCCAATATGTCACCGCAAGTAGCAAAATTCAACAGAGGAGCTTGGGCAGATTTAGAAAGCAGGTTAAGAGGTTATATTTACAACAACCCAACGTCACAGGTATATGTAGTAACAGGTCCAGTCCTAAAAAAGAACCTCGATCCAATTGAAAGAAGTATCAACAAAGTCAGTATTCCGGAAGAGTTTTTTAAAATCGCTGTGGATTTAGAAAAGCAGAAAGCCATTGCTTTCATCATGCCGAACCAGAAAATCAATTATCCACTCAGCCATTTTGCCACTTCTGTTGATCGGGTAGAAGAATTAACGGGCATTGATTTCTTTGAAAAATTAGACGAAGGTTTAGAAACTGAAATCGAAAGAAGAATTGATCTAGCAGAATGGTTGCCTGAATTTGTTGAAGGCAATGTAAAACCTATACGCGCTCCTTCCCTAGCTCCAGACCATTTCAATACTGTCCAAGCAAAAGCGTGGATGGAGGATAGTAAGAAAGTCAACATTTGTGGAACAGTAGTCAGTTCGAGAAGAAGCAGTAAAGGAAATATATTGCTCAATTTAGATAAGAAATTTCCGGATCAAGTATTTACCGTTTTTGTAAGAAAAGAAAACATCATCAACTTTGCTTACGATCCAGAATTCGAACTAAAGAGCAAAAAAATCTGTGTATATGGCAAGGTTGTGAACTTGGGCGGTACACCTGCAATGTTTATTGAAAACGAAAAACAGCTCACCTTTTTTGATCAAACGAATTAGCCTTTTACAAAAAGAACAATTATGAAGTTATTCGGAATCGATTTGAACAAAAGAACCTTTGTTCGATGGAAAATTTATTTGGATCGTGCAAGAATGTATTTAAGTTACATCAACTTTATAATGATTGCTTTTGTTTTTTTAAACGCAATCAACGACGTAAAAATTAGAGCGATTCTGGATGAAAACAAATTAATCGTCTACCCTATTGTCATGATTACCTTTATCGGCATATCTTTAATATTGGGCAGATTGGATACTTATTTCGGCATGCGCAAGGAAGAAATGCGCAACAATTCAACAGAAAACCCAATCATGTTAGAGGTACTTCATTCCTTAAACGAAATCAAATCCACTCAACAGGATTTAATCCAAAAACTAAAATAACACAGGTAATTCCAATTATACTGATTACTCCATTCATCGAATTTCCTTTGGATTGGCCATCTCTATTTTAAGACCATTCATCGATAAAAAGAATTTTTTAAGTTAGAATAGCCCAAATTTACTGCATCAAACAAAACGGTTTAGAGGCTTAGTAGCTTTTCTAAACTGATTTTCAAACTAAAATTGTTTATTATGAACAGTTACCTTTATGAGAATCAAAACTCCAAGTCTTTTCACACAATGGCTTGGGCAGCATTTATCCTTTCTTCAATAGGAATGATTGTAGGTATTTATTACGTCGATATTGACATTGCCTCGAAAGGATTTTTTATCATGGCATATCTGTTTAGCGTTACGTCCTGTTTCACACTAGCAAAGGTAGTTAGAGATCAACATGAGGCGTCCAGATTTTTGAATAAAGTAGAAACTGCAAAAACAGAGAAAATGTTAGCAGAAACTCCGGTTTAAAATAACCTCAAATCACGAACCGAGGGTTTTATAACCCTCGGTTCAAAATACCCCTTTCCAATAAATCTATTCTTTTCTTGAAAACTCCTACCCAGGACTACTTCACTTTTTCGCAAAACTACTTCAACACCACTTCAAACATACTCAAGCAGTTTTCGCCTGATTTCTTTTTAGAATTCACTTTGGTCTTCTTCATTCATTAGTGTATCTTCCCCAATACTTTTCAGGAAAGACCAAAGTAAAAACAAACTATGAGAAATCAACGCAGGTACACTACCCTCATTGCAATCGCAGTTTCCTTGGGTGGATTTTTATTCGGATTCGATGCTTCCGTAATCTCAGGAGTGAATGGATACATCATTCCAAAATTCAACTTATCTGATATTCAACTTGGCTGGGCCGTTTCTTCCATGACCTTGACTACAACAATTACCATGTTGTTCGCTGGTCCGATATCAAATAGATTTGGCCGTAGGAAAATATTGCTTTTTGTTGGTTTGTTCTATGCGGTCTCTGCTTTATTTTCTGCATTGGCACCAAATTTCACGGCATTAATTATTGCCCGAATGATGGGCGGATTTGCAGTGGGTGCAGCATTGATTCTTGCCCCAATGTACATTGGTGAAATTTCACCAGCGGATAAACGTGGTAGGATGGTTTCCATCAATCAGCTCAATATCGTATTGGGCTTCTCTGCTTCTTATTTTTGTAATTATTATATCCAACACCTCACCGGATCAGATGCTGCTTGGGTCAAAACTTTAATGATAGACACCGAACCCTGGAGATGGATGTTGGG
>CALIAG010000303.1 GCA_938041325.1 uncultured Saprospiraceae bacterium | reverse complement strand
GGACCATTGTCACTTGTAAATATCACAAAGGTATTTTCCTCCAAGCCTTCTTCCTTGAGCGTTTTTAAAATTTCACCAACACTGTCATCAATGAGTTCTACCACATCTCCATACAAACCTCTTTTAGACCTGCCTTTATTTTCATCATCAATAAACAAAGGCGTGTGAGGGAAACTGTGCGGAAGATATAGAAAAAAAGGATGGTCTTTATTTTCTTTAATAAATTCGATAGAGCGTTTTGTGTATTCAGCAGTCAGCTTGCTTTGGTCGGGTTCCAACGCTATTACTTTTTCATTTTCCATTAAAGGAAGTTCTGGAAAAGCCTCTTTTGCATAATCCCAATTAACGGTTGCAGGAGACATGTCATTCGAATAAGGTATCCCATAATAATAGTCGAATCCATGATTCGTTGGAAGGAATTGCGGAAGATGTCCAAGGTGCCATTTACCAATGCAAGCGGTTCTATAATCTTTCTTTTTTAATGCTTTTGCTATGGTGGTTTCCGAAGGCAATAAACCTCCACCAGAATCAGGGAAAAATACTCCTCTCTTTCCTGTTGTCCCTGTGCGTATCGGCAGTTTACCAGTCAATAGACCTGATCTACTCGGTGTACAAATTGAGGCGGCGACATAGAACTGTGTGAGCTTCATCCCTTCTTGGGCCATCTGATCAATATTCGGGGTATGGATGGTCGGATGACCAAATACACTGAGGTCTCCATATCCTAAATCGTCTGTAAAAATGACGACGAAATTGGGAGGTTTTTCATTATTCGTTTGATATCCAAATAACAGACTTGCACAAAGTGACAAACAGAATAATATTGGTAGAGCTTTGATGTTCATAATTGAGAATAAATTAGTTCGGATTATAAATTTTCTTTCTCAAAAGGATGTTCTTTAAGTAAAGATTCAACGGTATAGAAGCTATTCATTTCTTTGGTTTCTTCTCTTACTTTTTTGACAACTTCGGGATCGATAACAGAGGAATCGTTTCCAAATGAATTTCTCACATAAGTCAAAACCGCTGCAATCTCCTCGTCATTTAACAAGCCTGCAAAAGGCGTCATAGGTACTTGACCGTTGTACCCTTTGCCTTGGATTTCCATTGGCCCTATCATTCCTCTCAAAGTAATTTTAATTAATCTTTCTTGGTTGCCATTCACCCATTCGGTATCGGATAGAGGTGGAAACTGGGAAGCAGATAATCCTTTTCCATTTTGTTGATGACAGGTGATGCAATATCCTTCTCTGCTATATATTTCTTTTCCTTTTGCAAAAAGAGCGAGGTCTGCCCCTTTTAATTTCTTATGCCCAATCTCTTTGGCCACGATATCCAGAGCTTTGCCATTTACATTAGCAATAGCAGATTCATGGACATAACCCATCCAATCATCCAATGATTTTTCAGAAGCTTTTTCCAATATTTCATTGGCGTTTTCCTTATCCAACCAAGATGCTGCAACTAGCGCTTCCAAGCGGACTCGTCCATGATCATCCTGGACTGCTTCACTTAAAAGTGCTACCTGGTTTTTCATTTGATGGCCATTATAACGAAGGACTTTTACTGCAGCAGCTCGGACTTTGTGGTCTTCACTTTTCAAAAGCTGTTGTAGTAGATCTTGATCTACTTTATTCAATCCCCAAGACACCCACAATGCTTCTAATAAATGGTGTTCATACCGTGGATCGTTTTTCTCCAAGTTACCTGTCCAACTCTTTAATTTGTTTAAAACCTTTGACGCATCCCGGCCTCTCAATTCTCTGCGAGTCCGATAGCGAGATCTGTATTCTGGCAATTTTAAATTATCCAATAAAACTTCAATTGGTGCTCCAGAAATATTTGCAGGTTTTACCAACGGACGCTCAGGGTAAGTGATGCGGTACACTCTTCCGTGGGCATGATCCCTTAGCGGATCTCTAGCATTGTGTTGCATATGGCCGATCAGTACATTGTGCCAATCAATAAAATAAAGCGAGCCATCTGGTGCTATTTCCATATCTACGGGTCTGAAATTAGTATCAGAGCTTTTTACCAAATCATGGCGGTGTTCTGTTTTGTAGCCTGTCCCCTCTTCTGATACAGCATGCTGTTTGGTGCCTAAAAAACCTATGGTATTATTGATCAAAAGATCTCCTTGTACTTCATCGGGAAAGTGTCTGCTGTGTAAAAATTCTATTCCTGAAGTTGGTCTTACTCTATGATCTTCTTCGATGATATTTTTCCCTTTATCTAAAGAAACACCATAGACGGGTTTGATGGACCCGGGCATCATCCACATAACATCGGGTCCTGAAGTTTCTGCAAAAAAGTTTTGTCCCCATTCGTCAAAAGCGATTCCCCAAGGATTTGGGATTCCCAACTGAGCTGTGCGTTCTAAATGGCGACGATTAGGATTGTACCGGAAAAATCCTCCATTGGTCCCACGAACTGGGCCATAAGCAGTTTCCACATTGGTGTGTAAGAAAACTCCTTCCCCCATATAGATTGCTCCGGATGGATCCGCGCAATACGCACTGATTGCGTGATGTGTATCGTGGTCATCAAAACCACTCAGTAATATTTCTTTTGTATCAGCTTGGTCATCATTGTCGGTATCTCTAAGAAGAACAAGATTGGGACTTTGTGTAAGGTAGACACCTTCTGCAGCTAATTCAAAACCGATTGGCAAATGAAGATTGTCCGCAAAAACGGTCTGCTTATCTGCTTTGCCATCACTATTGGTATCTTCTAGTATTAGTAATTTATCGTTTGGTTTCGAATCCCCTGGTTTGTAGTGCGGATAACTCGGCATTACTGCCACCCAAAGTCTGCCTTTGTTGTCAAAAGACATTTGTACTGGGTTGGCCAGGTCTGGAAATTCCTTTTCAGAAGCGAAGAGTTCTATTTTATAGCCTGGGGGAACTGTTAAAGTTTTAAGAGCATCTTCTCCATATAGGTATTCAGGCTCACCATTTTCGTTTTCTAGTTTATAATTGGTTTGTACTTCTGGTAAGTTAGAAGTCTTTTTATCAGCAGTGTTTAAGTCAAAATTTTCTCCTTTCAAAGTTGCCCAAATAGCTTGGTCGCGTAGGTCAGTCATTTCTCTGATCTTCTTAATTTCTGCCGGATAGTTATCTGGTCCGAAAGGATCATAGCGTCTGCCAAAAACGTGTACTCCATTTGGAATTTTGAAATCATTGTGCCAAAACCAGTTCTTTTCATCAACGGCTTTTTGAACCAAAGTTTTATCAACTTTAAGTTTATTAGAACCACCAAAAATTTCATCTGCCAAAAGCTTCGCTAATTTTTCATATCCTTTTTCGTTCAGCTGTGCCCCATCAATGGTCAACTGATCTCTACTGTTGTACCATTTTTTAGATGCAGTAAAAGCATCAACAACTCCGACTCCTTTCTCTTCTGCAACCTCTTTCATTGCCGTTGCATATTGAGCCAGATTGTAATTTTCTTTTTTGCCGTTTGGAAAATCATATTTAGCTGTTAAATCCTGAAAAGCAATGGGAGTTACCAAAACCAATTTGGGAGATGTAGAACCATTGTATTTTTGAGAATAAGTGTGCTCAATAAATGCAGTCAGCTCAGCTTTAAAATTATCTAATCTTTCGGGCCCTTCAAAAGATTCATTGTATCCAAAAAAGCCTAAAACAATATCCGCTTCCAGTCGAGTCATCCATTCATCTTCTGTTGGTAAATGACCTTGACTATCTGACCTGTTTGCATTTTCTTTTTGAAACTCTTCTGCTCCAGAAAAAGCCCAAGGGCTGGTTCTCCCTGAGTGTGGCCGAAACCCGGCTGTGTTCCCTGGATCACACATGTTTCTAAACAACAACAAACTATCTGGAAAACGAGCATACATTTCGGTTTCGAAAGTCCCAAAATTCATCATTCTTGAACAGAGGTTATTGCCAACTAGAAATATTCGATCTTCTTTTTTCAATTCCAGTAGTGGAGCGGAAGGTGAACTGCATTGGGTTAAATTTCCAATTAAAAAAAGGAGAACTAAAAATTTGAAACTATTGATTACTAAAGGGTGGATTGAAAATCTTTGAAAAATATAGTTTCTATTTGGCATAAGAGATCTTTAAGCGCTTTAAAGAAATGGTTAGGATATCTTCATAGCTAAAATACAATAAATAATCCACGTTTAGGTCTTACACAATCCGATCTAAGTATTCTATTAAAAACTAGAAACTTACGTTTTATTTTACTTCTTCGATATAAGCTCTCTTTTCGATAAGAGCAATCAAACGATCCGCTGCTTCACGAACAAATGCAATATCTTCCGCGTATAAATCTTTTTCTACAATTTCAATATTTGAAGGCAAGTGCGATCTGAAATAATTAAAAAATGCTGCATCAGATTCTTTGTCTTCTAGGATTCCGCCAGCTTTTGAGTATCTGCCAACTCCGCCTTTGGGCAACATAAAATAGGCCTTATCTTTTGTATGTTGTAAACGTTGGCAAATGTCTGCGGCTACTTTCGTAATTTCTTCTGCATTCAAACGCGGCACAAAAACTACTGGGCTGTGAAAAACATGTTTGTGATTTTTATATTCTTCTGGCACTACGTTCGGTTCCACCAAAATCCCTAAATGCTCTGCTCCTCCCGGACACAAAACTTGTGGCAAACCCAATTTCCCTGCAACGGTAAGACGTTCAGGTCCTCCGGCTCTCAATACCGACCAACCATCGTCTGCGATCTCTCCCATTGCGTAATCAAAGACGGCTTTTATGATGCCTTCTTTCATCATTTGTTCCATTGCTCTACCACCAGATCCAACAGCATGAAAGACGATAACTTCATATCCTTTAGACTGAAAGTGTTTCACCGCTTCTAATGTCCCTTTCGTTAAAACGCCCAGGTTGGACATTCCAATCAAAGGCTTTTCGCTTTCTTCCATTTCGAAAAGAGATTCCTCTTCTGCCATGCCACAAATTGCAGCAGCCCCATTCGCTAAAATTTTCCGCATGAACGGATTCAAGCCTAATATGTCGCTCACCGAAAACATCATTGTAATGTCTTTTATTCCTACAAAGCCTGAAGTATCTCCAGATGCTATTGTCGAAATCATCACCTTTGGGAATCCATACGGCAATGCGCGCATAACATCACAGCAGGTCGACGTTCCTTGTGTACCGCCAAGACCTAAAACACCGTGAATTTCATTTGCTTTAATCGATTTTTGAAGAATGGTTATCGATCCATTGACTACAAAAGGGTTGGATTTTTCTCTGGTAGGTTTTTCTAGGATTTCAGACAAGGAGCCGCCTCCTGCAGAGATAACTTGTTCTCTTGTTAAATCCGCTTTTATTGTTGGATTTCCAATCACTCCAATATCAATCAATAAAGCCTTATGTCCTTTTTTTTCAATTTGCTCTTTAATGAATCCTGCTTCCGCACCTTTGGTATCAAGGGTAATGAGTAGAGCGATTGTTTTTGACATAGTTTTTAGATGGTTAGACTGTTAGATATTAGACTGCTAGACTTTTAGACTTTTAGTAAAAAACTATTTTAGGAACTTAAGGTCTGCAAATTCTTTTGCGGTAGAATAGACTGCTTTTTCGATTGGAATTCTTTCGGTAGAAGAACCGGTCCACAATCCATCGCAAGAAGTATTGTTCAAAATATATTGGCCATCCTTAGGTGTTACCAGACCAGCTCCATGTGCGATCAAAATCACATCGGATTTTATCTTTCTAATTTCTTTGTAGGCTTCTTCTGTACGTTTAGCGGTTTGTTCTAGCGGCTCACCAGAGTCGTAACCTTTTAGTCCTCCTTTTGTCGTGCCAGCATGGTAGCAAAAGATATCTGGTTGCGCTTTTTCCATTATTTCCAAACTGTCTTCTAAATCGAAAGCCAAGCCTATCGTTACCATATCCATTTCTTTGGCCAACTTCAACATTTCAATTTCATTCTCCAAAGTGATTCCGCTTTTTGTAAGGACTTTATAGATCTCACTGTCTTTGTCGACATAACTAATCGACGGGCCAATATTTGAAACGGAGTAAACGCCCATTTCTTTGCATTGATTCAAGACCATCCGCATATCTTTTAGCGGGTCATTGGCATTGAGGCAAGCGCAGATAAAACTGTCTCCTTTTATTGCTGGCATAATGTCTTCTCGTGTATAGTCCAATGTTTGTTTGTTGGAGTCCATTATCGGCCACATCATTGACATCGTCCCCATACCGTTGCCACGCAATCTTGCACCTGAAAAAGTATTGACGCAATCTGCTCCTGCTTTTTCCAGTAGGCTTGCAACGAGACCGCTACCTGCACTGGCGATTAGAATTGGATTTTTTTGCTTGACCTTATTTTGGAGTTTGGCCAATATTTCATTTCGGGAAGTATGTTTGACAATCATTATTTTAATTTCTTTTGAAAAATATTTAATTTGAAAAGACGGTGCGTTTTAAATAACGCGATCATTCCCACCATCTATTGGTATTTGGGCCCCTGTTACTTTTGAAAATTTTTCTCCTAACATTTCTGCAGCCAATTCTGCGACATGTTTTGATGTAATTTCTGTTCTCAAGACATTATTGGTTTTGTATTCCTGCACAGTCAAACCATAATTTTTTGCTCTAGCTTCTAGTATTTCATCCGACCAAATCGCTGTATCAAATACCGCATTGGGATGAAGCATATTTACGCGAATTCCTTTTGCGCCTAATTCCATTGCAGCGATTCTTCCCAATTGCGTCAGGCCAGCTTTAGCGACTGAATAGGCAGATGCACCTGGACCAGGAGCTGGAACGTTTTTAGATCCAATGATTACGATCGCAGCATTTATACCCAACTCTAAGAAAGGAATGGTTGCTTGAATCAATCGCTGATGACTGGTTAAATTTAGGTCAATGCTTTTTTGCCAAAGCGCTGAATTCATTTTTGCAATTTTTGTACTCTTTGGAAAAACACCTGCATTAGAAATCACCATATCCAAGCCACCGAAATGGGCAACTGTTTTCTCTATTGCTGTTTGAATTTGTTTATTATTGGTGATATCACATTTGATTCCCAACACTTCTTTTTGAGTGAAACAGTTTACAATTTCCGGATTGATATCAAGTGCTGCCACAACAGCACCATTTGCAACCAATTCTTCCACACAGGCTTTACCAATTCCGCTTGCGCCTCCAGTTACTAGAGCTATCTTGCCTTGCATTCTCTTTCCTTTTCCTGCCTTTTTTAATTTAGCTTGTTCAAGGCTCCAATACTCCATTTCGAATAAATCCGTTGGTGGTAAGGCTTTCCATTTCCCTAAATGTTCTGCCTGAAATATTGCCTTTCTGGTATGCCGACTGATATCGTCAATGATCTTCAGATGTTTGACTGTAGGGCCAAAAGCCAAAGTTCCACGCTTCGGCCAGATGGCGGACCGAGGAGTAGGTTCTAATTCACTTTGTCCCTTTGTTTTGTATTTTTTAAAATATTTATGGTAGTTATCAATGTAACTTGTTAAGTCTTTTTCAAAATTATTAGAAAGGACAATAGGATTTTGTTTCGTTCTAATAATATGATCAGGAGTTAAAGGTCCTCTAGTGGAAATACTTTTTACATTTTTCAAATTACTAAATGCACAAGCTTCGCCAGAATCATTTAAACGCGCGAGAACTGCACTTCCTTTTTCTTTTGAAATAAGATTTCTGAGCAGTGCAATTTTCAAATAATCTGGTTGGACACTTTTTTGATTTTTGATCGTTTTAGCGCCCTGTTTTCTTAAATAATTTTCTGCCTTCGATACGATCTTTATCATATTTTCATAACTCACTTTTGGGTCGTCATGAAAAGTAAAAACGCCATGATTGAGCAGTATCATTCCATCGATGGTAGACCAATCTAATTCTTTGGTCATTTCGTAAATGGTCTTCGCCAAAATGAATCCAGGCATAACATAAGGGACGATTAAAATTTTCTTTCCATATATTTCTTGAATTCTTGTTTTGCCTGTAGGAGTATTTGTAATTGTGACTACAGCATCAGCGTGTGTATGATCGACAAAAGTAAAGGGAATGATGGCGTGTAAGATTGCTTCAACGGAAGGGTTAGGCGCCGAAGGATTTGTGAGAGCCATTCGTTGGTATTTCACCATATCCATATCGCTTAAACGATCCAAATTCGCTAATCGAATTAATGCGGAAAGTTTCACCGGAGCAAAGCCTGGTGCTTCTATTGTGGCTAAGTCCCAGCCGCTGCCTTTTACGTAAAGTATATCCTCTTCCTCTCCAAAAATATTTTTCTCTTTGATTTTGACTGAAGTATTTCCTCCTCCATGCAAAACTAAATCTTCTTCTTTTCCAAGTAGCCTTGAGGTATAGACTCTCATGCCCAACAGGTCATTTTTAATATCCTTTACTTCTTTTTCGTTCCAGAAACTCTTCATTGAATGAGGGGATTTAGGTTTTGATGTTTGAATTATTTGTGGGAATAAATTCCAACAGTATGATGATTACAAAATCAAGATAATCTTTTAAATTTAATTCTCTTTTCGTATCTGGCAAATTTATTTGCCTGCAGACCTATGCATTCAAACATGGGGGAATTTATTCCCCCAATACGATAGAGTTTTTAATTATGATAATCTTTTAAATGTTATCTCTCTTTTCGTATCTGGCAAATTTATTTGCCTGCAGACCTACGCATTCAAACATGGGGGAATAAATCCCCCAATACGATAGAGTTTTTAATTATGATAATCTTTTAAATGTTATCTCTCTTTTCGTATCTGGCAAATTTATTTGCCTGCAGTCATTGGTCTTCTAACTTGGTGAAAAAAACTCCCCCTGTACGATGGAGTTTATAATTCCTTTGCTTTCCAATATGAATGGGGATACTCTTCCCAGTTTTTCACAAGCTTAGCCTTTACAGGATTTTGCAAAATGTAGCTAACATAACTCCCTAACTCTTTTTTGTTTCTTATGAACCGATCATAACTTTCTCTCTGCCAAAAAGAACCTTTCCTATTTAATAGGCGATTCGCATAAATTGCGGAAGGGCCTTTTAGTTTTTTCATAATATTTTGAAGAGGTTCAAAATCATACGAATCAGTAATTATTTTTTCAATTTCATCTGGGAATTGAATACTGGTATCAATTAAAATATGAACATGATTAGACATTATACAATAGGCCAACAAATCATAAAGCTTTCCATCAAACCTATGTAATTCTGTTTTAATTACATCCGCCACTTCAGGAGTTTTTAAAAAATGTGGCCCCGATTTAATATGGTCTAACGCTTCATCGTATTTTGTAAAATACCTATCTCTTTCTATCCCCAAAACCTCATCAATATCCTTTTCATTTATTTTCTTATTATTTTTTATTTCTATGATCTTTTTTTCATGACTAAGCTTCAATTTTTCAAGCACAGCCAATGGAAGCGAATCTTTTAATCTAAATGTTACA
Source organism: uncultured Saprospiraceae bacterium (assembly GCA_938041325.1). Taxonomy (GTDB): domain Bacteria; phylum Bacteroidota; class Bacteroidia; order Chitinophagales; family Saprospiraceae; genus CALIAG01. Next base: position 424 of record CALIAG010000303.1, on the reverse strand, counting down.
AAAAATGTTGCACCAATATATTGCTTATGTGGTAGGTTTTGTCGGTAAAATGTTTTGATTTTTGAAGGGTTCATAGATTTAGGAATTCATTTTTGCATAGATTAGGTGGGGGAATAAATTCCCCCAGTACGATAGAGTTTTTAATTTAAAAAAAATCTTTTAAATGTTATCTCTCTTTTCGTATCTGGCAAATTTATTTTGCAGAAGTCAGTTGATCTTCTAACTTGGGGGAATAAATTCCCTCAGGACAATGGAGTATCAATCCACCTTTGGATATCCTTTGTAACTCACCCAATCAAAATCTGCATATTCTTTTGTGGGCTGACCATTACTTGTTGCATAGACTCCTAAATATGCCCCGGTGTAGCCATGACACAGTATCAAGTTTGATTTTGTCGTCGCAAAGGTCTTGAAGATTTTGCCA
>CALIAG010000302.1 GCA_938041325.1 uncultured Saprospiraceae bacterium | reverse complement strand
GACGCCGGAAGCAGTTTTGAAATTGTCCAAATTGATGCGGTATATGATCTATGAATGTGATACTGATTCTGTACCGATTAATAATGAAGTGAAAATAATAAGAGATTATATTGATTTAGAAAAACTGAGGTATGACGAACGACTTCAAGTGAATTTCAATGTAAATATAGACGATCCTAATAAACAAATAGCGCCATTAATTCTACTGCCTTTTGTGGAAAATAGTTTTAAACACGGAGTGAGCATTGAACGAAATGAAGCCAAAATAGATATCGATCTAAGTCTAGAAAAAAATGATGTCAATTTTAAAATTAAAAATTCAAAATCTCCAGACAAACCTACACACGTCCCCGGAAAAGGCTTGGCCAATGTGAGGCGTTTGCTGGAATTGACTTATCCCCAAAACCATGAATTGATTATAGAAGAAAGTGATTGCTCCTATGCCGTTCAATTGAAAATTAAAATTAAAGAAGATGAAGTTGTTGCAGTGCATAATTATTGAAGACGAACCAATAGCCAGAGAAATTATTGAAGATTACATTGCTCAAATCCCGAGTCTTGAACACTGTGCAAGTTTCGAAGATGCGATTCTAGCTACAGAGTTTCTTAATACCAAAAAGGTAGATGTAATTTTTCTAGATTTAAACCTTCCTAAACTAAAAGGATTTGAATTTTTAAAAACACTGAAAAACAAACCTCAAGTTATTGTAACCACCGCGTACCATCAACATGCACTGGAAGCCTTTGACCTAGAAGTGGTTGACTATTTGCTCAAGCCAATTGAATTCCAACGCTTTTTAAAAGCAGTAAATAAACTAAAAGTTGAAAAATCAAAACCCGATAAATTTGATTCGAATAAAAAAGACCATTTGTTTTTTAATGTAAATAGAAAAATGGTTCGGGTTAATCTGGAGGATATTTGTTACATAGAAAGCTTCAAAGAATATGTTCGCATACATATGGAAGAAAGTTTTATCATGACGAAATTTCAGATCGGAGAAATGGAACGCAAGTTGGATTCAGACCAATTCTTAAGAATACACCGTTCTTATCTTATTGCTAAAAATAAGATCGCCGCGTTCAATTTTAACTCCGTAGAAATCGGAGGGAAAGAATTGCCAATTGGCAGAAGTTACAAAGAAACAGTGGTGTCGGAATTGAATGGAGATGGGATTAAATTTTGAAAAGGATTTGGTGGAGAAAATCATACGGATGCACGGATTAAAAGTGAATGTCCCAAAGGATATCCAAACGAATGAACTCGAAAGTGCTCCTTTCATATCATCTTGCCCATCTTTAACATCTTAAAACCCTGTTCAGATAAAAACGAAATCAAAATACCAAAAAGTCGAATTCAAATTCTGTCCTTCAATAATTTTTTACAAAAGCTTTTGTCCTCGAATCTATTTTGATCCAACCTACTTTAGCGCTTACTTTTGTTTTGTAAAAGACATCAATTAAATTACCAGAACCTTATTAAATTCTAAAAGCCTATTTTGCCGTCAACTTTTGGCAAAAAAACAAAATGGAGTACAGTCTGATTTGGTATATATTGGTCGCATTTTTCTTAAGCGCATTGGGCTCAATTCCTACAGGGATGATTGCCATCTCCGTTATTCAGCGAACAATTGAAAATGGAACGAGGGGAGGAGTGATGGTTATTATGGGAGCTTTTATCATGGAGTTTGTGTACACCTATGTTGCACTTTCTTTTTTGGATGTCTTTAAAAAGGCAGAAGAGTATGGAACGACCATTCAGTATATTTCCATAGTTATATTTTTGTTGTTAGGGATTTATTATCTGTCGAAGAAAGTGAAACCGCCAAAAGCCAAGCAAAGCAATTATGACTACTTCGATTTTGGACATGGATTCATAATCGGAGCTTTAAATTTATTGATTATTCCTTTTTGGATGTTTGCCGGCCTTTGGTTAGAATCGAATGACATGAAATTTAATAACCATCTTCAAATATTTGCTTTTAGTTTGTCAGCAACGCTTGGAGCAAGTGTTGTGTTTTTAGCTTATGTAAAATTAGGAGAATATGTAGTCAAACATTTGGAAAGCATAATCCGTTTTACAGATAAAGTGATTGGTGTCTTCTTTTTCCTCCTCGCAGCTTATCAAATATTTCAAATTGTTTAGCAAGGTTTTAATTGCTTAATGACTAGAAAATGACTCTTTGTAAAACCAATGTTTGATATCGCTTTCAGAATAGACAGCAAGTAGATCTCTTAGCAAATTCGTATCCCCTTTCTTTTTAAGCCATTCCAATTCTTCCTTCAAATTCATCAAGATAAGATTATGGAATTAAAGACCTGTCTCTACTTCTCGTCAAACAGTTGTATTCTTTTGCATTGGTCTTCCTTTAAATGTTTGCAGGATTAAAAAAATAGCTTACATAATTGAATTTATTCTGTGAGCCAACCAACCAATTGAAACAAAAATGCACTCTTTATAAAAAATGAATAGGGGTAAACATGAAAACTAAACGTCCTGATTATGTAAATGCGAACTTCGAGCCTGTTTTACCTTTTTGTTAAGTTTCGATTCGCCTGTTTTAACAATTAAAAAATAAATTTATGAAAACCTTAATGATGACTGTTATGGCCTTTTTGGTCACCGGATCAATGATGGCACAAGATTTAGCCATTCCTACAATGTGGAAAGTTAGAAAAATTGGTATTACGATGGGGGGCGAAGTTGACATGCTCGGAAGTATGAACAATGAATATTTATTATCTACAGCAAAGGGTACTGAAAATTCTGCTTTTAATACAGGAGCTGAATCAGCAAAAGACCTTGATTTTTACGGTGGTGTTTGTGAAAATCCACATATCCGATTGACTGCAGCGTTAGAAATGCCAGGCATTAGAAATGCGGAATTAAACGTCTCAGCAATTGGCGTTTTTAACCGTATGGATGGAGCTTATTACCATAACCGTGTAGACGATACTTATATTTCTTATACCGCATTGTCCAATGAGATTGCATTAGAAGCTCAATTTGATAAACGTTTTCCAGTTTTAAATAATAAAGTAAACCTTTACACCGGAGCGGGAACCAATATCGGTTTAAATACTGGTGGCCGTCTTTCAATTGATGGAACTACTCGTGAACAAGCTGATACAGGAATGGAAAGAGCATTCAATGATATTGTAGCTGGAAATTATGAGTATGTAAGTAATTTTGAACAATATGAATTGAAAGATGGAATCAGTCAACGAGTATTTGCACATGTTGGAATTGGAGTTATCCTTTTCAAGAAATTCGAATTAGGCTTTGATTACAGACATGGTATTGGATACCGTGCTATCGGAGGAGCGGATACTAAAAAGACGACTTTACAATCTGCTGGCTTGAGCTTCAAGTACATCTTGTTCTAAAACAATTGTCAATGAATGTTCACTGGAGATAAAGCCAAGTGTTTCATTCTTGAACAAATCAAAAAACAATCTGGAGGTTGGCTTATAACTTTCAGATTGTTTTAAATAATAGGTTTCTAGAAAGAATAATCTGCACCCGCGATTATTCTTTCTTTTTTTGTCAAAGAAACATGAAAACAATTCCCTGTGTTTGTTGCAATTCCTTGTTTAGTTGTTACTAAATAATATCGCTTTACTTGGCAGCGAAAATTCGTTTTACCAAATGCTTGGTTTTTTACATTTAAAGGTTCTAACTAACTGATTTATTTGTCTAATTTACGCTCGAATTAAATACCCTAATGCGTGGAGACCTTACATCCTAAGTTATATTGCCAAAGAGAATTTACTGTCCGTACTTACGAGATTGATAAGAATAAACTTATCACTCCTCCTGCAATGGTCCAGCTTATGCATGAAGCAGCTATGCAGAACGTTATTGATCTCAAGCTTTCTGTATGGGATCTTGCTCCGCAACAAATTTCTTGGGTTCTTATGCGCAAAAATTTGATCATTCACCGTTTACCAGAATTGGGCGAACAATTAAAAGTCATCACGAATCCTGCTGGTTTTGAAAAGTTTTTTACTTATAGAGATTATAGGGTTTTGGATAAAGATGATAAGCCCTTGGCAGAAGCTTCTTCTACTTGGCTTTTGATGGATACGGAAACGCGTAGAATGAGTCGCATTCCAGAATACATCGCATCCATGTCTATGCCGGAGGAATCTGACTGCTTGACTCGTCCCAAAAATAAATTACCAAAATTTACCAAAGCTGAATATTCCCGAGAATTTCAAGTGGGCTATTATGACCTCGATTTTAATGAACATTTGAGTAATATATTTTACTTGAGATGGTTGTTAGAACCTTTGCCGCAAGAGATTTTAGAAGGAAAGAAATTGAGCCGATTGGATATCGTGTATCGAGCAGAATGCAGATGGAACGATGTCGTGATCAGTGAGGTGCAGAAATTAGAAGATGGTAGTTTTTTACATCGCTTGATCAGAAAATCAGATTCTAAAGAATTGGCACTTGGACAATCATGGAGCACTTTGTAGGCCATATTTTTTTGTTATATTTACTTTTGTATTAAAATTAGAACCTTCCTTAAGTCACTTTTCCGTTTTTAAAATCATTTTATAACTGTTGCTACAATAGGTAGCTTGCATATGTCTTTGAAAGTCAATTCGTTCTTTCTCAGTTTGTACATGCGACTATTGAGTAATAAAATTTCTAAATCATCTAAAATGAATAAATTAAAAGTGAACTTATTTTTACTAATTGCTCTTCTTTTTTCTTTCAATGCTTTCGGACAAAATTACATTGGCAAAGCAAAAGAAATTGATAAGATTTTACTTAACATCAAGAATTTTTCCCAATATTATATGAGTGGAGATGCGGAGAGTTTAGCCAACTGTTACACTTCGGATGGCAAAATTTTTCCCAATAATGCAAATATCTTAGAAGGAAAGACCATGTTGAAAAAATTCTGGACTTTACCTGAAGGGTTAAAGGTTCTTCATCATAAAGTAACTCCTTCTGAGTTGCGAATCGAAAAAGGATTTTGTTATGATTATGGTTTCTATGAAGGGAGTACTGAAAATGCTTCCGGGGAGAAATCTTCGTGGCAAGGGAAATATGTCATTGTTTGGAAAAAAGTAGGGAAGGAGTGGAAAATATATTTGGATTGTTGGAACTCGATTAGTGATGAAAATTGGAAGAAATAAATTGTGGAAATAGCTTTTTGAGAAATGGATAGAAAGAAATTTACTAAACTTCCCTGCAATTTAGATCATAGAAGTTTAGTAAACTACGGATGAAAAGCATAACATAAAAAACGGTTCCTGAACTTTTGCTCGGGAACCGTTTTTTATAAAAATAAATTATTACTATCTCACCACAACTTTTTCAACTCCGCGATTGCCTTCATCATCCCTAATATTTACAAAATAAATACCAGGCGAAACCATGCGCAAATTCAATTGATGATTAGAACCAATGAATCCGAATTCAGAAATTACTCTTCCAGTAATGTCAACCAACTCTCCCGATTTTAAACCACTGAACTGATCGGTCAGTTGAATCGTCAATAAGTCCTCAGCAGGATTCGGAGAGATCAAGAAATCAGTCAATTCAATATTTTTAACACTCACTAGGTTTCTCCAAACCGTATAGAAAGCAGTATTGGTAATGACAGGTTCGTTGAAATCAAAAAAGATAGCTGCGCTGTTTTCAATGCGATGTCCATCAGGCAAATCTGCTTTTTGAGCAATATGGAAATTGACAAAGCCATTGGAAGCCAGATTATTCACATTGCTATCAGGAAGCATGATGTCATTGAATACAAATTTCAATTCTTGCCCATTTCTTTCCCATTCAAAATCATGGCTATATGCTCCCATACGAATTGTACTAAATTCAAGATCTTCTGGCAAAGTATCCAAGATGATAACCGTAAATGCGGTGTCGGTTCCTGTGTTTTGAAAACGAATTTGATATTTAATATCTGTATTTGGTTTGATGTAATTCAGTTCTCCTTCTCCAGCAGGAAAGCCCATTTTATCGTTTGGATCCCAAGAGCCAATCACTTCCTGACATTCTATTGCTAATGCATCTGATCCCGCTGTTCCAATGCACAATGAATCAGGAAGAATGTTAGCTGAGTAACATAAGGTATCTCCTAATTCTGCATCACAACTCAACTCAAAGTTGAAATAAACGGTACCACATTCATTGATTCCTAAATCACCAACGTTAAAGGTATATGTTTGACCATCAACACCTGTTGGGGAAGGGTTAGCAGTCGTGAATTCCATGAACTCTGTCAGTTCAACAACAACCTGCGCGTCTTCCAAAACCTCCGTTCCATAATTGCAGTAATTTACAAAAATGCAATTCTCAAAACACCTTCTCAATCCCCAAGTAGAAATATCAATAACGCCATAAGGACAATAAACGGCTGGTTCCATACCAAAATCTAAATCCAATTCTCCAACACCATCTACTGTAAAGGATTGCGTAGGCTCGCAAGAAGTCCATAATGGATTCGCTGGAATTATATCAACGGTATAATCTCCATCATTGAGCAGGATTCGAAAATCGCCGTCTGCATTAGTGGTTCTGAACCAAGAGTCTGTTCCTCTTTGTATATAAGCTATAAAATTTTGAATGCCTTGTTCAACACTTGATGGTTCACAATCGTCATCTTCATCTGAATAAACATATCCATTTAATAATGTCCGTTCAAAAGTAATCCCGCAAAATTCTCCCAATGTTAGAGCTATAAGCTCTGCATCTTCGAATGTGTATAAGTGAATGCTGTCATTTACTACATAATCAAAAGCAGTAGAATCCGCTACTTGAGAAGGCCCTGTGATGGAACCATCCTCACAAATTAAAACTGTTGCAGGGAATCCGATTACGCCATAGGAGTTAACGATGTCCCAGGAATCGGTATTGAAAATTGGGTAAGTTGTTCCTGTTACGAAATCACCCTGGGTATCATTTGTATTGCCATACAAAGCTTCTACAGGTGTTTCTGGGTCTGCTTCGATCCACAGAACCTGAAGATCATCGCCAAAGTCCGTTTGCAAATCTTGAAAAGCTCCATTTTGAAATTGTTCCCAGTCCCATGGTCCCCAAGCAACTGAAATGTTTAATACAACAGGAATGCCTTGATCCAAATAGTCTTCATACAAGGAATGCTCGACGCCGTAAATATCTGTAAGAGTGAAGTCGGGAGCCTGTGCATTTGAAAAGAGAAAAAGGGTAGATAAAATCAGTGTAGAAAGTAAAGATTTCATATTGGAGGTTTAGTTTTAGTTTTGAAATCAAGAGGAGTAATTAGCTTAATTTCAGGTGGAAAAAGATGGTTTACGTTTAATCCAATGCACCACTCGAAAACTTATACATGGTGTATTCAATACCATACACGTATAAAATTTACGAAAGGTTGGGGTGGATTATCCTTTTTTTATTTTTCCAGGAAGCAGAAAGAGGTGGTTCATAGTGAAAAGTAGACCAGATTCAGTCAATTTCTCTTTGAAAACCTTTATTTTATTAACTAAACTTACAAAATCTTTTTCAAGGCAGAAAGCAACATGTGGATATGATTAATGGAAGATGACTCGCCCATAAGGCCAATGCGCCAGATTTTTCCGTCAAGGACACCCATTCCTCCTCCAATTTCAATGTTATAATCTTGAAGCAATTGTTTCCTCACTTTGCGGTCATCAACACCGTCAGGAATTTTGACGGCATTAAGCATTGGTAGGCGGTATTTTTCTTCTACTAAAAATTCCAAGCCCATTTCTTCCAAACCTTCTTTCAGAATAAGGTGGTTTCTTTCATGACGTTCATATCGATTCTCAAGGCCTTCTTCCAAGACCATTCTATACGCTTCATGCAAAGCAAACATTGCCGAAACTGGGCCAGTATGATGATAAGCTCTTCGAGAACCCGCCCAATAATTTTGAACCAAAGACAAATCCATAAACCAGGATTGTACTTTTGTTTTTCGATCAGCAATTGCTTGCGTTGCTCGGTAACTCATTGAAATAGGAGATAGACCAGGAGGCGCACTCAAACATTTTTGCGTTCCAGCGTACATGGCATCAATTTCCCAATCGTCCATTCTCAAATCTACGCCACAATGAGTGGTTACCGCATCCACAACAAATAATGCATCAACACTTTTGGCCAAGCCTGCTATTTCTTCTAAAGGTTGTAAAACCCCAGTGGAGGTTTCTCCATGCACAATTGCAATGACTTTCGGTTTGCAAGAACGCAAAGCAGTGCGCACATCTTCTGGATCAATTGGTTTGCCCCAAGGCGCTTCAACAGACTTCAGCACACCACCACAACGTTCGACCATGTCTGCCATCCGTTCTCCGAATACACCATTGATACAAATCAATGCTTCGTCTCCGGGTTCTAGAAGGTTGATTAGACAGGTTTCCATTCCTGTGGTAGCAGGTCCTGAAACCACAAATGACATATTATTTCTAGTGTCAAAAGTAGCTTGTACCATGGATTTTATATCATCCATGATGTCAAGGAATTGTGGATCGAGGTGTCCGATAAGTGGAGTAGCCATCGCGTTCAATACACGAGGATGTACCTCACTAGGTCCTGGACCCATTAATATTCTTCTGTTGGTGCTGAATTGGTCGTATTTGATTCCCATAGTGTCCTGTATCTTCATTATCCTAATTTTCAAGTCCTATATACCAATAGGTTCTTGATTTTCTCATCAAAATAGGTGGGTGTGGAATTGAAAGGCCGACTAGGTGTTTTATAGCTTATTCGGCAATTCGAAGCGCCAAGATAAAGATAATGCTTGATTTTATGTGGTTTAAACGGGATAAAATAGGGTAGTGGGGAATAAAAAAGGAGCTTGAGTTTTGAAACGGGTCCATTTTTAATGGGGATTGGGAGAAACCATCTTTCTATATTAAATAAAAAGATAATTTGTTCTCAAAAAAGCCCAAGGATGGAAGTTTTTGAGAACAAATTCATTTCATAAAGAATGTAAGTATTTATTCAATTTTTAGCTTAAATTAAACATCACAAATCTCCACGCCTTGCTTCAAGCTGGCAAATTTGTCATCTCTCTTAGGAATAAATTCCTGAGCAACATAGCCTTTGTATCCTGTATCCAGAATCGCTTGCATGATAGCCGGGTAATACAACTCTTGGCTGTCATCAATCTCGTTTCTACCAGGGACTCCACCGGTGTGGTAGTGTGCTATATATTCGTGGTGGTCACGGATGTTTTGAATGATGTCTCCTTCCATGATTTGCATGTGGTAGATATCGTATAGTAACCTAAATCTAGGTGAGCCTATTTTTTTACACAATTCAACGCCCCACGGAGTATGATCGCACATATAGTCTTTATGGTCCTTCTTGCTATTGAGCAATTCCATGATGACGGTTACATTGTATTTCTCCGCTTGCTTTACAATCTTGTCCAAACCTTTTGCGCAATTTTCCATTCCAACCTCATCGGACATTTCTCTTCTGTTTCCAGAAAATACAATCACATTAGGTATACCAGCATCTGCTGCTTTTACAATCAATTCCAAATAAGGATTGATGAGTGCATCGTGATTTTTAGGTTCATTAAATCCGTTAGAAATATCCGCAAATTTCTCCGTTCCTACTGCACAAGTCAAACCCAACTTTTGCACAACCGGCCATTCTTCAGGAGTCAACAATTCTATCGATTTCAATCCGATCTCTTTGGTTTTAATGGCCATGTCTTCCAACTTGGAACCTCCATAGCACCATCTGCAAACAGAATGATTGATGTTTCCTTTCAGACCTTTAGTTTCCATCGTTTCTTTTTTCTTGGTATCAGGCGTTTGACAGCTTACCGAGTTAACAATAGCTGTGGAACCCAAAGTAGCCAGGCCGAGATTTTTTAAAGCTTTTCTGCGTTTCATGATTAAGGATTTAGTTCTTGAACAAGTTCATTGGAAAGATAGGATTTATTTGGTGATTTTTTGAATTAAATTTTAAGACTCAGTAAAGTCGAGTTGCTTCCTTTTTTGAAAGTTTACGAATGTAATCTACTTAAAGAATTCCTCTTACTTGTAGCCAGTCTTTTAGACGGTCAGGCCATGTGCCGAGTATCTTGTCGTCAGGTGCAAAACCAACCCCATGTTTTCCTTTTTCGTAAATATGCATTTCTGCTGGAATTTTAAACTTCTTCAAAGCCATATAAAAGACCAAAGCATTTTCTACAGGAACAGAGCCGTCATTATCTGTATGGAAAATAAAAGTTGGAGGAGTGAGGGCAGATACTTGTGTTTCGTTAGATAGGAAATGAACCAGTTCCGGATCAGGTGTTGCTCCCAATAAATATCTGCGGGATCCTTGATGGGTAAAAGCTTGATTTAATGAAATCACAGGATAACCCAGGATCATAAAGTTCGGGAGACAGCTTTGTTGTTCAATAGGGTCAGTTGATTTGGGATTGCCATTGTCGAAATGTGTGCCAAGCGTAGAGGCCAAATGTCCTCCTGCAGAAAACCCCAGCACACCCATTTTGTTGGGATTTATATTCCATTCTTTTGCTCGATTGCGAATGATTCTAAAACCACGCTGCGCATCATTGAGCATGTCTGGATGGCGATAACCTTTGCCTTCCCACTGACCAATTCTATATTTTAAAACAAAAGCATTTATTCCTAGTTCATTGAACCAGTTCGCAATTTGGAATCCTTCATGATCAATCGCAAGCATGGCATAACCACCGCCTGGGCATATCATGACTGCTGGTGCTGCTTCATCAGTGTTCACCAGAAAAGCAGTTAAGGTAGGAATGTCATTGTCTTTTGTATCCAAAGCATTTGGAGTACCATTTGGATAGAGTTTTATGACCAAAGAATCGCTAGCTGACATGTGTAAGGATAGCGTTAAAAGTAAAAGATGCAGAAAGAAATATCTCATTTTTCTTTTTACACCAATTTACTGAAAACCTTTTAGAAAAAGTAATACTATAAATTTGAATTTATAACTTAATAAGTTAAACGCTATAAGGTTATAGATTGTTCCCCTATTTTTTCACCAACTCAACCCGTCTATTCTGTTTCTTGCCTTCTTCTGTTGAGTTAGAAGCCAATGGAGCGAGTGGTCCAACACCTTCCGCATATAATCTGCCCGTTGGTACTGAATAATTTTGCTCAAGATCTACTTTTATTGCACGAGCTCGTTCCAAAGACAATTTGCTATTCAGCTCAAAAGATCCGTCGGAATCCGTATGGCCAACTACCCAACAATTTACAGAAGGGTTGTTTTTTAGATAGGCTGCGATTTGTTCAAGACTTGGCTTTGATTCTGGTTTTATAATTGATTTTCCAACATCGAAAAATATACCGTAGATGGCAATTTTACCAGAGATGTCTATACTGTTTTTTATTAGTTCTTCATTTACATGAACATCTTGACGCATCAACTCTTCTTCAATTATTTCTAAGGAATATCCTCCACCAACTGTATTGGTTTTTATCATTACCCAAACGACTTGACCATTGGCTCGTTTATATGTGTAATAAGCTTTTTCCCAATTTACTTTTCTTTCGAAAAGCACAGTACCACCTGCTTTTTCAATGGCTTGTGAATAATTGCGTATCAGTTGTAAACGGGATGGTTTTTGAACATTTTTATCTTTATAATCATTATGGCGATAATCAATTTCTGTTTTACGGCCTTCTTTTATTGTAGTCTTAGAATTGAAATACAATTTAAGACTTCCAAATTCTTCTTCTACGTATTTCGAAATAGAGTAATTGGGCATACGTTCGAGTAAGTCAAAATCTTTACTGCCAGGCACGTCTTCTTGAGCATTTGTAGAGAGACTGATAAATAAAAAAAGGATAGCAATTTGTAAAACTTTCATAGTAGGTCGTTTTAATTTGAATTCCATAACTCTAAGTTATCAAATTAATGTATCCCAGAAAAATTATAACCTATTCAGATGCATTCGGGAATGCTCTATTGGCCAATAAAAACAGTACTTCCTTCTTCCGGGTTCCTAGAAAAACCAAAATGCTCCTCATCATTTATCGCAGGACTCACCACAATATTCTGACCGGCTTCATCCGTCTCAGTGATCGCTTCCAGAACATTTAAAATAGTACAGAAACCAATCGCCTTGATTGCTGGATGATCGCCTTCTTCATTGGTGTAAACAGTAGGTCGAATGGTCCAGTTGAAATACTTTTTAGGAATTCCCATGCCATCTATTTTTGCCAATAAATCTTCTTGTTCTTTCAACCATTCTTGTTTTTCTGCTTCTGTTTTAAGGTTCGGTCGTTCAGATTTATTTTCATAGGTAACCGTCCAAACCACAGGAATTCTATAGGTGTGGTGAAAGGCTTGCCCCGGATACGCTGCTTCCTTTGTATCCAATGCAGATAACCAATCTTTTTCTACATTCGGAAAGGCTTTTTTCAATTGATTGGCCAATTGTAAATTGCCAGGTCGGTAGCCCGTTTTGAAATAAGTGTGCCAGGATTGCGCCATGTACTTTTTGCAATTATAAGCTTGTCCTTGATAAACATTCGATTCGTAAAACATGAAATGTTTGGAAGACCTCACCAAAGGCCGAACGCCATCTTCACCTCCAAAAGCAAAACTCAATAAATCTAACATTTCTTGGTTTTTTCCTAAACCACAAGAATAAAAATTCAAATTTGTTTGCTCATCCATTTTAGTATTATCCAGGCTTTTGATTATTTTATGTTGAATGGCATAATCTAAACTTTCGTTGCTGACTCTTGGTCCATTTTTCTCAATCCTTGCACTCAAGCCAGTCCATTGATTGCTATGGACAACGATATTGACTTGCCCCCATGGATTGATTCCTTCGTTGTTATTTTCTAAAAAATCACGTACACCGACCAGAGTGAAAATAGAGTCAATTAAGAAATCGGTTTGAGCTTCCGGATTGAACTCATAATAGTTTTTTGCTTGTTGGTAATAAGGGTTTTCTAATTTAGAATCTGTTCCCATTATAAATGTTATGGAAGGTCTGGTTGAATCCTCTACTTGCTCCGTAGCAGTAATCATTGAATCAAATGAAATCGCTGATGGACTGATTTTATTTGTTTGCGTATCACAAGAAGAAAAAAGGAATATTAATAAACCGATGTTGAAGACTATTGATAAATTTTTCATTTTTCATTTTTTTAAAACACTATGAATGATAAGTTTCGAAGAAGAGTGCAATTTTGGCCTTATCCATTTTAGTGGAAAAAAGATCTAAACACGTTAAAAACCAAATACTGTATGAGCGTTACAAAGGCCAGAACCAAAATCAGAAGAAAATCTTAACCTAGTCTCACAAACAAAATCGAAAAGGTAAAAGCGAGTTTATTTGGTTTAGTGTTTCGATCTTTTTGGAGCGTTAAAAAATGTATAAAGCCTTGATTTTTGGTTACTTTTTTATCAAGAAAAAAGTAGAGAGAAAAAAAATCTAAAAGTAACTCTGACTTCTATTATTGAGACAAGGCGGTAAATAGCAAAACAGTTAGCATTTTCAAGAATTAAAATTTACCATGAGTAAGTTTTGTCAAACCCTGCTTTTAAATCAAGCAAAGGTCCGACAAACTCTAAACTACTTTTGGAAAACATATTTAATAAAAAACAACAACTATTTATTCAAAGAAATAGGCAACTGAAATTGGATCGTATCATCCTGATTATCCAACTCAAAAGACCAATTCCAAATATTCTCTATCAAGCAAACTTCCTGGTACTTCTCGCCACTATTCCTAAGCGTTTTGATGGAAAGCACCTTTCCGTTTTTATCTATCGTGATTTCAAAAACCAAATTAAATTGTTCGCCAGATTTTCCACACCACTTCAATTCATTCAAATGTTTTTTGATTTGCTTCTGAATCGATTCAGTCACTTCTGCGGGAATGGTAAACTTCATATTATCTATCGTCACCACTTCCGCTTTTTTTACCTTCTTCTTCTTACTCGCAACTACAACTTCTTCTAATTCCATTTCAAAACCGATAGCCGAGTTCGGAACATTTTGAGGCATAGGGGAAACTTGCTTAACAACTTCGTTCTGTTGCTTGGCAGCATTCGCGATGATTCGATCAATGGCAATGAAAGAAGTATAGGCCGTCATCAAATTGTATTTTAAACCCAGTTGAGTCACTTTCGCAATACGACTATTGTCACTTTTAAATCGATTGTAATCATCCAAGACTTTGATTTCTTCTCTTGCCCACAAGTAACGGATCGCTTGGTTGTCTCTGCTAGGAGCGTAATTGGTAACTTGGTATTTGGTATTCATGTCTTTACCAGTTGTGGTTCCGCCAATTTTAATATTTCCTTTTAGATCGCCTTTGTATTTTCCTTGGATCACAATTGGTCGTTCCCCCATTAAGTCTGGAAAAGATTTTGGAGAAACATCATATGCATCAAAGCCTTCAAAATCAACTTTTATGTTTGACAAAACAGGCGTTGAAATATACTTTCTAAATTTCTCTGCATTTCCAGCAGCAGCATTTTGATTCAATACAATAAGCGGGTGACTTTGTCCTGCATTGGCCAAGCCATCAATCAAATGTCTGTTTACACTAGAACCAATTCCAAAAGCAAATACATTGGCTTGATTCAAATTTTTACCAACAAAATCCAACACATTTTGATCCGCAGAAACATAACCATCTGTTACAATAATTAAAGAACGAGAAAGGTTTTCATCACATCTTTTAAAGCTCATCGCTTTTTTCATAGCAGGAAGCAATTGCGTACTGCCACCACCACGTTGATTGTCAATGAAGTTGATGGCCTTGTTCAAGTTGTCAGGAGTTGCTGCCCAAGATTCGTCTGCTAAGAATTTGGAACTGCCAGCAAACAAGAGAATATTGAAACGATCAAAAGAACGCAGATTTGAAATTAGATTTCTCAATAATTTTTTAGAAACATCTAAAGGAAAACCATTCATCGAGCCAGAGATATCCACAATGAAAATATATTCTCTTGGTAATATTTGATTCTCTACAATGGTTTTTGGA
>CALIAG010000301.1 GCA_938041325.1 uncultured Saprospiraceae bacterium | reverse complement strand
GTCTTTATTGAAGTTTCTGGCGAAGCCGAAAAAATCAATGCGCTTTTGGAATGGTGCAAAGAAGGACCTACGCATGCAAAAGTTGAAAAACTAGAGGTAAAGGAAATCGATTTTAGAGAATTGCCAATCTTTGAGGTTAGGAGATAAAAAAAGCGTTTGCCTTTTACAGACAAACGCTTCTTATTTATTTCTAATTTAATTTTACCTAATTAAGGTTACTTGTCCTTTTTCCGAATCAGCAACACAGCCTTCTATGTTCACTTCCATGATCCACAAATAAACATCCGCAGGTGCCGGTTGGCTGCCATCCATTCCACTCCATCCTTGACTCGGATCATCATTGTCATAAACTAAATTCCCCCAACGGTTATAAATTTTCAACTTTGTAACCTGAGTATTAATGGCTTCTGAATCACCGACCAATACATAATTGAAGTAATCATTCAATCCATCTCCATCTGGTGTGAATGCTTTTGGATATTCAAACGCGCCTTCAATAACATCTACTGCAAAGTCTGCCGAAGTAGGGCTACATCTATTTAATCCAAATACATCAGAAATTCTAACTTGGTAAGTCACATCTGTTGCTGTAACGACTACTGGATTCGCACAATCCTGACAACTAAGGCTGGTTAAATTAGGATCTTGCTGACTGCTCCACACAAATGAATATTCATCCGGTTTTGAAATCTGTAAAGTCACCGGTTCACTCGCACAGATACTTGATGTATCTGGCATTAAATCTAGTGGCGGAACTACATTGACTAAAACAGTATCCGTACCATTACATCCAAACTCATCTACTTGTGTCACGACTACATTGACTGTACTTTGAAAAGGAACAGTGACAGGTTCTTGCCCCATGTTGTTTGAAAACAAATTAGCAGGCGACCAAGTAAAGGTTCCATTCGTATTATTAGAATTAGCAGTCAAAGTTGGTGCTTCTCCAAAACAAATGTTTTCCCCTTCGGCTTCAATATCCGGTCCTTCAACAATCGTCACAACCTGACTGGTTTCATCTGTACAACCCAAAGCTGTATTTTCAACGGCCAACGTAACGGTATACATACCTGCCGCGGTATAAATGTTCGACGGATCAATAGCTGTAGAACTATTTCCATCTCCAAAACCCCAAGTAAAAACATCTGCATTCAAGGAGTTATTATCGAAAGGAACTTCCCCAACACAAGTTGAAGAATTATCAACAGAAAAATCTGCTACCACCTCATTAATACTAATGTCAATTGGAATCGCTGTTTCACAGACTCCGTTTTCACCAACCAACTTCAAAACCGCTGGTATATTTCCTCCAGCAAAAATCGAATCATACTGATGCGCTATTGGCGAAACATTAGGAATTATCACTCCATCACCAAAATCCCATTCCCATGATCCTATATCTACTGTATCTACCAAAGTAAAGGTGATTGTTTCTCCTTTACAAATGATATCAGTGTCAACGGTATAATCTCCTTCTGGTCCGACAAGTGTAAAAGTTCTACTTGTTGTATCTGCACAACCAAATGTTGTACTCACTATTTGAGTTACGGTATAAGTACCTTTTTCATCATAAAAAATAGTCGCTCCAGGATTCATTGAGGTTACACCAGTATCAAAGTCCCAGTTGTAAAGTAAAGGAGAACTTGTTGTGGAATTGTCTGTAAATTCAATATTCTCTGGAAAACAAATCAAAGGTTCTCCATCCACGTTAGTTGTAAAATCTGCTATTGGATAATCCTGAACCTGCACAGTAGCATTTGTCGTGCCTGTACAGCCAGATGCGACTTCAACAAAATCCAGTGTCACATCATAGTTACCTCCAGAAGGATAAGTAATTGTTTCGCTTTGATTAGTTCCGGTCTGTCCATTTCCAAAATCCCAACTGTAAGTTAGGTTTGAACCTTGAGCAGTAAAATCACTGGCGCCAAAGGAAATAGAATCACCTGCACATATTTGCGCTGGAAAAGGAATCGTTGAGATAGAACTGATTGGAGTATAGACAACAAGCTCTTCTGTTGTACTTCCTGGACATCCCAAAACATCTTCAATAGAAAGAGTCACTGTTATTGGGTTTCCACCCATAGTAAAAGTATTAGAAGTGTTTTGATTGTCATCCATTTGGCCATCGCCAAAATCCCACATCCAACTTACTATTGTTGTATCTGCTGTACTTAAATCTGTAAAATCTACTTGAGTAGGAAAGCAAATGGTATCATCAGAGAATGAAAATTCTGGTGTATTTTGATAAACTGTAACAGTAAGTTCTGAAGTATCTCTACAACCATTGATATCACGCGTTCTTAAAAATACTTTTTGTCTACCTGGTGTTCCAAAGAAATATTCTGTTACTTCTTCTTGTGTTGTTATCGGTCTACCTTCACTGAAATCCCAAGTATATCCTCTCCAACAATCTGCCTCAACATCTTCTGAAGGAGATCCATTTAAATCATAAGGTAAACCTAAACACAATAAAGTATCTAACTCAAATTCTGAAGTAATTGCTCTTACGTGAACGGTCGTTGTATCAAAAGAAGCAGGACAACCAGAACCTGGATTTTCTGCCATTAATACAACCTCATAATCACCGACTTCATCATAACTGTGAATCAAATCGTCTAGCATACTGGAAGTAGAATCACCAAAACTCCACATGACATTGCTCGCATCATGACTGCTATCCGCAAACATTATATCGAATGGCGTTTCACAATTCACCATGTATCCAATTTCTGCGATTGGTCCAGCAACGGTAATCATATCCGTCATCACTGTCGAATCCAGACAACCATTATATTCAACAAAATAGGTAACATCAAAGGTCCCTGTTTCATTATCAAAAGCATAAAACAATTCATTTTGATCCGTGCAATGAAAAGTACGATTGCCATCTGTACTGAAATGCCAAGCATCAATATTTGGATTATTGGTAAGGTCTGTAAAATGAATGGTATCACCTGGACAAAGATCAGTTTCGTCTACGCTGAAACTTGGCGTGATCGGCTCCCCTACTTCAATGGTCTGAATAATAGAAGTATCTCGACATCCCAAGGAATTGGTTGCAACCAATATTACATCATACTCTCCAGGCGTTGCGAATACATAAGTATGGTCGCTATTGTCTGGAAAAGTATTCGAGTTGCCATCACCATATATGTATTCAAAAGAAACATAAGGTGCTGGTCCTGTACTCTCATCCATAAAAGTGACCGTCACCGGTGCACAACCATCTACTACATCTGGTTTGAATAAAGCATTTGGAAGATTTAAAGTATCGTTTAACGTAAATGTTGAACTACAACCTGCCGCAGTTTCTATGGTCAAGGTTGTCATAAATATCATTTCTCCATTTATGCTAAATGGATTTACTGTTTGATCAAAAAATTCATGTGTAGGACTCACCTCCGAAGAAGTTTGACCGTCTCCAAAATCCCATGAATACGTAGCTCCATCTGTATTATCAGGTGAAAATGTTACGGTCAATGGCTCACTACAACTCCATACAGGATCGGCCGAAAAAGTAGCATCTGCAGTTTCAACCATTATCGTTCTTGTAATATCATCCATACATTGTCCGTTCGCTGAAGTAACCGTTAAACTTACTGTTTGTGGTCCTGCGGTACCGAATTGAACAACTGGATTTGCCAATGTAGAAACCGACGGAGTTACTCCAGGTCCGAAGTTCCATAAATAATTTCCTGCAGAAGAGGTATTCATAGCTGTAACTGTCGCCCCCAAACATAAAGTAGCTGGAAGATCAAAATCTGCCGTAGGAGAACCTATTGAAACTTGAGAAGTAAAAGTTGAAGAACAATTATTCGCATTTGTTGCCGTAAGTGTTACGGGAAAATTACCATCCGTTGTATAGGATTGTGCTGGAGGGTTTTGATCTGTAGAAGTTTGACCATTCCCAAAATCCCACATATAAGTTAAGCCCGCACCGACTGTAGTATTTGTAAACGTCACCGTCAAAGGTGCAACACAAGCAGAAGCTGGACTAGGATTCGTTGTAAAAGAAACATTCGGAGCCTGATCTACAGTTATAAAATCTGTAAAGCCCTCAATCGCATTACAACTTGGTAAATTCGTTTCAATTTCTAAAGAAACAGTAAAA
>CALIAG010000300.1 GCA_938041325.1 uncultured Saprospiraceae bacterium | reverse complement strand
GGAATTAAATGGAGCAACGCCCTTCCTGTCTGATGCAGATGTATCGGTTGAAGCCAATGGCATTGTTTATCAGTTTGAAGCTGATACTTCGCTAGCTGGAAACTATAAAAGCAAAGTTCCTTTTTCAGTAGTAAACAATCTGAGCTACAACTTGCTTATAGAGTGGGATGGTGATGCATATGAAGCCAGTAGCCAATTGGCGGCAGTAGCGCCAATTTCACCGTTACAATTTGCTCGGTATCAGCAAACAGATAGTTTAAGGCTCCAAGACAACATTTCTCCTTATAATCCGAATCAACAATCCATGATCGAGATAGACATTGATTGGTCGCATCTAAGCCCGGAATTGCCAAACAAAGCAAAACTATATTATTATACTTTCAAGAATCTACATACCAGTGAACTGATTCGTCCTCAAAAAGAAGTCGTTCCCTTTCCCAAAGGCAGTATTTTACATATTAAGAAATATGGCTTAAATGATGCCTTTGCGGATTACCTACGTGCGAAGGCAATTGAAACAGAATGGAATGGAACCTATTTTTATAGCACTTCGGAAAACCTTCCTTCAAATATTAGCAATAACGGATTAGGATTTTTCAGTACTTGTTCGATAATAAGACAAACTATTATTGCAGAATAGCTTGATAAAATTCTAAATTCTTACAAAAATCAACATTTAACCTTCTGGTTTACAGCTATTTAAATTTTTTATCAAAAAAATCATTTTTGCACTAAGGGTATTTTAGAAAGCTAGGGTATTAAAGATGTACGGCATATTGATTTGCCGATTTTTAAACTCTAAAATATCTATTATGAAAAAGCTTAGTTTGTTCTTTATACTCCTCGTTTCGATTACCATGTTTCAATCTTGTGAAAAGGATCCTGTAATTCAAGAACCAGAAAATGTAGTTGCTCCTACGCTTCCGACTCAGCAAATGATGGTAATGCCGACTTCTGAATTTCGAAATGGTGGTGATCCAGACACTACTGTTGTAAACCCAAATGGTGTAACGTATTGGAACGCATTGCACGCAGGTTTAAATATATTGGTTTGGAACACAGTCGTCGTTGCCAACCTAGCGGCACCGACAGCAGCATTTGGCGCAGCACTCAATCAACAAGCAGAATATATAGGTGATAATACGTTTGAATGGGACTATTCTTTTGTAGCAGAAAACATCAATCAAAAAACTTATCACATTGTTTTGACCGGCCAGTATATTAATAATTTCCAGGAAGTCGAGTGGATATTAACAGCAAGTGAAGTAGGTGGTTTTACAGATTTTGTTTGGTACACCGGTATTGTTGATAGTGATTTACGATCAGGGGTTTTTACTTTATACGACCGACCTAATAACCCAAGACCAGTCCTTAGCTTGGCTTATGAGGGAGATGAAAATTCAGAAGATGGTTCTTTGCGATTAACCAATATTACACCTAATAATCCGGATAATGGAGATTACATTGAGTACAGAGAAGATTCTGATTTAGAATTCAATAGAGCTTATGATGTGAAAAGAGGAAATAATAATCTTTTGGAAATTCAGTGGGACGAACCTTCAGGTAATGGGAGGGTTAAACATCCAAATCATTTCAATGATTCTGATTGGCATTGTTGGGATGAAAATAACATAGACATCGAATGTTAAAACTCATATAGATTTTAAATAGCAGCTGCAGTCACTTTAGTGGCTGTGGCTTTTTTAATTAAAGAGACTTCAGAATTGCTCTTGCTTCTTTATAATTAAAAGCTTCTGGGGTAATTTTTTGTAGTATATCCTTTGCTTGTTCAGGATTTCCTAATTGGAGATATGCCAAAGCCAAATACCATTCACTTTGTTCCTCAAAAAGATGGTCTTTCTTTTTCAATAAGTCCTTAAAGCCGACAATCGCACTTTCTGTATTTTGAGCGGCAAGATTGGACATTGCTTGATAAAACTGAGTTGAAATTTGACCTGGTTTCTCCCTATTCAATTCTTCGAAAAGTAAACCAGATTGGGCATAGTTTTCATTTTCGTATGCTTTGATTGCTTGCTTAAGTTTTATCTGATAAACATTTGATTCGTCACCATCTCGTTGATTTAGAATCATTTTATAAGGTTGAAAATGGGTATCGAAATTTTCGGCTAATGTAGTAGTAGGATTTGGAAGTAAAAATTGGTAAGCTAATAATAAAAGTAATCCAATAGCAGCAACTGAAGCCCATCTCAAATAAGGAAATGAAACAACTTTAGTTGGACCGTCTTGGGATGGATTTGTCCATCCCGAGTCTACCTTCTTTAACGTAGACCGGAGCTTGTGGAGGTTTTTATCTTTTATTGTTTCTTGTACTTCTCTGTGCAAATTGACTTCTTGCGCAAATCCAGCATCTTGTTTTACTTTAGCATTAAAACCAGCTAACTCTTCGCCAGATAATTTTCCAGCCAAATATTTTTCAATCCATTCATATTTTTCTTCAAGGTTCATATTTTGCGTTATATGTTGCTTTTTAATTCACCATACAAATTATCGTTTTGTATGTTTTGGACTAGTTTTTCTTTACACAAAAACTTTTTTTTCTTAATATAGCCTTCACTAGTATCTATTCTTTTTGCGATCTCTTTGAGCGGCACTTTATCAAAAAACCATTGCAGTATATTTCTGCATTGCTCTCCTAGGTTTTCATAATGTTTGAGGTATAGCGCTCTTCGTTCCGCACTTTCTAAATAAGTAGTAACTTCTTCATCTATTACTACTTCATCTATATCTTCCAAGCGAGTGGCTTCTTTTTTATTGTCCCTCAATTTCGTCAACCATAAGTTTCTACAAATGATTCTCAAAAAACTTTTGAGTGTACAAGTTAGTTCAAAATCACCGTTCTGTATTTTTTTATAAAGCGCAATCAGTCCATCTTGGAATACGTCTCTGGCATCGGATTCAGTCCCGTTATTCTCTTCAATCCATTTAATAACAGAAGGTAAGGCTAGATCGTAAATCTTTCCAACTGACTGACTATCAGCCGCTAAAAGTCCGCGCATTAAGCCTTCATCCACTTTGTTTACACCCTTAATCATTATAATATATCCGAATCAATTAAAAGGTTACCCGTTTAAGGAATAAATTAATATTGGCCAAATATAATCAACTCCTGCAAGGATGTAAAAAACAAAGAGGTAACCTTTTCTTTATTCATGTT
>CALIAG010000299.1 GCA_938041325.1 uncultured Saprospiraceae bacterium | reverse complement strand
GAGCGGCTTTCTTTTTAGAACTCAGGCATATTAAACGTAAAAGATTGACCATTTAATGCGGATGAACCACGAAGAGGCAGAAGAGCACTTAAGTTCTTCTACTGTAAAAAACAAAAGGACACAGTAGGTATTTCATCTTCGATAAAATTGATCGTGTATGGTTTTTGTTTAAGCTATGATTAGAATTGATTATTTGATGGACTATGATTTTTCTACTATTTCAGGGTTTTGATTCTAGTTTTTTAAGCCAATCAAAGTATTCATTAAATCATAAAAAATCATAGTTCAGACTGAAGGAACATCACCCTCTAATCAACTCCATAACAGCATTCAATTCCACATCCTTCCCTTCAACAAATTCTTCAATTCCCTTTTCAATCCTTACATCAGGAGATATTCCGGCGTCAGGTGTTTCTGCAGTAATTGGAAATAAGTTAATGGATTGTAAAGGAACATCGACTTCGACGCCTGTATTCGGCAAGGTTAGAAAAAACAAATATCCTCCATTCAAACCGCGCTGATTGCCACCAGTCTCCTGCCCTACTATCGTTGCCAACTCAAATCTTTTTATGTAGGTAGCCATGATGTGAGTAGCGGAACTATTTGTCGCATCAGTCATCAAAAAAGTCTGGCCTGTGAATCCATTCTTTTTGGGCTTATAAGTTTTACTGCCTCCTGTATACAACGATTTTACTTTGTATTTCTTTGGGCCAACTTTTTTGACTTTACTTCCCCAATTGTAAGGCAATTTGCTCCAAGTACTGACAAAAGGTTTGAGGTCTTCCGGAAGGGTTTGGTAAGCTGTAAAAACTTCAGGCGAAGGTATCGTTACAGGAGTCTTTATGATTCGTTCGAGCAAGTATTCTACTACGTCATTTTCTCCGCCTTCATTGCCACGGATATCTATGATTAAATTTTTGCATTGCTTTTTATTCAATTCTACAAACCCTTTATCTAGGAAATTTTTCCAATCAAAACTTTCTTCCGAAAAGACAGCAAAAGAATTGATTTGCAATAAGCCGGTTTTATCTTCTACTATTTTAAACTTCCACCCATCTGATATATTATTTTTAAACCCAGCATAACGGTCTTCAATCATTCTATTCCTCTTGGTTTTTGAAATGGCTTTTACGGAAGTAGAGATAACTTTTTCGGAACTCCAATCTTTCAGCTCCAAATCAAAAGTACTTTTCGTCCCATACTCCAAAGGAAAAAATATATCAAACAGCTCAAATTTACTTTCTCCAGCCAAGGTCAGTCTTTGCAATTTTTTATCTTCCTTATTGCCGTCAGAAGTGATGTATTTTGAAAGCGCATTCAATATTTCTTCTACTGGCGTTCCGTTGATACTTAAGACTTCCATTCCTTTTTTGAGCTCCTCGTTTTGAGAAGCGTTTTTATCAATAAAAATTTGTTTGTTCAAACGGGTAAAAGTAAAAGGCAATTTATCTGCTTGGAAAAATATTGCTTCCTTGGTTTTTGAATTTTGGTTCCAAGGGTTGGTAAAAGTATGGCTGCATTTTAAAACCGCAAGAAACTTTGAAACGGCTTTGTAAGAACCCGGGATTGTTGGTTCTGCCAACATTTCTTGTTCTAGAATTGTAAAATTCGATTCCAAGTTTTCATTATCAACATACTTTAAAAGATTGGGGTGAATTTCCGTCAAGGTCTTTTTTAAAATTTTGACATCCTCTATAATTTCATCTTTTGTAAAAACCTTCTCCGCCAATTCTTCGGGACTATAAAAGTTAAATTCGTCATAGGTATTTTCAACTGTTTGGGACGCTGCTTTTAAATAGAGGGAGCGATTATCAGATCCTATGAGCTCCAATTCTGTTCCCTTAGCAAACTTATAGCGAAGTCTATTTTTAGATGTTTTAAAAAGCACTGTTGCTTCGTAAACCCCATCTTGGTTGTCATCTGTTAAAGGAAAATCTTTGTCCCAAGTCAATGGAGCGATATTTCCGCGAATGCTGATTTTTTCATTTTCAAAGTGTTTAGTCATATCCACTTTAAAAGTGACGGAATATTCCTGGGTATAACAGGATTGTGTGCAGAGGCAAAGTAGAATACAAAGGAGCAATGGATTAACGATAATTTTCATAGCTGTATAAATTAGAATTTTTGAAAAGTTTTAATGACGATTCAAATTTGCAAAATTGTCTACTTATAGTCGACTCAAATTAAAGATGGGAAGTCTCAAATACGAATTTGGGACGTCTCAAATGGCTTGGTAGGGGTAAATCAGCGGAATTTGAGGGGTAAAATGGGGAAATTAATGGCAGTGTTTCTTAAGTGGTTTATTGTAAATGCGTTGATGTATAGCTTGGGTTTGTTTTTCTTTCTTTTCTTTTTAATTTTTTTCTTGGCGAAATAGGCAAGAGGTGCTGACTGTATTCAGCGGCGGATATATATAGTTTATACTTTTACACTAATCATTCTAGTTGATTTTATAAGAATAAGTATTTTCCGTTTCTGGTTCTTTCTACTTTTTTCTTGATGAAAAAATAAATAAAAAATCAAGGCTGTATACATTTGCTCTCCCACCCACTCCGTGGTTCTCTCCGCCGGAGCTTACACTCCGCTCCTCATTTACATTCGGAGTTTGCTTCGTTCATGCTCCAAAAAGTCCTAAACACTAAACCAAATAAACTCGCTTTATTGTTTTTTGGTTTTGTGGTTGGTGTAGGTTAAAATTCTTTTTCGTTTTGTTTAATAATTGAATAGCTCATACAGTATTTGGTTCTTAACGTGTTTAGAACATCCCACCCACTTCGTGGTTCACTACACCGGAGCTTACACTCCGCCCTTCGGGTTCGTTTCGTTCATCACTAAAATGAATAAGGCCGGTCCTAATCTCTTCTTCGCAACTTTAGTTTATACTTTAAATAGTCTTCAAAGTTTTTCGGTCATAGAAGAGCGGGTATGATCTTTCTTCCCTTACAAAAACTTATATATAAGTTGCAAACGCTTTTCTTTATTTCGCACCTACGGAGCTGGATTTACCTATATCTGAAATGCTATAAAGGTGTCGCTCCGCTGGAGCTTTTAATGAAAAAGGCAAACCGAATTTTTTCTTTGCAAATTTAGTTTCTATTTTGATAAATCTTTTAATTTTTTCGATCGCATGAGAGCGTGTATTGTCTTACATCTGCTCGAGAACTTATATGTTCTTATATGACTTATATGGTGCAATTCTTTTTTCGTTTAAATCATTTCCAAGGTCCCAAAACGAAAGTTGAGTTATCCGGACTCAACCGAATAACTCAACTTTTAAATTGAATAGAAAATATCTTTATACTGTTGCAGCAGCTTCAGCTAATTTGCGATCGTACTCCCCTGTCCCCAATTGGTGCAGGTGTGTAAAATGACTTTTAACTGCTCCGTAGAAAGTTTTATGTTCGTTATAAGGCACATTAAATTCTGCAGCTACTTCTCTTACTATTGGAGAAATGCTTCTGTAGTGAATGTGGCAAATTTGTGGAAACAAATGGTGCTCAATTTGAAAATTCAAACCACCTACATACCAAGACAAGAGTCTGTTCTCGTTTGCAAAGTTTGAAGTTGTTCTCAACTGGTGAATCGCCCAATTGTTTTCTACACTACCATACTCATCCGTGATAAAGAATTCTGTTTCTTCTAAAACGTGAGCAGGTTGGAATATTAAGGCAAGGATTAATCCGCAAACAAAATGCATAAGGAAGAATCCTAGTAATATTTGTCCAAGAGGCAATGCAATGTACATGATTGGCAATACCAGGAATAGTACAAAATACCAAGCTTTATTGAATACAACACCAGCCAAAGCCCATGTTAAATTCACACCTTGACCTTCTAGTAGGTTGCGTTTGTGATAGCGAATCGCTTGTTCGAAATCTTTAACCAATAACCAATAAATTGTCATGAAACCATATAAGAATGGTGCATAAAAAAGTTGGTACTTATAAATGCCTTTTCTTTCTTGGTTAGGAGAAAAACGCATTACAGGCTTATTGATGTCTTCATCATGCTCATGCACATTCGTATAAGAATGGTGCAAAACATTGTGTTGAATTTTCCAATTGACATGGTATCCTCCAATTGTGTTGATCAACCAACCTAAAGCTCTGTTGACCGTTGCATTAGATGAATAAGATCCATGATTCGCATCATGCATGACTGCTAAGCCAATTCCTGCCATTCCGAAACCCATAACGGTCCACATAAGAATGGATAATCCGAAAGTAGAAACGATACCTGTAAGCATTAAAGCCAATGGGGTAAAGTACAATACTAACATAAATACGGTCTTGAATACCATTCTATAATCGGCATTCTTAGATTTATTATTCTCTTTAAAATGAAGATTTACCCTTTTTCGTAACTCGCGAAAAAATTCTGGTCGGTCTTTAACATTAAATTTTACAGCTGGCACACTCATATATCTGTGTTTAGGTTTACAAACAAATGAACAGTTCTCTATCACTATTCTATCCGCGTTATTCTCAAAATTACCTCTTTTCGGTTGAACTTAGGTCCTTGTAGACAAAATATTTACCGTCATTTGACTATTAAACGCTCTTTTTAGCCAAATATACGAAGCATTCCATCTTGGAACCAGAATTCATTTTTTTTGATCAGGCGGACTTATTGATTATAAGGAAATCTTATATGAAGGTACTTTGAGTAATTCATAGATGTTGAATCACTGTTCTAACTCCACTTAAACTGTGAAAGTGCCCTTTTTAGTATGTCTGTTTTGACTTTTAAAGTGTGTACGAGGTTTCAGCAAATTATTTAGGGTATCACCCCTTCAGGGTTTAATACTGTATCCTATTATTGGTTGTTATAAAAATTCCACCCCTTCAGGGTTTGGATTATTTTTGTTTTTTATAGAAGTTGTTTAAAAATAGATAGATCATTTAATTGTTATCCATTTTCAAACAACTTCATAAATAAAATCCTGAAAGGACAAAGAGGCATCGAATAATTTACCTCTTAGTTTGATGGAAATAAATTCATCATTTTTTTAGGGAGAATTCGATAAATTTATTTTTGCTTATGGTTTATTTAATAATCGTTCCATAATCCCAAATGCTAGGTTTACCATCCAATCTCCTCCACTAGAAGTAAGTAAAACTAAGCCATTTTGCTTATCCAAATTGAAATTGTACCAGCATCCGTATCCATCCATATCGCCTCCATGCCCATAAATCGCACCGGATTTACCAATGCCTTCTTGAAAGCCCATCCCATAAGAAGCCTTCTCCCCCATTGCGTGTTTCTCTTTGGTCAAGATCAAAGCATTATCTTCTCCGGATTTAGCATATTTTTGATAGGCTTGCATTTGAGCCTCTAATAATTTATAAAGATCCGCAGCACTGGAATAAACTCCACTTGCAGAACAGAGTTTTCCAGTTACCCACGGGCTGGTCTTTATATTTCTTTTGTTTTTTCGATATGGTGTCGCTAAGTCTTTTTTATTTTTTGGATCCAACAAGGTTGAGGTCACATTCAAACCATATTCATCAACGACATATTTCTGCAATAAATTTTCGTAGGTTTCATTGCTTGCTCTTTCCAAAATGTAGCCGATTAATCCATAGCCTAGATTGGAATAGGAATATTCTGTATCGGGCTTGCTGTCTAATTTCAGTCTTTCTAAATCGCGAAGCAGGCCTTCTTCTGTTAAGCCGATTTTCATTGCAGTTCCGTCTTTGCGTTTAGCAGATTTTGAATTGCGTTTCAAACCGGATCGGTGATAAAATACATGTCTTACTTTTATTGGTCCTAATTTGCTTTTCGCTTTTTCGGAAAATTGATCTGGCAAATAGGTCAAAATAGATTCGTCTAAATCTAGCAAGCCTTGTTCTATTAAGTTGTTGGCAATGATGCTGGTAAATGTTTTTGCCACTGATGCGATTTGATAGATGGTGTTTTCATCGGACTTGTTTTTTAGGTCTCTGTCTTTTACACCGAATCCTGTTTGCATAATGAGTTGGCCATCTTGGACTACAGCAAGGGATAAGGATGGGATGTTGTTTTCTAACATCCTTTTTTCGATTTCATTTTTTATCCATTGTTCAGCGCTTTGTTTTTGGGGGCTTTGGGTTTGGGCGAAGTAGGGGGTTAGGAATAGAAGGGCTAGGATGGTGATTTGATTTTTTACGTTTTTAATTTTCATGATTTTATATTTTTTTTTGTTTAAAAAATGACATAAGGAGGTTGGACCATTGAGGCTTTGGGCCAGTGGTTTTGTTTTAGTTTTTATTTTTGAAAATTTGTTTTATTTTATTACATCCAAGGGGAGGTTTGGTTTGGTTTATTAGACTTGGTATTTTCCGTTTCCGTTTCTTTCTACTTTTTCCTTGATGAAAATGGCAAGCCGTACCGACTGGATACGGCGGCGACAAAAAATCAAGGCTTTATACATTTGCTCTCCCACCCACTCCGTGGTTCTCTCCGCCGGAGCCATCCCGTCCGTTGTCACGGTTCACTTCATCGGAGCTTACACTCCGCCCTACGGGTTTATTTCGTTCACACTCCGCTCCTCATTTACATTCGGAGTTTGCTTCGTTCATCAACGTTTTGTTAATTTCAAAATTAGGAATAGAGGAATTCTGGTTCTTCTTTTTAGTTCTTCGGGGTTGGTAAAGTTTTTGGGGTAGGGTTTTGATTCTTTTAGT
>CALIAG010000298.1 GCA_938041325.1 uncultured Saprospiraceae bacterium | reverse complement strand
CAATCACTCAACAATAATCTTTCTCCAAACCATACGCGTATCCGAATCCTCTTCAACGACTAGATTTACAAAATAAACGCCAGGTGCAAACTGGGAAAGATCCATGGTTTTGTCTTTCGAGCTTTGTAGAAAGACTCCATTACTACTGTACAGATTTACAGTCAGTTGTTCATAAGTACTTTCAATATTTAAATAATCATTTGCTGGGTTTGGATAGATCAAGATATCTTTTTCGTAAATATCATTCACAGCCACGGCAAACTCCACTCTTGCCTCCAAATTGAAAATACAACCTGTCGCATCTGTGACGGTGACTTGATAATCGCCTTCTTCCAAATTCATGAGGTCTTCTGTCTCTGCTCCAGTATTCCATTCGAAGGAGTAAGGAGGAGTTCCACCACTTACCGTTAAATCAATACTGCCATTGCCTGTTGAACCAGCATCCGGACTGGTTGTTAAAAAAGCATTGATGCACGAAGCTAAACTCCAGATTTCTGAGCCTTGTGATCCATTGTCGGCAGCGAAATACAATTTATTATTAAAGAGTGTCAAGAAACTGGGCTCAGAAGAAGAGGGCCCAGCCCAGATATCAGCAACGATTTGTGCTTGATCGGTTTCCGCATCAAAGACCCACAATTCTTCTCCATATTCATCTAGTTCAGTAGAAAAATAAATTTTGTCATTAAAAACCACTAAGTCTCTTACACCAGGTCCTGTGTTGCCAGGTACGAGGTCAGTTGCATTGCCTATGGTATCCATTTGAGGATCGTATCTGAATAACTCATACCCAAATCCTGATCCGTTTCCAGAAAAATAAATTTGTTCATAGTAAACAATGATCTCTCCGGTATTTGCTGAATTATTATTGATTGAAAAAGTCTTTAATTCATTGGTAACTGGATCATAAGACCTCAATTGTTCGCTGTTAGTTTCATCAAAGGCTCCAAAATACAATTTGCCTTCATGACTTACGAATCGTTCAGGACGGCTACCCAGTTCTCCTTCGTTGATATCAAAAGCCAATTCGTAAACACCAGTAAAGTCATCATATCGGAATAACTCAGAACCAAATTCTTCTGACTCTCCTTTTAAATATAATTTATTATCAAAAACATAAAACCATCCTAAATTTCCTGAAGTAATGCTGTCTATTTCAGAAGTAACAGGATCATAGGACATTAGTAAATCGTTGCCAAAACTTGAACGACCATAAAAGAAAAGTTTATCGTTATAAACTGTTAAGTTGTGAGGTCCAGAACCTCCTTCCGTATTGATGTCGGCGACCATTACGATTTCATTTGTAGCCTGATCATAATAAGCCAATTCTTTTCCGAAATCTTCAAAGACCAATGACATGTAAAGCTTGTTGTCAAAAACTGTAAACTCTGATGGGCGGCTGCTATTATTACCAGGGATATGATCTACTAACAAA
Organism: uncultured Saprospiraceae bacterium; assembly: GCA_938041325.1. GTDB lineage: Bacteria > Bacteroidota > Bacteroidia > Chitinophagales > Saprospiraceae > CALIAG01. The sequence goes on along the minus strand of CALIAG010000298.1, from coordinate 5,075 downwards.
TCTGTATTTCCGGTTATCGGATCATAATACCAGATTTCATTTCCTGTTGTATCTCCAGTTGCTTGAAAATAAAGTCTGTTTTCATAAGCGGTAAAATAACGTGGAAAAGCAGAGAAGGTGGTTTGATTTACGTCGTAAACCAAGTCAAAAGTTTCTGCAGGCAAGTCATAGCTAAAGACTTCAGTATCAACTTCTGAGTTTTGAGAAGTACAATAAATAATTCCATTATAATAATAGGGTTCCCAAACTCCAGTGTCATTTAAGCCAGGGAAAAGGTCAACCAATAATTCTACAGAATTCGTACTTGCGGTATAGGTGTGCAACTCCATTCCATATTCAGCAGACAAAGCCCTGAAAATAATTTGATCGTCATTAATCGTGTTTCCGAAGGTAGCAAAAGTACTTTCGCCTGGATTGATTTCATCAAAAATTGTCAACTCATTGTTCTCTGGATTAAGACTACAAACTTTAATATCTGGCCCCGATACTTTTGCTCTGAATACCAACATTCCACCAACTGCAGTTAGCAAGGCAGGATCAGAATTTTGACCTCCATTCCATAAACTTGCAACCAGTTCTGTATCCCCATTTGCAGGATCATAACTATACAGTTCTCGACCTTCCCCTTGTCCTTCATCACCATTGAAATAGAATTTATCATTAAGCACCGTAATCCAATTAAAGCCTCCGCTTGATTCGCCGGGATTCAAATCTGTTAATCGTTCTGCGCTTTCAGAAGTGGCATCCCATTTCCAAAGCTCTAAACCAAAAATATTGTCATTGGCTGTAAAGTAAAGTTCATCATTATAAATAAAGGTTTGTCCAACATTATCTTGAGCGATATCAGGATTAGGATCGAAAGCCAATTCGTTTTCCATACTGATTGGATTGTGTCGGAAAAGACGGGTATTGTTTCCGGATGTTCTTGAGGTAAAATATAGATTTCCTTGGTACTCAATAAAATTGTATGGATCTCTTACTGAAAACCCTTGCGTCAATTTGATCAATTCTCCATTTTCAGGATCATAGGAAAATAAACCTTCTGAATTGTTTCTTGCACCAAAATAAATTTTGTCTTGGAAGGCATATAACTGAGTGATGTTGGAGCCTAAGAAATTTGGATTGACGTCAACTTCTAGTTTGGTAACATTGCTTATAGGATCATGACTCCACAATTCCTCTCCGTGAGTTCCATCGTCAGCAAGGAAATATATTTTACCATTTATTTCTGTGTAATTATATGGATCAGAAGGGGAGGGAGCTTGATTGATATCATGTTCGAGAACGAGTTGCCCAAATCCAAAGAAAGGAATAGTAAGAATGAAAATAGTGTAGAGAAATGATTTCATTTTAAAATTTTTTCGGGTTATACAATGTTCGTTTGGTATTGTAAAATTACGAAAATTGGCTCAGGTTGACATCACCCCTTTGGGTGGTATTTGGAAGGGGATGACCACGAATTGAAATGGAATGAATTCGCTAGTTTTTGTCTTTGACAAAGAAACGGTTATTAAATTTAACAAGGACGTACGGATGGAAAGTCGAGCGAATGGTGAAGGTTGACCACGAATTCACATATTAAAGAACGAACGATCGGTGAAAGAGGTTGAACAGGGATGATCTTGAATTATACACGGTAGTTCGATAAAAATTCGTGAACTCGTGGTCAAAAAATACGTCTATTCGAAAAGAAAATCCGTGCATCCGAAGTTTTATTTTTATCCCAAATTCAAGGTGACTAGGAAAGGAACTCTTCTTGTAAGGTATAAAGCAACAAGTTTTGGGCTCTGGGTAAATAGCCTTTGTACGCTTTCATAAAGCAAAGAGTTTGTTCGAGGAAGAGCGTCTCGTCTTTATTTATTTTGGCTAGATAGGCTGTTATCCAATAAGAGATAACTTGAAAATTGTGATCTGAATTTTCAAGAAAATCTATCAGGCTTTCTAAGTGTTTGACCGTTGAATTACTAGGTTTTTTTGATAAAAGAGTAATGACTTCGCCCGTTAGTTGATTGAACAAAAACATTTTTTGATGATCCAATATTTTATCTGGAGAATCGATCTTACAGATATCCAATGGCCACTGCTTGGGATCCGAAGAAATTGTATACTTGATCAAAGCGGTGGTTAAAGCCATTGAACTTTCGGAATCATTTGAGGAGCTGTAAATTTTTGCGATGTTCCTTCCTAAGTGAATCCGTCTCAATTCTATGGGATGACCATGGTCTTTGAATAACTCCTCATGACTTGTCATAGCGGCTTGCATCAGACTAAGCGATTTCGCATAATCTTTTTGAAGAATAGAATAAAAACTATTTGCTGCAAAGCCGTAGGTAGTCGCAATAAGAGCTCCTTCTTTTGAAAGATTTTCTTGCTTTAATAATTGCTCCGCCTCTTGGAGTAAGTTGTGCCCTTCATTCAAGTTTCTTTTTCGAAGCAATGACAATGCTTCTTCACGCATCAATGCAACGGCCTCTAAAATAAGAACCTCTTCTTTGCTGATAGATGAAGCATCATGAATCATTTGCACGGAACCAAATTTAGGAACAGAATGGGAAGCACTTGAAACAGTAGAAGCTTTTTCATTTTGACGGTTCAAGACTTCAAATATATCTTCAAGGGTTTGCTGGTTTTTTTGGTTTTTCAAAGCAATAATTTTTAATTGAAAACTAAATTGAGGTCTTCTAATTTTTAAATAAAATCACTTTTTTAACCATGGTGCGATAATAATTCCATCGCATTTTCTGGCAAGTATTTGAAATACTCATCAAACCAACGCACAGCCGTCTCTTCACCAAATTCACTGACCACAGCACTGACCAATTCCGTCAAAAACATTTCATTGGCTTTTGCACGACCTAATTTTTCAATATTTTTAAAGTACTTGTCCGCTGCAACAGGATGGTGAACATATTGTCCTAAATACTGATTGCAAAAGTCAGTATAGTCCTGTGTATTGGTAATGAAGACATGCCACAATTGATCGATAATCAACATGCTTTCAGAGATACTGATTATTGGCGCATCCCAATCTTTATCCTTTTTTTTCTCTTCTTCTACTTTCGCATTTAACCAGAGAAAACGCAACAGGTCTTCCCAGATTTGTTCGGCTTCTTTTTCTGTCAAGGGATAATAAGTATACAGTTTGATAAAAGCTTGAACTACATATTTATTTTTATATCTTAGGACTTCCTCAATAGGTTTGATCATCTTTTTTATTTTTGTTAAAAATAAGATATTAGTTCTCAAAAGAAAAATATATGTCAATAGATATTAAGCAAGATACTCTTTTTGATGCCATCATAGTGGGGGGCAGTTTTACTGGTCTTTCAGCGGCTTTGGTTTTAGGACGTTCTATGAGAAATGTCTTGGTCATTGATGCGGGCGATCCATGCAATAGGCGCGTTCATCATGCGAACAATTTTTTGACACAAGACAGAAAAACGCCTAAGCAAATTCTCAAGAAAGCTCGAAAGGACTTGGCAAAATATGAGACGGTGAAAATAATGTTGGCCTATGTCATGGAATGCGAAAAGGTAGCAACAGGATTCCAAGTTAAAATCCATAGTGGCGAAGTTTATAAGTCTAAAAAGATATTGTTTGCCACAGGTGTTTTGGACTTGTTGCCGGATGTAAAAGGCTTTGCAAAATGTTGGGGCAGATCCATCTTGCATTGTGTCTATTGTCATGGTTATGAAGTCCGGAATGAAGAGGCAGGAATTGTGGGCGATGGTCCATCTGTTTTGGATACCATAAAAACCATCAGCCATTGGTCTACAAAAATTACCGTTTTCACCCATGGTCCAACCGTATTGACAGAAAAAGAAAAAGCCATCGTCAAAGCACAGAATATTGAAATTGTCGAAAAAGAAATTGTTGCTTTTGAACACAAAAAAGGTATGCTAACAAATCTCCTTTTTAAAGATGATTCCAAATTTATGGTTTCTACTATTTATGCAAAAGTCCACTCCAAACAACATTGCGAACTCCCTGTACAAATGGGGGTAGAAATGACCGAGCAAGGCAACATCAAAGTTGATCTCTATAATCGAACTTCTATCCACGGTCTTTTCGCCGCTGGTGACAACACTTCTACTTACCGTACTATTTCTTCTTCTGTTTCTGCTGGAACAAAAGCTGGCATGTTCGTCAATGGGGAAATTATAGATGAAGAACACGCTTTGCTTTTGAAAAATATAACTAATTAAAAGAGAGAGAGCTTACTAACGATAGATATATCTGATGTTGTCTTAGCTTTATATTTTGGTTGTTTGAATTTTGTCATCCCTGACAAAAGAATGCTCATATGTTTTATGGTCTGAAATTTCCCCATGGTGGAGGATCCGCTTGTGCACCTGCAGTACCACCTTTTAATTTGTTTTGCGTTTTGGGGTTGATGATCACATCGATTGCCAAGTTTTGCTGAATAGATTTGAGCGACTTTTTCATGATAGTTATATTTTAAAAGTTAGAAGGATAAATTTTATTAAGGTTGTAATGTGAAGTTTCCCCATGGTGGAGGTTCAGCTTGTGCACCACCGGTACCACCTTTTAATTTGTTTTGTGTTTTGGGATTGATGATGGCATCGATTGCCAATTTTTGCTGAATAGATTTGAGCGAATTTTTCATAATAGATATATTTTAAAAGTTAGAAGGATGAATTTTATTAAGGTTGTAATGTGAAGTTTCCCCATGGTGGAGGTTCAGCCTGTGCACCACCGGTACCACCTTTTAATTTGTTTTGTGTTTTGGGCGTGATGATCACATCGATTGCTAAATTTTGTTGAATAGATTTCAAAGACTTTTTCATGTTATTGAGTTTTAAAGATTATTAATGTTGTAAAGAATGAAGGTTAAGACTAGGGCAATAAACCGTTTCCACTGTTGATCAATCTTGGAGGAGGACAAGCGTTTCCAGTTCCGCCTTTAAGGCCTTTTTGCACCAAGCAGTTAACTAAAGAAGATTGAGCTAAATCGTTTTTGATAGAGATTAAAGACTTTTTCATGCTATTGGATTTTGAATGATTAATAATGTTGTTGAATAATGAGTCTAAGACTATGGCAATAAACCGTTTCC
>CALIAG010000297.1 GCA_938041325.1 uncultured Saprospiraceae bacterium | reverse complement strand
CTTTTTTAAAATGAAGAATATGATAGTCAAAAAAGAATTCTTTTTTATACAATACACTTTGAACCAATTTGCAATCAACACTTTCAAACATCGCAGTGTATTCCGCTAAGTCGTATTGATGTGGATGCAAAATATCTCCTGGCAATAAGCGAAATATTTTTTTGAATATTGGATAATTATGCGCATCAATTGAGACAATTAATTCTCCACCCGGCTTTGTCGCATCCAACACTTTTTGAACACTCAATTCTAAATCAGCTACATGGTTGATTGCATTCAAACAAAAGACCAAATCAAATTGTTCGTTTACTTCATATTGTTCCAATGGAAGTGAGACAAAATTAGTTGAAGCGTATTCTTCTCTTTTAAAATGAGTAAGGTTAGCTTCATATTGATCCAATAATGGGTCAAGTGCTTCTACCTTATTTTCTGGAAAAGCAATGAAAATACCCGCCGGGCCACACCCTGCATCCATAATAGAATCTTCTGGTTTTATGGTAATTTGAAGTTTCTCCAATAAAGAGGTCCAATAGGCCTTTTTCCAATTCAGATAATCCGCTTTGGGCTTTTTATTCAAATAGCGTTGCCACCACCGAATTTCGGCTGCCTGCGCTATTTTCCACCTTAGATTCATTTCTTTTTTGCTCATTCACCGCAAAGGTAGCCAATTCTTATAGGAAGATATAGTTTTAGGAAAGATTCGGTGTGAGTCATAATTAAAAGGCAATTCTGGGGATTATCAATAGAATTCGACGTTTCTTTTGGGAAAGAAAAAAAGTTAAACTAATCTATAGCTCTTTTAAATTCACCTTTTTTCGTTATCTTCTCAAAGTGATCTATCAAAAAGTTATATGAAACTTCGTCCGCGTTACATAAAATTTAAACTCTCCCTATTTTTAGCCACCTGCCCTTTCATTGTATTTTCCCAAAATAATTTAATTCCTAATCATTCTTTTGAATTACTAGATACACAATATTGTAATTTCACAACTGATACCTCACTTTTCAATTTTGCAATGAGGGATTGGAACACTATAAATGAAAGTACACCAGATATCATAAACTCATTACTCCCCACTCATTGTTTTAATTCTCCTTTGTCGACTCATGAGGAATCTTATGGGGTTCAAATGTCATTGGATGGGAATAATCATTTAGGTCTTGGAACGGTTACCAAATGGAATTCAAATTCACTTCCAAGTTCAGGAGAATATGTTTTCGTAGAGTTATTGGATTCTCTTTCAATAAAAAAAGAATATTATTTTGAAATTAATATTAGCTGTGCTGATTCTAGCAGATTCAGATCAGGTATTTTCGAAAGTCATTTATCAAAAACTCCATTGCAAGGTTCAGGATGGTGGCCCATTATTGTAGATAATCCTACTTTCACATTTTCAACAGTCGATCTAAACTGTACAGATTGGCATAGTCTTAAAAGAGTTTTTATTCCTGAATCTCCAAATAAGTATTTGTCACTTGGCATTTTTAAAGATCCGACCACAATTCCCTATGATACATTGAATTTTGATTTTCAAACATGGAGATGGCCAGCTGCTTTTCTTTTCATTGATAAATTGATACTTAAAGAATTTGAACCCTTGCAAATTCTGGGTAGCTTAAATTATTGTGAAGGCGACACCATTGATCTTTTGGCTTTAGGGGATGGCGGATACAATTGGAGTGTTTCAAATGTGGAAAATGTAATCAGCGAAGGCTCCAGGTTGTCTGTTGTATTAAATAAAAATACAAGAGTGTTTCTCCACAATGAATTTGATACGGCATTTATTGACATTGAAATAACTCAACCGTTAGATGATTTTTTAGGTGTTGATCAGGAGTTATGTGACGAAGAAGAATTAGAATTGAAGTTTGATGATAATTTAACTAATTTGACTTGGTTGCTAAGAAATGAAAATCAATACGGTTTACTTGATTCCTTGAATATTGCAACAGCGAAGTATAAAGAATTTTGCTTGTTGTCTGATACCCTCTTTATCAACCGAACCAATTGCAAAGATTGTCTTGCCTATATTCCAACAGCATTTTCTCCGAATGAAGATGGAGTGAATGATCTCTTCAATGTTTTCCCATCTTGCGATGCTACCCTTTTTGATTTAAAATTATTTAATAGATGGGGTGCTTTAATATTCCAAGCTAATTCATCAGAGGATTCTTGGGATGGTTATTTTAAAAACCAAAAACTAACACCTCAGGTTTTAATCGGATATCTTTTTATGGAAACAGAAAAGCATCCTAATGGTGTTATTCAACCTTTTAAATTATCTATAATATATTAGGCTATCAAAGAACAGAAGCTTAATACTAGTCAAGAAAATTTACATTGTTTCTTATAATTTGCCAACGCAGTTTTATTTTTATTCGGTTAGATCACTTGGAAAAATAGAAAAACTGGGTACAACTTTGTAGCTTAGCTTTTGGATCTCTTTTTATAAAAAAACAGAAAATCAATAAAGTATGTTAATTGCTGTGGGAAGTAAGGTTAGAATGAAGCATACCGGCGACATAGGTACCGTTTGTGAATTAATTGATGATACGATGGTTAGCGTTCGACTGCCAGATGGAGATGAGATTCCAACCTTTATCGAAGATCTAGAGCGTCCAGACCAGCCAACTAAAAAAGCACCGATAAAAGCTAAGATTATTCAAACGCCTAAACCAGTTGTAGAAAAGAAAAATACAGGACCACTCGCAAAAACGCAGTATAAGATTCTAAAACCATTGGGAATTCAATTGGCCTTTGAGGCGAATTTAAATTCAGATGGGCGAGCTTCTTCTTACACTATTTTCATCATCAACGATACCCGATATGATATCTTGTATACTTTTGAATTATACCATGGTGAATTTCAAAAGAAGAAGAAAAACGGAAAGTTAAATGCCGAAACTTTTGAAGAGCTTGGTGAAATGCAGTTTGATGATTTGAACGAAAACCCTAGTGTCAATTTAGAAGCTTGGCAGATAACAACAGAAGGAACTGGAAAGAAATTATCTAAAAGCTTTAAAATAAAAGCCAAAGCTTTTTTCAAAAATGTATTGACAGCACCTTTGTTAAACAGACCTGTGCATCATTATAAAGTATTTGAAAAATTCGAACCCTTAGAAAAAAAGGAAGAAGATTTACAAAGTTATACTAAACGAGTAGCAGGACCAATAAATAAATATAAGCCTGATGCTAAAAACAGTGTCGTAGAAAGAGCGAATTTCTCTGGTGAGTTGGATTTACATATAGAAAAAATAAGCCCGCAGAATGCCAATAAAGGCAATTCAGATATCATTAGAATTCAAATGGACCACTTTGATAACTTTATGAACAAAGCACACAATCTGGGCATTGAAAGTGTTTTCATCATTCATGGAGTAGGGAAAGGAAAATTGCGGGATGCAATCGCAAGTCGTTTGATAAAAAATCCAGATGTAGATACTTTTAAAAATGAATTTCATCCTAGGTATGGATTTGGAGCTACGGAAGTGAAATTTAAATAA
>CALIAG010000296.1 GCA_938041325.1 uncultured Saprospiraceae bacterium | reverse complement strand
AAAGATTTATCCGTAATTGAAATCTTTCCTAAATCCCATACCTGCTCTTTTTTCAATAAATTAATACAATAGAGGTTGGAGGCGAATTGGAACCATAATTCATTTCTATTTATATCGAGATGAATTATTTTATTAGAACTTCCTTCTTTCCTAAATCTTGGTGGAAATGAATCAATAAAATTTAAAAAGCGACCTGTTTTTCTTTCGAAAAGCTGAATGGCGTTATTGGTGGAAAACCAAATATTTGAATGTTGATCTTCAAAAAAATCTGATTGGATATATATAGAAGATAAAGAAAATGGATCATTTGGCTCAGGAAAATAGTTCCTTACTTCTTTTCCATCATAGACATTAAGTCCATTGATACAGCCAATCCATACCAATCCTTTTGAATCTTGAAAAACGAAATCGTTATAGCGTTGGGAAATTAATCCATCCTGGCTTGTAAGCTGATGCAAATCGTATACTTCTTGAGCAGAAGATAAGTTTGGCAGAAAACAAAAAATAATTAGTAATACGTAAAACTTATTCAAAGACGTATCCATGATTTTGGCTTAGGACAATCAAAATAGGCAAAAATGTCCTAAGCCAAAAATCGTGTTAGTAAATTTGATTATTAATCATTGAATAGCTTCCTTCAAAATCATAAGAATCTGAAAAAGCTACCTTCTGTTCAATAACTCCTTCTTCAAAAGGTTTTAATTCCCTCAACCATGAAATGGAAGCTGCATAAAAATATTCTCCTCCCATTAATGCAACTGTTCCATTCAATTCATTCGCCTCTTTTCGAACATAAGAAGGTCCTAAGTCCCTAACCCTTCTGGGTGCATGGCACCTATGCAGTGATACTTTCTGTCCTGCGATTGGATCAATACCTGATCCTGGTTCTGGAAAGTTTTCATTATTCATCCATTTTACTTGGATATGCTCAAACTGATTTTTTATATCTTTTTGCATGCACATAAATAATAAACCGACATTGCTTCCTCCTCTTTCACCATACGGTATACCTATACGATGAATCAATTTTTCATCAAGAGATCTAGGATTTGATTTTCTAATATGTGCATGATAAGGACACTTCATCCCTTCTTCGTCTAATGAAAAGTCTACTCGATAAGGGTCAGAATTTTTCTCAGAAGGCTTATTTAATCCAGATAAAGATTCCCCATTTTTGAACCTCCCTACAATCCTAGCATTGGCATACTCTTCTGGAATTTTAAGTTTAAAACATAAATTTCTGATTCGATCTTCAAATTTCTTAACGTCCTGTTTGAGTTTTCTAAATACAAGATAACTTCCATCTTGCTCATCCAAAACTATCTCTGGAGGGTATACCTTTTTATCTCCATTATTTTTATAAAAGTTGAGTTTTGATAAGCCATCTCTAAATCCAAAATGCTCAATGCGCTTTTTTGTACTAGGTTGAAAAAGGGCTTTCCCTGTTTCAACGTGGATTACTTTTCCTAATTTTTCATTTTCTAATTCATCTTCAATTTCATTTTGGATTGAATTGAGCGCTTTATCATCATCTGATGCTATCATTATCATTGCATGAAAAAAATGATGCGCCCATTCTTTTTCCAAATCCATAGCCAATGGGTCGTCCAATATAATAGCCCTTTGGGCCATACCTTCCCAAAATGCAGCATCTGCAGGATTTCTTTCCTCTTTTTTCTTGCAACCAATGAATTGCAAACCCCGAGAACTTAGATAAAAGTTTAAAGACTCCTTTATAGGGTTTGTTCCTTTATCCTTAAATTCAAAATAGGCTCTACGCTCCATCTCGGCAGTAGTGAGTTGATCACTTAACTTATTTATCCATCTAAAAATTGGTTCTCCCTTTTCAGTGAATCTTATAAAAATACATTTAACGTGTTCTTTATAATGGTACCCTAAGATATTTGCTTGGATATTTTTTAGTCTTTCACTTTCCATCATCATTAGTTTATGCAGGTACTTCTGCTGGTTCAGGAGTTAATTCAAAAACACCTCCTTTTTTATTAAATGGTGGGCAGTAAATCGCTACAACATCATCTACCTCCTTAAATGTTTTTTCTAACTCTGGGATTTCGTTTCCTTCTTGATCATAGGATACTTTTACTCCGACCAAGACAATAGTTGGTACATCGTTAACTATTGCATTTTGAACCCTAAGTGCGTTTACACCTGGCTTGGCCAAGACAATAGCAATGTCTTGAGGATAGAATTTCCCAACAGCATCCAAGGCTTTAGGAGGTGTATCTAAGAATTGAACTTTATTCCTTCCATCAATATTTGTGTACGGCATAGTAGTAAAATTTATAGGTTAGATAATTATGTAATCTAAAATTAAAAAGGCTTAACATGACTATTGTATGTTAAATGCGAAATGTAGGATTCAATGAATGAAATGTATCTGGGAATGTATAAACGTCTTATAGGGTTCGAAGACCATCCAGTAGGTCATCCTTATATCTTCTTGATACAGGAACCGTTGCACCATCTTTCATCACCAAATAACCTCCGTCAGATTTGACAAAGCGGTCTACAAAATTTAAGTTTACGATATGCGAACGATGGGATTGTCTAATTGCAGGATAGGGTGCAAATTTATCTGTATAATTTTTCAGATTGAGAGAAGCAAGAACTTTTCTTTTATCATCCAAATAAAACTGCGTATAATTTTGCTGAGCTTCCAACCTTGTAATGCTGTTGACTTCCAGAAAATGGATGCCTTCTAATGTTGAAATATCTACGCGTGTTGGTAGTTTTGCAGAATCGACATTCAACAACAAACCTTGTATCAATTTTAATTGTTCCGGGTCTATCTTTTGACCCAATTCTTTCTTTGCTCGTTCAAGTGCAGAAGCAAGGTTTTTTTCATCAATGGGTTTTTCTAAAAAATCCAATGCAGCGCAACGGAAAGCAGTAACTGCATACTTCGCATGAGCAGTAATAAATATAACGGAGAAATCGGGTGAAGGAAATTTTTCTAGCAAATCAAAACCTGTTCCATCCGGCATTTCGACATCCAGAAAAACCAATTCGGGTTGATGCTCTTGAATAATACGGTAGCCCTCTGTGATGTTATAAGCAGAAGCTAGTAATTCAACACCAGGATGATTCCTGGCGAAATATTGGGTTAGTGTTTGATGACTTTGAGGTTCGTCATCAATAATTAAAGTTCTCATCCGTTATTTGTGGAGCCACCTTATTGGGTACAGAAATAAATTCTTAATCAGAAAAAGTGTTGTTATTTTTAGACAAAGAAACTTGTACAAAAATGCCAAATGGAATAAAGTAAATTCGAAAATTCACTACAAGAAGCAACAGGAAGTGTTTTGCTTACACTCTGTTTGAAATAAAACTTGGCGGTGTACAAATTTAGAAATTCAGACGGCTCTTATCAACAATATATAAAATATGGAGGAAAAAGTATAAACTAGTCCTCAGTATTTGAATTATGAAAAAGGGAAAAACCAGTTACTGGTTGGGAGATATAGTCATTAAGATTGGTCTGAAAAATAGGATACCAATCAATTTACGAAGAAAAATCATGAGGATTGGACGGTCAAGGAATGACATTTGAGACTACCGTATATAGCAAAATTCAATATACCACAAAGGCATATTGAATTTTGGCTTTACGCGACTTAAAAAACTTATTTACATAAAAAGAGTAAGCAGAGATATATCTATTCTCCGTACTTCTTAAGCTTGTAAACAGCTTTTAGAACTTCTTTTCTTCTGCTCACAGAAGGTTTAGTGAATTCTTTTCTTCGTCTCAATTCTTTAATAACACCAACATTTCGGTGTTTATTTTTGTAACGTTTGAGTGCTCTATCAATAGATTCACCTTCTTTAACTTCAATAATTAACATATAAATAAGTATTTAATCGTTTTATTTTTTTTATGCCGCGCTTGCAACAGGAGCTTCATTGTCATCGAAATTTTTGCCGTTATAAGCACCTAACCAATTCACATCTTTTCCTAAGTTGATGTAGTTGAGGTATGCATTAACCGCTTCATCTTTCTTTGCTCTTGAGATTGTGATATTATTTTGGCCATTTCTGACAGTAAAATAATATTTTCCTACTCCCATTTTAAAATGCTTATTTCGCATAAATTTTGATTATGTTATAAAATAAATACAACTCCGAACAACGGATCGAATACTATTAATATTCAATTGTATTTGTACCATTTTTTCAGTAAACGCTTAAATCCCTTTGGATCAAGCTTTTAGCTTTATTTAGCTTATTTGTTGTCAAGAATGAAATCTTCGCTTACTGTTCGATATTCATTCCCGGGGTGCAAAGGTCGGTTTTTTTTAAGGAAAAAACAAGCTTTTTAAGCTTAAATCGAGTGGATTACCGTTCTTTTTGAGCCTAAAATGGTAAAAAAGGGGGTTTTTGGCCGCTCTAGATAGTTTTCAAGGAAAATAAGGCTTCAAGTGAAAAGCTTAAGTCCTTGCCATTGAAGAGCAAATTCTTTTTTAGGACTTATCCCTTTCGAAGGCAAAATGTAGTGGAAATAAAGCCTCTAACCTACACCTGCGACATATCCATCGGCAACAAAAATACCTTATCAATATTCGAAACCGTATTCGCATATTGCGGATCATTGCGCATTTTATCCCACATCGGATGCGCTCCAAATTTCGACCAATTGGCATCTCTTTGTTCCATGTTTTCGAAGGCAAGCATGTAGGTCAGTTTCGGCAAGTTTTCTCCTGCGATCGCTTTCCCAAAAAAGATAGGATACAATTCCGTTTCTTCAAAAATATCAAACTCTCCTTCATTGAACATTTTGACTTTGCGTCGAACTGCATCATCATTATAACCTTCATAAAAACGGATTTCAAAAATGCGTTCTTTGGTTTTTGGCAGATTCATTTGAGGCATTCCTGAAAATGCTATCATCACATCACTGGTGTAACGTTTATAGACTTTGTTGCCAATTTCAATTTTGTCAAAACTTTCTTTGTCCTTTTTAAACTGCTCATCCTTTTCTAAAATATCGAGATAAGTGGAATACAATTCGAAAGTTGCAAAAGGAATAAACACATAAATCTTCGGCGGTTCCGACTTGCCATATTCTTCAAAAACACCTACGTTCTTCACTCCTACTCTATTCAACGCAGGAACCAAAGCATTTTTCAAAAACGCAGCAAAGAGATCTTTTTTCCAAACAGCACTCAATTGATAAGTCCTTAATTCATAGATTTCCTTACCCACATTATTTTGGAGTTTATCTTCTTTACTACTCAATGAATTGGCTTTTGCCATTGCAGCGAAAGGCAATAAGGAAGAGGCAGCAACGAATTTTCTTCTTTTCATGGTTAATTGTTTTTACCAAAATACATAAATCCTAGCAGTTGGGCATAATGACAGGAAGATTAAAAGCCAATCCTCCTTCTGATGTTTCTTTGTATTTACCGTTCATTTCCTGAGCAGTATCCCACATCGTTTTCACGACAACATCAAAATTCACTTTTGCATCTGCGGGATCTCCGCTCAATGCAAGGTTGCTGGCGGTAATGGCTTTCATTGCCCCCATGGTGTTGCGTTCGATACATGGAATTTGCACCAAACCTCCAACTGGATCGCAGGTTAAACCAAGGTGGTGTTCCATGGCTATTTCTCCAGCCATTAGCACTTGCCTTGGTGAGCCGCCAAGAACTTCCGTTAATCCGGCTGCAGCCATAGCAGAGGAAACGCCAATCTCAGCTTGGCATCCACCAACTGCTGCAGAAATGGTTGCTCCTTTTTTGAACAAACAACCTACTTCTCCGGATGTAAAAAGGAATCGCTTAATGTCTTCAATTCCATTATTTTCACAAAAACAATAATAGTAAAACAAGACAGCTGGTACAACACCTGCGGCACCGTTGGTTGGCGAAGTCACGATCCTTCCCATCGCTGCATTTTCTTCATTTACAGCAAGCGCAAAACAACTGATCCATTTGTTTATTTTATTGAAATCGATCGTAGAGTTTTTAATTTGGTTCAACCATTCTTTAGCATTGGAAAAACTTTTGCCCTCCATCAAATCGTCATTCATTTTTTTTGCGCGCCTCTTTACTTCAAGGCCTCCGGGTAGTATTCCATCTGTGGTAACGCCTTTAAAAACGCATTCCAACATCGTATCGAAAATCAATTGAATGCCATTATGGATATCCTCTGCAGAACGAAAACACAATTCATTTTGCCAAACGATTTCTGCAATAGACTGTTCAGTGGCATTTGTATATTTCACAAGATCCAAACCTTTGTCAATAGGAAAAGGCAAATCAACCACTTTATCACGATTCTCTTCTTCTCCTTCTTTTAATATAAATCCTCCTCCTAACGAAAAATAGGTTTCTTCCAAAACAGATTGCCCTTTTTGAAAGGCTTTTAGAATCATTGTATTCGGATGCTGAGGAAGTGCGTGTTGGTGAAAAACAATTTGGCTCTTTGGATCAAATCGAATATTTGATTGATTAATGCTCAGTGATTTTTCGTTTTTAATCCTTTGAATAATGGTAGAGATATTTTCCGTTGAAATTGTTTCAGGGTTGAATCCTTCAAGTCCCAATTGCACTGCGATATCTGTCGCATGACCAATCCCAGTCTTTGACAAGGAACCGTATAGATGTACTTCTATTCCATCAAATGCTTTTCCTTTTAAGTTTTCTGAAAAAGCTAAACCTGCTTTCCAAGGACCAAGCGTATGAGAGCTTGAGGGGCCGACTCCTATTTTAAAAATATCAAAAACACTAAGGCGTTCCATTATTTGATTTTTGTCTGTTATAATAAGTCCGAGGACAAATTAGTCATTAATAATGGAAAAGAAATCTTCTTTGATATTTGTTAGCAATTTCATACAAAGGCAAGAAATATTTAAAAAGCAAAGGCATAAAAACCGTTGATGATTTTTATGCCTTCCCTGTTCTTTATACTTAGAAATATTTTATGCTGGACTTAAATTTCGTTCCCTGCTTTTTTCTTTTCTTCTGCTTAGAAAAGTATTGACTGCAGACCATACAAGCAAGATCAAAGTCAATATTGCGGTGAACCCAATAAACAAAGGAGCAATCTTTACATACAAAGTATCCGAGGATTTTATCGGCATTTGATGAACCATCATTTTCACTTCTTTCTCATCGAAATAATCATA
>CALIAG010000295.1 GCA_938041325.1 uncultured Saprospiraceae bacterium | reverse complement strand
GGATAGCCCAAAAGGTGCAAAGCGGTAGAATAATAAGTCAAGGTAGTGGACTTGATATTACCTATATTATAATAGCTACGGTTTAAATCTACTTCTGGTTGGTACAACTCTAGCGCATTTGTAAATTGAATTTGGGCTGATTCATAATTTCCCGAAAGGGTATATTGAATACCATAAAAGAAACGACTGATGGCTTCAAAATAAGGATCTTTTCGTTGGCTGGCTAAGTTGACTAACTCTAAAACGGAGTGTTTCCCTTTTTCGTAATTGCCGCTAAAAGTGTAGTAGGTAAATTGACCAACAAGTGCATCATAAATTTGATCCATGATGCCTGATTGTTTGGCAACTTCTAACCAACGATTGGCCATTTTTTCGATTTCTTTATTTGCGTATCCTTGAGAAAGTTGAAGACTTGGCGTCAAAATTTTCAATAAAGTCAATTCAATTGAAAGCCTTTTTGGTTCTTCTAAAATCCTTGGTAACAAAGCCAATCCTTTTTTTAAATGATGCACTCCTTCCAATAGCGCATGTCTCTTGATGGCGAGAATTCCAGCAGCTTGCCAACTCTCAATGGCTTTTTCGGTAAGGCCAGCTTCTGTAAGATGATGTGCAAAAATTTCTGGACGATTCTTTACGGTATCTTCAAATTCCTGCTCAATAACTTGAGCGATTCGTTGATGTAATAATTGGCGACGACTTTTTAAAAGTGAGTTATAAGCAGTGTCCTGGACAAGAGCATGTTTAAAAATAAAAGTTGCTTGTGGCATCATACCACGTTGGTATACCAACTCTGCTTCGATCATTAAAGCAATTTCTTTTTCTAGGTTTTCTGTTGTCCTTCCAGAAACGGATTGTAATAAATTGAATGAAAATTCCCTTCCTAATACAGCGCCAATTTGAGCCAATTCCTTTATCGAATCCAATTGATCCAATCGGGCAAGAAGTGAATCTTGCAGGGTGGATGGGATGGCTAAAATAGGAAGTGGTCCATTTAATTCATAAGCATCTTCCGTTTCTATCAACATTCCAGAGTCCAAAACCATGCGGGTAAGCTCTTCCACGAATAAAGGAATGCCATCCGTTTTTTCTTTGATCTGTTGCATCACTTCGAGTGGAAGGGGTTTACCATGACTTTGATGTTGGCAAATGCTTTCTACTCGATTTGTGGAAAGTCCTTGTAATTTGAGTTGCACCGCATGTGATCTCCCTAACCAATTGGGTTGGAATTCTGGACGAGTGGTGCAGAGTGCAAAAATGGGGTAGGTTGGTAATTGATCAACAAATAAATCGATCCATTCAAGGGTAGAAGGATCCGCCCAATGTAAATCTTCGATGATCAATAACACAGGTTGTTTTAGCGATCGATTGATTAATGTTCGTAGAATGGCTTCCATGATTTGTTTCTTTTTACCGGAAGCGGTCAATTGGGAAGGAGCATATTGAGTAGGCAAAGGAAGAGATAGAAATTCAGATAACAATGGCATGGAATGTTCCAAAGACAGACCGGATTGAAGAATGAATCCTTCTAGTTTTGAAGACTTAATTTGTTGGGAGTCTTCTGCTTCAAATTTTAATACATTTTCTTCCAAGAGATCTATGATAGGGTAGAAGACCGTATTTTGATGGTGAGCGGAACAATGGACTTCTATCATCCAAGCATCTGCTTCAAGGACAATATCTTGTTTGACGCTTTCTACCAATCTGGATTTGCCGATACCTGCTTCCCCGTTGAGTAGCACTATTTGGCCTTTTCTATTATAAGCTTGATGCCAAGTTCTTTTTAACATCTGTAGTTCTTCTTCTCTACCTACCATTGGGGTCAAACCTTTTGCAATGGCAATCTGTAATCTACTTCTTGCACCACTACTTTGGTTGACTTGAAAAATTTCTAAAGGTTCTGCAATTCCTTTGAGATTTTGATGACCCAGGCTACTAGTTTCAAACCAACCTTCCACCAATTTAGAAGTAGCATGACTGATGACTACGGAATTGGTGGGTGCTAATTTTTCAATACGAGCAGCAATATTCGTGGTATCGCCCAAGGCAAGATGATAGTCGACCACTACCAAACCAGTGTGAATACCGATGCGCAATGCCAATGTTTTTTTTTGTTGGGCTTTCCATTGCTGATTGGCATGTATCAGCGCTTCGTGCATACCCAAACCACAACGAATGGCTGCTTTTGGCGCTCCTTCTAAACCTTTTGGGTAGCCAAAATAAACAACTAGACCATTGTCTAAGTATTGAGCAATATAGCCGCCGTATCGAGTGATGACTTTTTTAGCAACCTGCTGGTAATCCTGTAAAAGTTGTAGAAATTCTTCCGCATCTAGTTGATTAGAAATTTCGGTGGAACCGACAATGCCACAAAACATAACGGTCAATTGCCTGCGTTCTGCATTTTTAGCTTTTGGATTGGAAGTAGAAACAGCAAGGGTGGGAGCCGAAAGACTTTTGCCACATTCCATGCAAAATTTTGATGGGCTTAAATATTCTGTTCCACAATGCTGGCATTTTTTGTCCATCTTGTCTCCGCAGGACATACAAAATTTTGCATTCTCGGGATTATTGTGATAACAACTGGGGCAATTCATAATTGCTTGTTTTCTTTTATTTTTGAGGTAGTGGTCTAAAAAGACTTTTTAAAAATAGGAATTTCTTTGCGTTTAACCTAGCGAGGAAAAGGGATATCATTTTTTATGGATCTATATCTATGATTTTATAGATTTATAAATCGTGTTTATCTATTGAAATCAGATTAGAATTGCTGCTATAAGACGCATGGTTTCAAAGACTCCTTCACGGTATGAATTTGTCGATACTAAAAGAATAATTGTTTATTTGTAAATGTATTGTTTTGGGAAATAGGTTGGATGTTTTTTTTAAATAGAGGTAAGCGTTTGCTCAATAATCAAGGGGATTTTTAACAGTAATATTTGTTCAACTTCCCCTCGTTTTTCATTTGATATTTTGATCAATTCAAGATTCCCTTTCTAGTTCTTATCTAAACTTGTTAGCATTTTATATTATTGCTCCATAAAATTCTTTATTAAAATAAATTATTATTTCGTAATTTTTACGCTGGATTGTTAATAAAATTTTGCAGCTCTAGCAGTTCTACTGGCACCCTTGGTATCTTGGAATCGACTTCCGTTCGAAAAGTTGACAGCAGATACAACGGCATGACTGATCTCAGTAGAACTGAAATAGAAATCCATTGTAGTGAAATTTCCATGGCCGTTCAAATGCAAATTATTATACATCAGTCTTAACTCACTACGAGAAGGTAAAAACCAGTCAGATCCCATTTCTTGACAAAGTTTTGCTGCTATATTATCTTCATCACAACTTGCTATAATTGCTATTGTATTTGTTATTCCATCCCCAATACGAGCCCCTTCTTCTGTTTCTGGACCGGATATAGGAGGTGCGGTATTTACATTATTCAAATTTGGAATATCAACTCCTTGACAACCCCATTCAATATTAGAACCTACATTCTCCGTCGCAGCTACCAAACCTGTACCATCGGTTATATTAAGGTAGAAGATTAAGCCACCATTGTAATTTTTACCATATAAGCTGTCCAAAGGAATTTCACCGTTGAATAATTCAATAGGTGTCTTTCCTTCATTAATCAAAAATTGGACCTTTGATGGATCGAAATTTTCACAGTTTGTACCGATATAACCTTCTGTACAGTTGCATGCACCATCAACACATACGCCTTCATTTAGGCAGTCAACACCTTCACATTCATTACTGCAAGATTGGATATTTAGTGCAAGAGATAATATTATTATTTGAATTAGGGAGATGTATTTAATTTTATTCATGTTATATTTTCTTTTATATTTTGAAAGTCAAAGAAATAAATCTTATTCTGCTTGTGTGTAACGGTTTCGATAAACGCAGTAGCGACCCTATAGGAGATATTGTTGTTTTATGAATTGTTCTCTACTGGTCTTTTATTCCATTTTAGCAAAGCCAACTGTATTAAGATACAATTTTGGAGAGACACCAACTTGTTTTTTGAACACTCTACTGAAATAGAATTCATCTTTATATCCTAAGTCACCAGATATTTCCTTTACGGCTTTTGAAGTTAAATATAATTCTCTTTTGGCTTCAATTATAATCCTGTTTACTATCATTTGAGAAACGGAAATATTACAATTTGATTTTACCACCTTGTTTAATTGTTGAGGTGTAGCAAAAAGAATCTTCGCATAGTCGCCTGCGGTGTGCAAACTTTTATAATTCTTTTCAATACTATCAACCAAACTCTGCATCAAGGCTGGTTTTTCATTTACCTTGGATAAATTATTTGTCTTATCAAAAGTTCGTTTTTCCCGAACAAGAATAATTAAAAATATTTTTAGTGATGAAATAAGCACTTCATGGATTCCAATTCCATTTTCTTTAATCTCCGAATTCATATTGTGAATATGTCCAATGAATTTGGATATGTTATTAACTGAAAAAAAAGGTTCTGAAGAAAAATTATTGAAAAGCACCCCTTCTGTCTCTATATCATTCTGATAACGATAAGTGCAAAAAAAATCAGGATGGAAATTTAGCATATACCCAACAGTTTCTTCGTTACTTGTCATCATGAAGGGTTGATAGGGAGAAAGACAGATTGTTGTTTGAGGAGGAACATCGT
>CALIAG010000294.1 GCA_938041325.1 uncultured Saprospiraceae bacterium | reverse complement strand
CATTGAAAAACCATTTGATGAAACTACGCTGCTCAGTAAAATATACAAGCATTTAAAATAATATTGTCAGGTTGAGCGCAGTCGAGACCTAAATAAAAATTACAATATCAAAGCATCTCGACTGCGCTCGATGTGACAAATAGAAAAAATAATACACATAAAAAAAACCGAGCAACTTGCTCGGTTTTTTTAGGACGGGTCAATCGTTCTGATTAACGATTCATATTTTTAATCTCATCTTTAAAATCATCAGAATCTACGCCTTTACTCACTAGCATTAACGCCTTGTGTACTACATAAGGAACGTTTTCTGGAGAAAATCCTAATCCTGTTGCCAAACGCTCTAAAATACCTGTTTGTTTTGGTCCTAACTGATGATCTGCATACACCATTCTCGACAAATCAAACAAACGATCTAAACGTTCATTGTACATTGTTGGCGGATTGATTGGATGCGATTTGTAATCTTTTAAAATTTCTTTATAATCATTTTCAGAGATATCTAAATTTCTAGCCATTCTATCTAAAAAAGCTTTCTCTTCTTCTGAAATTACGTCATTACTCATTGCCACACGAACAATTGCCGCAAAATGATCTTGATTTCTTTCACGAAATCCACTTGAATATAAATCTGATATAGACATTTCTTAATTTTTAGTACTGCAAATATAAATAATATTGCGTCTTTCTACACAAAATTTTACTGTGATTTTCTATTGAATCTAACACCTGCATAGTATATTTGCATCTAAAATTTTACACCCGTGAGTATATCTAAAATCTCGCAACATTTTAAACAATCTCCTGAACTTAGGAAATTGGGGCAAGCTATTGCCAAAAATCAAGAAAAAGTACACCTAAAAGGTCTGGTAGGATCTAGTTTATCGTTTGCCATTTCAGAAGCTTTTAAGGAAAGTAATATGCCATTTATTTTTGTCTTAAATGATAAAGAAGAAGCTGCATATTACCTAAATGATTTGGAACATTTGCTAAATGATAAAGATGTGCTTTTTTATCCTGGAAGTTACCGCAGACCGTATCAAATAGAAGAAACAGACAATGCAAATGTATTGTTGAGAGCCGAAGTATTAAACCGAATTAATTCGCGCAAAAAACCTTCACTCATTGTTACATATCCGGATGCATTATTTGAAAAAGTAGTGACGCGAAAAGAACTCGAAAAAAACACACTCAAGGTTTCTTTGAATGATAAGTTATCGATCGATTTTGTAAATGAAACCTTGTTTGAATACAATTTTAATCGTGTAGTTTTTGTCACAGAACCAGGCGAATTTTCGGTTCGTGGTGGAATTGTAGATGTGTATTCATTCTCAAATGATGAACCATACCGACTTGAGTTTTTTGGCGATGAAGTAGACAGCATGCGTACGTTTGATGTGGAAACGCAACTTTCAACAGATAAAGTAACGAAAATTAGCATTATTCCAAATGTTGAAAATAAAGCACTGCAAGAATCTCGCGAAAGCTTTTTAAAATATATTCCCGGTAAAACGATTGTTTTTGCAAAAAATACCGAATTACTTTTTGGTCGAATTGATAAATTATTCAACAAAGCCAAAGCCGCTTTTTCACAATTATCAGAAGAAATAAAACACAATACGCCCGAAGAATTATTCTGCACAAAAGAATTATTAGAGGATCAATTTTTTGAGTATACGATTGTAGAATTGACCTCAAATCCATTGTTGAAAGCAGATACATTTATCGAATTTAATACAACGCCGCAACCTTCATTCAATCGTCAATTTGACTTATTGATTGAAAATTTAGATGAAAATAAAGCAAAAGGCTACACCAATTATATTACCTGCGTTAGTGAACAACAAGCGAAACGTTTTCACGACATTTTTGATGATGTAGAACAAAAAGTACATTATGAAACCATTGTACTTCCACTCTATCAAGGTTTTACCGATCACGATCAGAAAATAATTTGCTACACCGATCATCAAATTTTTGAACGCTATCATAAGTTTCACTTGAAAAATGGATATGCCAAAAAGCAAGCCATTACACTGAAAGAATTGACCAATTTAGAAGTTGGAGATTATGTCACACATATTGATCATGGAATTGGAAAATTTGGCGGATTAAAAAAAATTGATGTTGAAGGAAAAAAGCAAGAAGCAATTAAATTAATTTATGGCGAACGCGATATTTTATATTTGAGCATTCACTCTTTACACAAAATTTCTAAATTCAACGGAAAAGACGGAAAAGCACCAAAAATATATAAATTGGGTTCTGGCGCTTGGAAAAAACTGAAGCAAAAAACCAAAGCTCGCGTAAAACATATTGCCTATAATTTAATTGAATTGTATGCAAAACGTCGTACCCAAAAAGGATTTCAATACCAGCCAGATACGTATTTACAACATGAACTAGAAGCTTCATTTATTTATGAAGATACGCCCGATCAATCGACAGCGACACAAGATGTAAAAGCTGATATGGAAAGTGAACGTCCAATGGATCGTTTGGTGTGTGGTGATGTTGGGTTTGGAAAAACAGAAGTTGCCATTAGAGCTGCCTTTAAAGCCGTTGACAATGGCAAACAAGTTGCTATTTTAGTTCCGACAACGATTTTGGCGTTTCAGCATTTTAAAACGTTTACCGAACGGCTGGAAGATATGCCTGTTACGGTTGATTATTTGAACCGTTTCCGATCAGCCAAACAACGAAGTGAAGTACTTAAAGGGCTCGAA
>CALIAG010000293.1 GCA_938041325.1 uncultured Saprospiraceae bacterium | reverse complement strand
CGCTTGCGTGTATTGATGCATCAAAAGTCTTTGGATATTGTAATCGGTAAAGACGTGTTCGTAGTGAATGAAATCCAAACCTTTTTCAGAAGCTTTGTTTTCAAAAGAAAATTGCGAAGCTTCCTTATTCAACACAGTGGCCGAAGGTTGCGCCTCTAGGTTTTCTAAATCCAAATCAATATTTAGTATTTGATTGGCAGAGATGCTGGTTTTTGCATAGACCCGTTTTCCCTGGAATTCAATAAACATGGAATCAATGCTATTGGCATTCCCCAATCCAAAATGAATGAATGGTTCCATGCTCGATAGATATCCGCGATAAGGAGAATTTTCATGATACAAAATTTGATCATCCACATGTACTTGGACAATGGCTCCTAAGGCATCCTTGTTATTGCCAGTTCCATTTATTTTTAATCGAAGATAATTTTTAGTTGAATCCGAAATACCACTTAATAAGTTGTTTTGATAAATGGAAGCCGGTGAGTTGATGTTATTGATGATAATGTCCAAATCACCATCATTGTCAAGGTCAGCATATGCGCCACCGTTTGAATAACAAGATTTGCTGAAGCCCCAGTCTTTGGTTACATCTCCAAAACTAAGATCTCCATTGTTTTTGAATGCGAAATTAGAGATATCAATTTCGGGAATAGCATCTAAAATTTCTTGCTTATTAAAAGCCAAATTATTGAAAGACCGAAATGCCACAAAATCCATATCTGTTACATCTTTCGGAAAGCCATTGGTGATCACCATATCCCTTAAACCATCATGATCAAAGTCTGCTACCAATGGTGCCCAACTCCAATCTGTTGCATTGACGCCAGCCATATATCCAACATCACTAAAGTTCTGTTTTCCATTTGGATCAATGCCACTATTTATTTGAAGCGTATTGCGCATATATTGATAATCGTAATCTAGTTTTCGACTATTTACATAATTGGAATATTTGTTTTCAACCTGCATCATTTTGATCCTTTGATTGTGCCGAGGCAACATGTCCAAAGTAATGATATCAGACCAACCATCATTGTTGATGTCAACAACATCATTGCCCATTGCAGAATGAGATTGGTGTTTGATGTAATCTCGAACTTTATTGGTGAAAGTTCCATCCTGATTGTTGATGTATAAAAGGTCATTGCTCAGGTAATCATTTGTGATGTATAAATCTTTCCAACCATCTCTGTTGATGTCTACCACATTGATTCCTAGACCATAGCCTTCGTGAGATATTCCAGAACGGAAACTTACATTTTTGAAAACGGGATGACCATCTGGACCAATGCCTTCGTTTCTGTAAAGACGGTCTGTGCCTGGCGCTTCGCCGTTGGTCCGTTTAGGGAAAAATTTATTTGGAGACTGTCGTTCTAACTGATTGGTTAAAATATAAAGATCGAGATCATTGTCATTGTCGTAATCGAAAAAAACCGCATTCATGCTATGTCCTTCGTCATTTATTTTATAAGCAGCGGCCATTTCTGTAAAAGTCGGAATTCCGTTTTCATCGTTTCCATTGTTGATGAACAACATGTTTTTTCGGTCTTCACTTTGTGAAAGGGTATGGACTGAAAAATAGATATCGGGGAGACCATCGGTATTGATATCAACGATAGTAATTCCACTGCACCATTTTCCCATTGCTCCGACTCCAGAAACTTCCGTAACATCTTCAAAAGACATTTCTCCCTGATTCAAATACATTTTGTTCGATACCAAATTTCCACTAAATACCAAATCTTGCAATCCATCTTGATTGAAATCAGCAACTGCAACTCCACCACCATTGTAGAAATATTCAAATGAAATGATGTTGTAGACATCGTTGGCTTCAATAGTATTTATAAACTCAATTCCTGTTTTACTGGAAGACAGTTCAGTGAATAAGGTAGCGCTGGAAGAAGGTTTACAAGAGAACAAACCACCAAGTATCACCGAAAGTAAAGCAGTTCTTTTTATTAGTTTAAAAAGGGTAGTTTCTTTAACGATTAAGTTCATATTTCGTGCTGTAAATCTCATAAATTAATTTGTTCGTGGCAGTTGAAGATCATTTCTTGTTTGCCAGAGTTTATTTTCTTTTTTCAAAAATACCGTCGTAGTTGTTTCCCATATATGCACCCCAGGTTGGAGGTTTGGTATTTGGGATAGAGCTTGCTAATTTATTAATGGTTAAGCCAAAAAAGTCAGTTAACCGAGGATGATTGGCCAATTGGCAGTAAACAATATCCAGAAGACCGTCATTGTCCATGTCACCTACCCAAGGCGTTGATGCGATATTTTTGCAATTTATTTTCGGTGTTAAATTCCAGGAAGTATCTCTTTTGAAATCAAATGCATGGAGGTGGTGTTCTACTTTTAAAAAACTTTTGGTGGTGTGTTCAAATTCTATGATACTCATCACTGCTTCATCTATTCCATCGTCATTCAAGTCCACCGCTACTGGTGTAGAAAAACCGGAAGAACCTATGCTGTCCGTGAAAAGCAATTCTCCAGTCTGGCCATCTATTAGGACTTGTTGAACACCTTTATTTTCTGGCCAGGCACCTTTACAAAAATAAGTAAAGAAGTCTGGAGTATCGTCGTCATTAAAATACCCTGGTGCAATAGAGTTACTGGCTTCCATATTGTCACTTTGGTAGGTCCAAATGACTTGGTTATTTCTTCCATCAATTGCAATCATTTTACCTCCGTGAGAATTGGTTACAATATCTGGGGTCTGGTCTGCATTAATGTCAACGATGACTGGCGGTGCAAAAAAACCATGCCCTTCTTCTTCCGCAATAACTGTTGCATTTTGAATATTATTTCCCATTAAGCTTTTCAAGGACGTTCTATACAATTTACCGTTTATCGTTTCACCACCGCTGCCAAAAATAATTTCCAAATTGCCATCGCCTTCAAAGTCTGCAACCACCGGCGAAATATAAGTTTCTTTTCCATCTGGCATAGTATCAAGAGCCATTATACTTCCATCTGTACTATTCAAAACGAGAAGTACTCCAGGAAATCTTCTGTTTTCGCCTTTTGCAGGAGCTCTTACATTACCACCGTTGGCGACCAGGATTTCGTCTAGTCCATCTCCATTTTGATCTGGAATGATTTGGGGGTTGTAAAAATTAAAACGAGCAAAACCATATTGGTTGAACTCTTCACTGGCCACTTTGTATTCCCAGATTAATTCACCTGATTTTCCGTTCAATGCAAATAGTTGTTTATTTCTCCCTCCAATGATGACATCTTTGGTATTGTCTGCATTCAGATCCAGAAAAATGGCGGACCCTACAACTTGATTAATACAGCGGTGCTTCCACAATTCTTGGCCATTTAATCCATCAATTGCGACTACGCCATAAGGAGATGCTTCTCCTTCATTTCGTCCTGCGCCCAAAACAACATCGAGAACACCGTCTCCATTTAAGTCTACTAATCGTGGGGAAGAAAAAGTTCCTTGCTTTAAAAGATCCAATCTCCAGCTTTGTCCTGTTTTTACTTTTGTACAGGAACTCATTAAAAAGCACAACCCTACAACACCAATTTTCAGCATGCTCACAAAATCGAACTTTTTAATACCATTCATATTCCCTAAATATTCTTAAATTGAGTACAGTTTTTCTGTTTAATACAGAACTCTAAGCTACTTATTTCTACCGAGAATAAGGAAGGCTATGTAGCCAATTTATCACTACAAGGGCATTAAATTAGAATAATTTAAAGTCTATGATAATTTAAAATAATATGAAATATTTTCTCCCTTTTTACCTAGTCATTTCAACATTCGTTTTAACACTCAGTTGCGCTGATACTCCAGTCAAGAAATCTAAATCAAATCAGCCAAATGTAATATTGATTATGACGGATGATCAGGGTTGGGGGGATTTAGGCTTCCACGATAATGATTCTGTTGATACGCCAGTATTGGATGCTTTTGCAGGAAAATCAGTTTCTTTTGATCGTTTTTATGTATCGCCGGTTTGTGCACCAACCCGAGCCAGTTTACTGACGGGAAGATATCATTTGCGAACAGGAACAACCTGGGTGACTCACCGAAAAGAAGTGATGCGATCCGATGAAAAAACGATAGCTGAATATTTCAAGGAGGATGGATATGCAACTGGTATTTTTGGCAAGTGGCACAACGGTGAGCAATACCCTAACGACCCAACAGGACAAGGCTTTGATGAGTTTTTTGGATTTTCGGCTGGACATTGGAACAATTATTTTAATACCAGTTTAACCCATAATGGAAAAACAGTTAAAACGAAAGGATTTATAACCGATGTCATTACGGATGCCTGTATGAATTGGATCTCGGCAAAAAAAGAAGAACCCTTTTTCGCATATGTTCCCTACAATGCTCCTCACAGTCCAATGCAGATTCCCGATTCTTATTTTGATAAATACAAAGCAAAAGGACTAACAGATTTCAATGCGGCGGCTTATGGGATGTGTGAAAATATTGATGAAAATATTGGAAGAATATTTAAGCAGTTGGATGATTTAGGATTGACCGAAAATACCATTGTACTATTTACGACGGATAATGGTCCGAATAGAGCAAGATGGAATGGATTTATGAAAGGACATAAAGGAAGTTACAATGAAGGAGGCGTACGGGTACCTTTATTTGTTCGTTGGCCGAAAGGCGGCATAGATGGCAAGCGTTTGGTGCGCCAGCATGGAATGCATATTGATATTTTGCCAACCCTAATTGACCTTTGTGATTTAGGTGGAAAAGAAGGAAAGCCAATGGATGGAAAAAGTTTGGCTCCGATTTTAAAAGGAGAAAGAAGCCCTTGGCCCGAGAGACATTTGTTTACTTTCCCAATCGGTTATTCATTGACTCCTAATCCTGGCGCTGTGCGTACAAATCAATGGCGCTTGGTATTGGAGAAAGACAGCACGGTCACCTTATATGATATGATCGCTGATCCTGCTCAAACTTCTGATCTTGCTGCTCAACGTCCAGATATGGTCGATTCATTGGGTGCGGCTTATCTTGCAAAATACAAGGAAGTGACCAGTGAAGGAATTTTGCCTCCTCCGATTCCTGTTGGACACAAAGAAGCTCCGATTGTAGTACTTCCATCTCCGGAAGGAAAGTTGAGTGGGGATTTAAAGTTCTTCGAAGGCATGGGATGGGCGAATGATTGGGTAAGCAATTGGAGTAGTAAAAAGGATTCTGTTGTTTGGAAAGTAGATGCAGTGGAAGGAGGGAAGTATGGAGTAGAAATGATGTATTGTGTCAAGGAAGAAAACATAAATACAGTAATGACTTTGCAGACGGGGAATCAGAAAAGCGAAGTAAAATTTCCGGAAGCACACTTTCCTGAATACCTAGAAAGTCCAGATCGGGTGACGCGTTGGGAAGTGTATGAAAAGGAATGGAAAAGAATGCCAGTAGGAGAGGTGATGTTGAAAAAAGGGGAGTCAGACTTGGTCGTCAAGGCGCAAGAAATTCCTGGAAAGGAAGCCATTGAATTGCGAGGATTGATATTGACAAAGTTATAGCAATTCAAGCTATAGAATTTAAAGTTTGTTTAAAGCGAATCTTGAAAATCCCGAAGGGATGACACTATTCTAAAAAACAAACGAAACAATTTTTTTAACCCAGAATGGGTGACATTATAGTTCTGTCGTCAAAGAAATAATGTCGCTCCTACGGAGTTTTAAATCTTATTTATTGGGATGATTTATAATCGATACATCCCTTCGAGATTTACTCTTTAAACATTGGTCTAGAAAAATTATTAGCTAAGGTGTCTATCCTAAAATATGTTTTTTATTCGACCGTCCGTTTTTTATTTTTAAAATTAACAAACTCAATTTTAGAATACCGAGTTGTATCCATTTCAAGCATCCGGCTTGATTGAGAAAAGTAGCCAGATCCATAAGGTATTTCTTTGATGGTCTTATTGCCTTCTTTGTCATATAGCCAAGCCGTATGTTCGTCCGGTAAAGCAGGAATTAATTTTAAATTATTCTTATGTTGAAAAACTTTAAGTGGACCAGCATTTTGTGAAGCTAAAATTAATTTATCGTCATTTGAATTGTACAGTTGTACCAAAGCTCTTGCATCACCATCGACCTTCCAGCCAGATTGGGCAATAGAAATTGCTGCAAAAGATCCTTTTCCATCTCCTTGCAATAAATTGCCAATTGAAGCATCATGTCTTCCTGTAAAAATCTCTGTGCCATAATCATTTCCGATCGTTAAAATATCCAGATTTCCATCTGCGTTGAAGTCTGCGATTTGAATTCCTTTGATTGGGGAAAACTGTGTTTCTACAGGCAAAGAATGCATTGCAAAATTCCCATTTCCAGTATTTTCTAAATACATACTTTCAAAATGAAAAGCTTTGCCTTGATAAGTATCCGCCGATTCTTCCGCGGTCAATAATTCATCGGATTGAACAACCGCATATTCCTCAAATCTTTGGTAACGCTTGCGCATAAAATTCAGTTGCTTGATCAAGTCTTTTTTCAAATGATAAGGGTAATAGTTTTCTCCATTAAAATGATTGATGATGTGATCTACACTTCCATTGGCATCAAAATCTTTGGCAACGATTTCCACCGGATTTGCTGCGGTAGCTTTCAATTGATTATTTAATCCTTGGTTGCCGAGCACATAATCCAAGTCGCCATCACTGTCCATGTCACCAGAAGCGATGCTATTCCACCAACCGTTCGAATTCTTTATGGTTTTGTCTAAAGAAAATTTCCCATTCGTATTTTTAATAAAAGTGATTGGCATCCATTCTCCTACAACAATTAAATCTTGCCAACCATCTTGGTTGTAATCCGTCCAAAGCGCAGAAGTAACCATACCTAGGTTTATTAAGTCCGGTGCCAATTCCTTCGTCACATCGGTGAAGCGTCCGTTGTCATTGCGCAAGAGCGTTGAAGTCTCCGGCATAGGATAGGATTGTGGAACCATTCTTCCACCAACGAACAGATCTAAATCTCCGTCCTGATCAAAATCAGTAGCATTAACCGTAGAAGTAAAGTTAAAATTATCAGGGAGTACATTTTCTGCTAAAGTGAAATTTCCACGACCATCATTTTTGTAAATTTGATCATTGAGTTCTGGACTGTTAACCTTGTATTCTGAGCTACCTGTACCGATGTATAAATCCAGATCGCCATCATTTTCGAGATCAAATAGCAGCAGTGCAGTATTGTCTTTTTTAAAATTATCAATGCTGTCTTGGACGAAAGTATTGTTTTCTTTTTGAATAAAAATCTTGGTCTGACCTTCTTGTGCATTTCCAATCACAAAGTCTTCCAGTTGATCACCGTTTATATCTCCAACAGCAATTCCTGGTCCTTCTTGAGAATGCATTTTTGGCAATAAAACCTGAATTCTAAAATCCATAAAATTTTTATCACTATGAACAAATGGGATATTAATTTTTTCAGTCAGGTCTTCAAATAGACTTGGCTTATGGTCTTGCTCTTTTGGTACGTTGACTTGTTTTGCATCAACATATTTTAAAGTATGAATGGAGTTGATTTCTAAACTGCTAAGATTCTGAACCTTTCCATCCGGCCATTGAATCTTGACGCTAGAAATCTCAACTTCTTCTCCCAATCCAAAATGAATACGTGGGTCTACACTCGCAATGTACCCTCGATAAGGATTGACCTCAACATATTCTGTTTTATCCTTTAATTCTAACCAAATTTTAGAACCAATCCCAGTTCGATTTTTTTCTGGTCCTTCCAATTGAAATTGAATGCTGTTTCCAGAAGTAGAATTATTTTTAAAA
Source organism: uncultured Saprospiraceae bacterium (assembly GCA_938041325.1). Taxonomy (GTDB): domain Bacteria; phylum Bacteroidota; class Bacteroidia; order Chitinophagales; family Saprospiraceae; genus CALIAG01. The sequence continues at coordinate 15,509 of CALIAG010000293.1, read as the reverse complement.
AGAAAAGCTGGATCGTTGATGTTGTTGATAACATAGTCTAAATCTCCATCATTATCTAGATCTGCATAAGCCGCCCCGTTAGAAAAAGAAGGAATGTCGATGCCCCATTTTTTTGAGACATCTTCGAATGCTAAATTGCCTTTATTCTGATAAATGTAATTTCTGATTTTCACTTCAGGAATAGAAGGCAGCAGTTTTTTGTTATCCGTAAAACGTCCTTCCCGACCAGATCGAAAATCAGAGAAATCCATATCTGTAATATCGCGGGGAAAACCGTTGGTTATAAATGCATCTCTATTGCCATCGTTGTCATAATCTGCAAACAAAATAGACCAACTCCAATCGGTTTTATCCATGCCGGTCAATTGGCTTACGTCACTGAATCCTTCTCCACCATTGTTAATTTGCAAGCAATTTCGGACATGTTGAACTTCATAGCCATTGCGTTGCATCATGTCGTAGAAAACATAATTGTTGCCACCGACCATTTGTTTGATCCTTTGATTAGAATAAGGAAGCATATCCAATGTCATAAAATCCAAATGACCATCAGAGTTGATGTCCGCCGCATCAATCCCCATGCTTGAGTAAGAACCGTGTTTTAGATAATCATCCAAACGGTCTGTAAATGTGCCGTCTTGGTTGTTGAGGTATAAAATGTCTTCTGTAACAAAATCGTTGGAAATAAAAAGGTCAGGGTAATTGTCTTTATTGACATCCATCACCGCTATTCCCAAACCAAAACCTTCTATCAGAATACCAGCTTCATTGGAGACATTTGTAAAGGTGCCATTGCCGTTATTTCTATACAATCTATCGGTAGTTGCACTGCTGCCATCGGTCAAAGTCTTTTTTATCGAAGTGGTTCTTTTTAACTGCATGACATTGGTCAAAACATAGAGGTCCAAATCGCCATCCAAGTCGTAATCAAAAAAGATGGCATTGCTGGTATGGCCATCATCTGCGATTCCATAGCTTTCAGCTTCTTCTTTAAAAGTAGGAACTCCATCTTTATTTAGTCCTTGATTTACAAACAGCTTATTGATTCTATTCTTTGCTTGTTTGTTTATTGTGGCACCAACATAAAGGTCTTGCCAGCCATCATTATTGATGTCAACAACTGCAACACCGGAAGACCAATTTTCTTCTGCTCCTACATTTGCAATAGCAGTAATGTCGTCGAATTTGAAATCGCCTTTATTGAGAAAAAGTTTGTTGGAAACGGCATTGCCAGTGAAGTATATATCTTGCAAACCGTCATTGTTGAAATCTCCAATTCCTACACCACCACCATTGTAAATGTATTGCTCAGTCAGGATGTTGAACGTATCGGATTCAATGATTTCATTGTTAAAGTGCAAGCCACTTTGTTCCGGCTTAATTTGCTGAAAAAGACTAGGATTCACTTGATCGCAAGTGACAAAGAAAAGGCAAGAAAAAAATAGGGAAATAACACAAACCCGTCTACTCATAGTCTTAAATTTATTTACATAAAAATAAGAATTAACGAGAAAAACACCCCTTTTAAAGAGAGCTAATTATAGAAAAGTAAAAGAACAAAATTACATGTAATTTTTAAAGAGCCTCAGTCTTGCCTTAAACACTAATCCATGACCGCAGAGCGGTCACCTTATGTTAAAAACCATCAGAATATGCATTTTCAGACCGCAGAGCGGTCACCCCACGTTAACAACGGACATTATATCCGTTTCCAAACCAAATCGCAGTCTCCTTTTTTAAAGTACATAGCAGCACTCAGCTCAAATTATAATTTTCAATTGCTTTGCGCACGCTTCCATGCTCTAGAAGAAGACTTTTGGCTTTATCGTGAGAAATACCGATCGCTTCCATAAGCATTTGAGTACCCCGTTCTACCAGTTTGACATTGCTCAATTGCATATCCACCATTTTGTTGTCAACCACTCTGCCCATTTTGATCATGACAGCTGTACTGATCATATTCAAAATTAACTTTTGCGCGGTTCCAGATTTCATTCTAGTGCTACCCGTCACGAATTCTGGTCCGACTAAAACTTCTATAGGGAAATTAGCGTGTTCGGAAACTGGTGAGGAAGGATTACATGAGATAGAACCAGTTGTGATTCCATTTTTTTGACAATCTTTTAGTCCATGAATAACATAAGGAGTCGTTCCACTCGCAGCTATTCCGACCACGACATCTGATTGATTAATAAGGTGTTCTTTTAAATCTTTCCAGGCAAGTTGGATATCGTCTTCTGCAAACTCTACCGCTTTTCGTATTGCTGAATCACCGCCAGCTATTAAGCCAACGACCAATTCGTGGGGAACGCCAAAAGTGGGTGGACATTCAGAAGCATCTAAAACTCCTAATCTGCCACTTGTCCCTGCGCCTATATAAAATAACCTTCCGCCACTTTGCATTTTTTCTACAATAACATCTACCAGTTTTTGAATGGAGGGAATTACTTTTTGTACAGATACAGCTACAGTCTGATCTTCTTTGTTGATGTTACTCAATAATTCTTCAGTGCTCATCTTATCAAGATGGCGGAAGTTGGAAGATTGTTCGGTGATTCTTTTCATTACTATTTAAACGGGAAAAAAGTAAAGAGGTTTGGCATTGGTTAATAAAAATCGAAGAATCTGTACCTCTTCGTACAAGCATGAATATATAGATGTCTAAAGATCAAATAGTCTAACCTCTAATCTTTAAACCTTCACAAAAATCTTTTTCACATACATCCACCATGCAACTGAGAGCAATATTAAGACATTTAAAATAGCATAACCCAATGACGCACCTTTAGGCGAAAGCCATGATAAAAAGAGGTTTTCATGCAACCATGTTTTTATATTCATAGTTGCGTCAGCTCCATCGGACCATTTAATATGATTAAAGGTATCCGCTAAAATTCCTGATAGGGTATAGATGATCAATGCATTCATTCCAAAATACATAAAGGGTTTGATCCACGATTTGTATTTCAAAACATCTACGACCCAATACAATAATCCCAAGCATGTCAAAGCAATACCACTGGTGTAAAGGACGTATGAACTGGTCCATATTTTTTTATTGATCGGAAATAATAAATCCCAACCTAATCCAAGAAGAATTAAGATCGCACCAAAGCCTAATAATCCAACCAGTTTTTTATAATCGTTGTTTTTAGTTTGTAACCAAAGGCCCGTTAACGCTCCGCTCATTCCAGTGACTACGGCAGGCATAGTACTCAGCAAACCTTCTGGATCCCAAACCTTTGCTTGACTCCACAAGTGGCCCGGCATTAAAGTCCGATCGATCCATGCTCCTAAGTTGGTTTCTGCAGCAAGACTTGCTACACCTGTATCTGGTACAGGCACCAAAGTCATCAAAGCCCAATAAAGAAGTAGTAAACCAATCCCAATATAGGTTTGCATTTTCCAATCGGCGTTTAAAAATATCACTGCTGTAAATCCGTAGGCTAAAGCAATTCTTTGAAGGACGCCGGGGATTCTTAGTGTTCCAAAATCAAATAACGGAAACGCATTTAGGAATAGTCCGATTCCGAAAATGATCAAAACTCTTTTTATTATTTTTTTATAAATAGCTCCTTTAGCATCACCTCTTTCCAATCGCTTACTGAAAGCAAAAGGAATTGAAACTCCAACAATAAAAACGAAAAAAGGAAAAACCAAATCGGTAGGTGTGCAGCCATTCCAGTCTGCATGGAGTAGGGGAGAATATACATTTCCCCAGCTGCCTGGGTTGTTGACCAAGATCATAAATGCAATGGTCATTCCTCGAAAAACGTCAAGAGATAGCAGTCGATTCATTGGAGGTAGTTTTCTAATAGTTAGTTGGTATAAATCCGGTTTATAGGATTTTCTTTTGAAGATAAAAAAAAAGGCCCGATTGCAAGCAATCGGACCCTTTTTTATCTTTATAAAGTCTGGTATTAGTAACCAGCATTTTGTGTCAAAGTACCTTTACTTTCATCAATCGCTGATTGAGGAATAGGTAAACGTAAGAACTTATCAGAGAAACTAGTTCCACTCAAGTAAGAACGTAAGTTTTGCTCTTTTGAAATGTATTCGTTGATCACTTGTTCAGCAACGCCCCATCGTTTCAAATCAAAGAAACGGTGACCTTCCATGCTTAACTCAAGTCTTCTTTCAAAACGAACAGCTTTTCTAGCTACACCTTGATCTGTCCATGCACCATCATAAGTGTTGATTACATAGTTAGCAGCATCTGTACCGTCCGCTCTTTTCACCCAGTGGTCAGAATTAGCAGCACGAGTTCTCACAGTATTTACATGAGCTCTTGCAGCTTCCAAATCACCAACTTCAACTTCGCATTCAGCAGCCATCAAAAGAACATCAGCATATCTCAAGATAGAGTGGTTATTACCAGTGGTTCCTCCACCCCAGCCACCTGCGTTAGAGCAAGCACCTTGTTCAGATTGATAGAAAACATTTTTCTTAGGAGAATAAGGACCAGCAAAGTTTTGATCTCTAATCCAAGTAATACCTGGGTGATCGCCCCAATCCAAGTATGGAATACCACGACGTCCAACAGCCCAATCCAATCTAGGATCTAGCTCACCTGCATAAGGTGTGAACGCATCTTCAGCAGCAACACCTTGATCGCTATCTACATCGCTATCGTTAAAATCGTCAAGCATTGGTAGACCACCATCTGTTTTGTATGCGTTAACAAGGTTTTGAGTTGGTTGGTAAAAACCACAACAAGCAGCAGGACCTCCAGTATAAGGGAAGTTCAAGATGTCACCATAGTTTCCGTTAGCACCTTCTCCAGAACCATCATTGATAGAATTCTGAATTTGGAAAATAGACTCAGAGTTGTTATCACCTTCACAACGGAAGTTGTCGTGATAGTTGTCAGGTAAAGAAAAAGCTCCACCATCAATGATAGGGTTTAACAAATCCAAAGCTTCACGGTACTGTCCTTGAGCCAATTTGACTTTCGCCAAAAGACCATGAGCAGCAAATGTTGTAGCACGTCCAACTTGTCCTTTACGAGGAGCAGCAGGAAGATTGTCAACACCGAATTGTAAGTCAGCTTCGATTTGAGCCCATGGAGTTCCTGAATTTGCAACTAAACCATCAGTGTTGGTTTCGTCTACATAAGGAACATTGTCAAATAATCTAGCTACTTCAAAGTGATAGTGTCCACGAAGAAATTTCGCTTCAGCTTCAATTTGTGTTGCTAAACCAGCATCAATGTTTCCTGCAGAAAGACCTTCTGCTAAAACTCTAAGCAAGTCATTACAACGAGCAATTCCGTCATAAGTCGCTCTCCATTTTCCGTTAGGATATGGATTAGAAGAGTTGGTAACATACTTTTCCATGTTTAAGATATCGGCTTGATCACCAGCATCTGATCCTTTATAAGAATCATCCGCATAGACATCACCAAATACCCAGTTAGAACCAGCAGATAACCATGGTGCACCAGTAGTAGACCATCCTACCCAGCCGTCTAATGTTGCATAGGCTCCAACAAGGAGACCTTCAACACCATCAGGAGAAGCCAATACGTCAACCGTAAGTGCTCCTGTTGGAGATTTTGCAAGAAACTCGTCACCACACGCTGTGATTAAGGCTCCGAGTCCTCCCATAAAAATTAAACTATAAATTAATTTTTTCATGTTTAACTATTTTAAAATTTTAAGTACTATAAAAATAGTGTTTTTTGAATGTAAAAGCTAAACAACACTATACTTAAAATGTTGCATTAATGCCAAATGTCCACGTTTGGACAACTGGATAGGCTCCTCTGTCAATACCAATCTGGTTATCTGCTCCTTGAGAGTAGTAATCTTGTACTCCAATCTCAGGATCGATACCTGTATAGTTAGTAAAAGTTAAAACGTTGGTACCGGAAACATACAATCTCAATTGATCAATTCCAGAAATCGTTGATTTAGGCAATGTATAACCCAAAGAGATGTTTTTCAATCTCAAGTAAGAACCATCCTCCACATAATAAGTAGAAGGCTCCAACTCTCTAGCTGGTTGATTGTCATTAACTTGAGGAACGCCAGAATTTGGATCTGCACCTGGGTAACCCCAAGAGTCCAATAAGGCAGTACCTTTGTTTGATCCCTGGAAGTAAGTGATGTAATCCGTAAATAGTTTATTACCATTGAATACACTATTTCCTTGCACACCTTGGAAGAAGATACTTAAATCGAAATTTTTGTATCCCATACCAGCAGTTAATCCGTAAGAGAAATCTGGGTGAGGAGAGCCAATAAAGTCTCTGTCATCAGCAGTAATTTCTCCGTCTCCGTTAGTATCAACGTATTTGAATCGACCTGGAGCAGCGTTTACATCTTCTGGTCCAGCATCTACTTCCGCTTGATTTTGGTAAATACCTTCGATATTCCAGCCATAAAAAGCAGAAATTGGTTGTCCACCTTCAATTCTTGCAGCGTTGTATTCTCTAAATCCACCAGCAACGTAGCTAGCAGATGAATCCTGAAGTGCTACTACAGTATTTTTATAAGTAGAAATGTTGAAATTAACACTATAAGTGAAATCCTTAGCAGGAGAACTGTTGTAACCAATTCCTAATTCAACACCAGTGTTGTTAATTTCACCGATATTTACGAAAGGAGAGTTACCAACACCTTCCAAAGACAAAGGAGCAACACCTAAAAGCATATCTTCAGTTGTTCTATCAAACCAATCAAATTCAACGTCTACTTTATTGTTAAATAAAGAAGCATTAAATCCAATGTTTGTTGAAGTTGTAGCTTCCCATTTTACATCTGGGTTACCAAAACCATTTTTATCAAAACCAACTGTTACGTTATTATTACCTCCACCAATCGCGTAAGAAGACTCACCGATATTAGGAGCATAAGTACTTAAGAAACGGAAATCAGGAATGGCTTGGTTTCCAGTTTGACCCCATCCAGCACGGACTTTAAAGTCAGATAACCAAGTTGCATCTTTTAAGAAATCCTCATCAGACAATCTCCAAGCAGCACTAAATGCTGGGAAGACTCCACATCTGTTGTTTTCACCAAAACGAGAAGAACAGTCTCTTCTCACTGTAGCTGACAAGATGTATTTTCCAGCTAAGTCATAATCAACTTTACCAAAAACAGACCAGATAGAATTTTCAACATAAAATCCACCATTAGAGATTCCATCCTCACCACCATTCAATACTCGGTAAGAAAGGTTATCAGAGAAGAATTTTACACGACCAGCTTGAAAGAAGTCATATCTTCCTTCAATAGCCTCTGTACCAACTAAAACGTTGATGTTGTGTTTTCCATCAAAAGATTTGGCATAATTCAAAGTGTTGTACCAAGTCCAGTTGGTGTTGTTGTCAACTCTTTGGTTAAGGGTTGCATTAGCAGAAGGCTCAGCAGATTCAATATTTTGAATGCTGTAACTTCTGTTATCAAGAGTTGCTCTCAATTCACCGTTAACGGCAGTTTTGAAAGTCAAACCTTCCATAAGATCTACTTCAAGAAAAGCAGAAGCCAAAACTCTCATTCCTTTGTCAAAGTTGTCTTGAGCTCTTGTCAATCGAGCAACTGGGTTATCCGGGTTATTAAATCCAGAAGCACCTGTTCCTGCAAAGTTTCCGCCAACATCGTAAACAGGGATGATTGATGGGAAACGATAAGCCATAGAAATAGAGTTGTTTGAGTTCTGACGAGAAGCGCCATTACCACCTTGACTTTCAGAATAAGCAACAGATAAACTGTTTCCAACTCTGATTCTGTCTTGTACACGGAATAGCGTATTTGCTCTTAGAGAGTAACGTTCATATCCCGTACCAAGAACTACACCTTCTTGGTTGAAATAACCAGCAGAAACGGCATATTGTCCTTTTTCACTACCACCAGTAGCAGATAAGTTGTATGATTGAATTGGTGCAGAGTCAAAAATTTCATCGAAATAATCTGTACCTGCTTGGTCAGCTCTTGTGATTCTGTTACTAGCTAAATCATAAGTTGATTCATCAGCTGTTGCAGAACCAGTAGGGATGATATAAGTAGGTAATGTTGGAGTTGAACCAGACCCATATTGTGGGTGAGAAGGTGTACCTCCTGCATTAATAGTAGACGCCCAAGTCACATCAGCCAATTGTTGTGGCGTTAGTAGGGTAGGCAAATTCGTTGGGTTTTGAACTCCGTAGTAAGCATCAAAAGTAATTTTTGATGTTCCATCTACAGAACCCGTTTTCGTCGTGATGATAACAACACCGTTTGCAGCACGTGCTCCATAAATAGAAGCAGCAGATGCATCCTTAAGAATCTGCATAGATTCGATGTCATTAGGATTCAAATCCTGAATGGCACGAGGACCAGTAGGAATACCGTCAATAATGTAAAGTGGATCATTTTGATTTACCGTTCCAAAACCACGGATTCTAAAAGCAACACCTCCACCTGGTGAACCGTTGTTTACAACAGTAACCCCTGTCGTCTTTCCTTGTACTGCCTGAGCAATATTAGAAACGGGGATTGCTTTAATTTCGTCGACTTCAAGTACCGAGACCGCTCCAGATAAATTCTTCTTCGATTGAGTAGAATAACCTGTAACGACCAATTCTTCAAGAGTTACCCCTTGACCCATTGAGATGTTGATAGTAGATTGATCACCCACAGTAATTTCCTGAGTTGTATATCCTGTGTAAGACAGGATAAGAACGTCAGAAGGTTCTACCATGATGGTGTACTTTCCATCAATATCTGTTACTGTACCCTTGTCTTTGCCTTTAATCAATAAAGAGGCTCCAATAAGGGGTTCTGCAGTTTCAGCGTCGATAATAGTTCCGGTCACAGTTTTTTGTGCGAAACTACTGGAAGACATGAAAGCTGCAAATACGAATAGTAAAAGTGCCTTTTTCAGGCCTTTGTCCAAACAAATACGTAATGTTTGCTTCATAAGTTGACTTGTTTTTAAGATTTGTTTAAAAGTAGTGAGAATCAACATATAGAAAAATGGTCAAATCACTTCAAATTGAAAGCGATTAAACCTTAGTTAAGAAATCTAAAGAAATTTGGAAAAATAGTTAGTTACTGCGCTGAAGATCTATGATTAACGAAATAACGAAATTTAGTTCTTTTCTCCAAATTTTAAATTAAATAATATGTTAATGGGAACCTGTCAATATTAGCTCAGTTTGACCTCTGCTAATAATAGGAATATGTCAATAGGTTGTATTTTAATGAATTTCAATTTTTAACACTGTTTTTCCTTGAAATTAGCGAAAATACGCTGTTTTTATTCGATTGCAATTAGCAGCATAGTATTACTTTTTTATCCAAGGTTTTGTCTGTTGTTTTTAAACAATAAACGCCTTTTTTTGGCATCGTTTCAGTAATTTCCAAATCAACAAAATGATCCTTTGCCAGAACATCAAAGTTAAATCCTATTACAGGTCTTGTTTCTATTTTTTAAGTGAGTACAGAAAGATCAAAAAACGATCTTTTAAAAGGGCCAGTAGAATACTAAAATTTATAAAATAACTAAAATACCGGTTGATATTGCCTGGTAGAAAACGGTTTATTTTTCTCAAACTGTTTTCTGTAATCGTAAGGCGTAAAGTCTTTGTATTTTTTAAATAACCGGTTGAAATTAGAGACGTTATTGAAGCCACATTGATAACAAATTTGGCTTATGGTATCCTGAGTTTCTAGGAGTAATTTACAAGCGTGTCCAATTCTCAAATCAATTACGAATTGGGTAAAGCTTTTATGGGTACTTTTTTTGAAAAAGTGAGAAAAAGCAGATTCACTCATATTGGCTATCGAAGCGGCTTCTGCTAAATTGATTTTCTTTGTAAAATTCGCAAGAATATAATTATAAACGTCGTTAATTCTTTTGCTTTTGCTGTGTTGAGGTCTGGAAGAATAACCTTCACTCGCTAAGTATTGCTTTTCACTGGAAACGGCTAGCAAATTAAGAACTTGAAAAAACTCTATTACAGCTTCAAAACCTGAAAGGTCTTTAAGGCCAAGTAGCTTTTTCTTCACTCTATTAAAAGTTTCTCCGTGAAATACCAACCCGCGAACAGCGTCTTCCAATAATGTTTTAATCGGGTAAAATTCTTTTTTAGCAAGAAGAGAGGGATCAAAAAGATTCTCTTCAAATTGAGTAACGATTACATGAGGTGTAATTTTTTTATCTTCTTCTGGAAGATCAGAGTCATCCCATCGGTGGTAAACTTCAGGCCCAACCAATACCAGATCACAGTCTTGGTATTTAGTAATTGAATCACCAACAATTCGAGTTCCTGAGCATTTCATTATAAGAGTTAATTCAAACTCTTTGTGATTGTGCAAAGGATAATCGAAATGAGCATTCTGGCAATCTTTAGAAATGAAGGTATCGTGTTCGGTCAATGGAGTTATTTCTCGATATACTTTCATAACTCTGAAGCTTTTTCCATTAAATAAATTTCATACACACTTTAAATTAAAGAAAAAAAAATTACATGTTGTCAATTTTACACGATCTTTTAAATAAAAAAGCCTTCTACCAAATCATATTTTATTATAAGCTTGTTTTTAAAATATTATGTCCTTTTTATTTTGGAGAAATGATAAATTAAAAATTAAAAACGCTAAAACCATTGCTCTATAAAATGAGGTCTAATAAATTTTATCGGAATATTCAATCCGTTGAAATCTTTTCATTTTAAAAAATATTTTAAAAATTTATTTGGTAAAAGTTCAAAATAATACGATTACCCGTTTTTTTTTGTACATTACAATCTCTGATTTATCCCAATAAAGTTTTCGTTTATAAACAACAACTTTAGTCAGAAAACCAAAATGTATTCCTACTGAACTTATCCCTTCTTTTATTTTACAGATGACAATTTCGCTTGCTGATACCCGCTATAGGTATGTCCTATTGATATATAGCGTTTGATCAGAAAAAAAATAACCGGTAATTAATGACTTGGTGGCAAGTTTGGCGTCTTAATGGTAGAAGAAAACTTTTACACAAACATTAAGGTTGGCATTCATAGCTGTCAAATCAAATTGATGGCGAAATGAATTGAGTCTTTCGTCCATCTCAAGTTTTGAAATTGATTTGTTAACCCAAAATTTTTACACAATGCTCGTTCTTTACATCGCAACAGGAGCCTTTATTATCGGAGGAGGTTTAATTTTAACTTCAAACTTTTTATCACAAAAAGGAAAGAGGTTTTAATTAGTGGAATTTTTATTCCTCATCCCAAACTTTATTGTCAAATGTAAGTTTGGAATTTTTTAAACATTTCATAGCTCGAGTCAATCCTTCCAAACTCAATGGGAACATTCTGTTTCCAGAAAACTTGCGAAGAATATTGACCGATTCGTAAAAATCCCAGTTATAATCCTGCATTGGATTAATCCAAACCATATCCTTGAAATGTGCGCGTAATCGCTGAAGCCAGATTATTCCAGCTTCATCGTTATAATGCTCAACGCTTCCACCTTTGTAATAGATTTCATAAGGAGACATGGTAGCGTCCCCAATAAAAATCAATTTATAATCACGATTGTACTTGTAGATCAATTCTAAAGTTGGAATTCGTTCATGGAATCGCCTGTTGTTGTCTTTCCATACGGATTCGTACACGCAATTGTGGAAGTAGAAAAACTCTAAGTGCTTGAACTCATGCCGTGCGGCTGAAAAAATTCGCTGGCAGAGTTCAACATGATCATCCATTGATCCACCAATATCCATAAGTAAAAGCACCTTTATTCTGTTTTTCTTAGAAGCCTGCATCGCAATATCCAACATCCCAGCATTTTCAGAAGTCTTTTTAATTGTACTGTCTAAGTCCAGTTCGGTAGGCAGACCTTCTCGTGTGAATTTTCTCAAACGCTTCAGTGCCATCTTAATACTACGCGTATCCAGTTCTACAGTGTCATCCAGGTTTTTAAATTGTCTTTTATCCCAGACTTTTATCGCAGATCGATTTCCACTGTTTTTTTGCCCGATTCTGAAGCCCTCAGGATTGTAACCATTTGCACCGAAAGGAGAAGTTCCACCTGTTCCAATCCATTTACTACCTCCATGATGCTCTTCATTTTGCTCTTTCATCAATTCTTCAAATCGTTCCATCAATGCATCTAGGCCACCCATCTTTTCGATCGCTGCTTTTTCTTCTTCTGAAAGACCATTTTCCAATAACTTCTTCAACCATTCTGAAGGAATGTTTTTAGTGAAAAAATCATCGGGAATATTATCCAGGTCTTTAAAGTAATTGCCGAAGACAATGTCAAATCGATCAAGTTGGGATTCTTGTTTTATAAAAATACTCTTGCAAAGTGCATAAAAATCATCCAGACTATGGTTTATGATATCCTTTTTCAAAGCATCCATTAGCGTGAGATACTCATGAAGACTTGCAGGCAAGCCTGCTGCTCTAACTTGAAAAAAGAATTTTAAAAACATATTTATAGTTTAAAATTGAAATATATAATGCTGAGAACAACTCCAGTAATTTTTAATTGGCGCTCCCTCTTTACAAAGTTATAGTTTTAATTGGTCTAAATGTCTTACTATTTCTTTATGAAGTGCTCCGAGGTCCGATATTTTTTGAAATCCAATTTTCAATATCAATTGAATCAGCGATATCTTCGTTTACAATAAGGACTTCGCCTTGGAATAGTTTTTTGTAAAGTTGTAAAAAAACTTCTTTGTATTCGGCTGTTGGGGTTTTAGAAATTTTCGAAAAAAAGCGGAGCATGATATCTTCAAATGCTTGTTTTTTGCGGTGTTTCTTTAAAAATCGCCTGGTGTTTTCTACCGCAAATTTTAAGACCATCGTATTTTTAAGTTCGAAATGGATCATCAAATTCAGAATGCGGGTGTAGCCTTGCAATTCAATTCGTGCAGAATAGGCTTTTATAGCAAACATCTCTTGTGCCCAATGCAAAGCCTCCAGATATTTTTCAGCATTAAAATAAATCGAAGTAAATTGAAAGTAGAGGAGTACCCGATATTCTGTTGATAGTAAATCGCGGTGAGTGTTTAAGAAGTCTTTGATCTTTTCTATCAAAACAATTCCTTCTTCATATTGCTTGCTGTCCCGAAGCATTTCTAACTCCAGGTTAAAACTCCGGACGATCATTCTATAAGTAAACTTAGATTCTTTCAAATTGAATCGAGTAACAGTTTGCCTTATTTGCTCTGACAAAGGGAATGCCTTTTCATATTCTCGAAGTCGGATCAGGTAACTTAATTTATTGTTTATTGCAGTTAGATAGGGTTCAGGGTTTTCTTTAATTCTATGTGGGAACAGCTCTTGATGGTCTATCGAATTTTGCAGATTATCCAAACCTTCTTTTTCTCTTCCGTTGATGACGTTATAGATGTAAAGTAAATTGTGCCGCATTACTTTTGCAGTTTGATCGCTTTCAGATTCTTTGAGTTTATACTTTTTTAAAAAAAACTGATCCTCATCATTTGCATAATTAAAAACATCTGCCAAGGCATTCCATAAATTATTGATTTGCCCTTTTGCTTTGATGGCTTCTGCTTCTTGCATCAACAAAATTTTAATGTCAGGCGAAGTAATTTTATGTTTAAGAAGCAATAGTTTTCTTTTCCAACTTATCAAATCCAATTCTTGGACTTGAAGACCAAATTCCTGTATAATTTTATCCGCTCTTTGAATTTCGTTTTGGCACAAATCATACAATTCTTTATTAAAAAGTATTTCAATATTGTTTAAAATATTCCTCACTTCCATTTCTCTAGAAGATTTTTGATGATAGCTGCGCAAGCTGGCCAATATCAGTTGTCTCAAATAGTTTTTGGTAACATGAAGTTGTTTAATAAAGCTTTGATCTTTAAATCTTATTCGAATCAAATCTTCATTATAAATATCTTGCTTTTCTATTTCGTTGAAAAGTTGGAGGTAATTATTGGTCTTGTCTTTGTTGAAACAAAAGATTTTAAAATACCGTTTCTCTGATTTTGACAAAGAGTTAATTAGATAAAATAAATGTTCTTTTTTTACCATAGAAACAAAAGGAAAATAATTTTAAATTACTGATTTACAATATATAAATTTATGTAATTAAGCTTTAGAAACCTACGTTTTTAGATATTTTAAATTGGAGAACATTTTGTTTGGTTTTACATTTGGATTGTGATTGAATTTTTTATCTCTAAAACTATAAACATGGCAAACGCAATTAATTGGTTCGAAATTCCAGCGAACGATTTCAAAAGGGCAAAGACCTTTTATTCCCAAATCTTTGATACAGAATTAACTGAAATGGAAATCATGGACACTCAAATGGCAATGTTCAATACGGCAGAAGAGGAAGTTTCTGGAGCCATCTGCAAAGGAGAAGGACATGTTCCATCCAAACACGGCACCATTCCCTATTTGAATGGAGGCCAAGATTTAACAGAAATACTAGAAAGAGTAGATCCTGCCGGAGGAGAAGTGGTCTTTCCAAAAACGAAAATTTCAGATGAAGTAGGCTACTTTGCTCACTTTTTGGATTCTGAAGGAAATATCATTGGTCTACTTTCTCCAAACTAATCTTAAAACTTTTCACAGGATCCATTGCTTGGATGTGAAACGATTTGAAGAAGGAGCAGTTTAGGCATGGAAAGATAAGCAGGTCTGTTGATAAAAACCGGCCTGCTTATTTTTAAGCTTTTATTGTAATTGTACTTTTCCACCATAAGTTTTATTATTTTTCTCGATCAATAAAACTAAAAACATACAGATTCAACTCGGCTTATTGAGGTCTTACCTCATTTACTACTCAAAGCCATTCAATCACCGCAAGTTGACCAAGTTTTACCAACCTTTTGTTGCGCGGGATTCTTTGTGTTTTGATATAGGTGCTCATTTGGGGAATCGATCTGCTGCGTGGTTATCCTTGGGCGCAAGGGTTATAGCGGTCGAACCACAGCCTTCTTGTGTTCGTTTTTTAAATCAAAAATTTTCTGACGAAACGAACTTAACGATTGTTCCTGAAGCAGTAGGAGAGCAGGCTGGGAAATTGCCTATGAAAATCAGCTATTTGAATCCTAGCGTAAGTACCCTCGCAGGCAGTACTTTCCAAGAAACGATAAACAAAGATTCCAAGTTTAAAACGACTTGGAATGAAACATTGGAAATCAAAGTTACTACGCTTAACCATTTGATTAAAAAGTATGGAATACCAGATTTTTGCAAGATAGATGTAGAAGATTTTGAAGTTGAAGTACTGAAAGGACTCAAAGTGCCATTGCCTGCTTTTTCCTTCGAATTTTTCAATGAGCTACCAGATCGTATGAACGAATGCTTAGATGAAGTGGAAAAACTGGGAAATTATTCATTTAACTGGTCAATAGGGGAAAGTCAAAAATTAGAGGAGCATTATTGGGTGAAAAGAGAGGTTCTCGTGGAGAATATAGCTGGCTTTAAAAAAGCTTTTTCAGGAGATATTTACTGCAAATTGCTTTCTTAACTTGTCTTTTTTGTCCCTGTTTTTCCAAAATTCAATACAACACGGCTAATAAACTCTTTGAAGTCCCATAAACTC
>CALIAG010000292.1 GCA_938041325.1 uncultured Saprospiraceae bacterium | reverse complement strand
AATGATTTAGGACTTGCTATTAATAACCAGAATATTGGCCACAGTAATGAAGAGCTTGGGAATTTGGATTCAGCTTACCATTATTATCAAATCTCTTTGGAGTACAATAATAAAATCAACTCAGATATAGGTAGAGTAATTTGTAAGACTAGCATGTCTCAGGTTCATATTAAAAAAGGAGAATATCAAAAGGCCATTGATCTATTAAAGTCCGTTATTCCGATTGCTCGAGCAAGTGACGACCAATTTCATTTAGCATTTTGTATTGTAAATTATGGTTGGGCGAATATGGAAATAGGAAATTTGGAAATCGCCGAAACCTATTTGAAAGAAGCACTGGCCATCGCTGAAGAATTTGATTTGCAAGATTCTTATGTTGAAACAAATGATTTGTTATCAAGACTCGAAAGCAAAAAAGGCAATTATAAAGAGGCATTGGACTACTTCAAACGAAGTGCTGAAAAAAAGGATTTTGTCATCAATAATAAAAACAACCAGTACATCAATGATTTGGTTTATAAGCATGATGCTGTTCAGAAAAATATTCAGATTAAGAATCTTGCGAATGAGAATGAGATTGTAAAATTGAAACTGAAGCAAAATCAGAACATCATGGCTTTGGGCTTGGTCGGGACATTGTTATTGACACTAGCCCTGTTGGCTTATTTTCGGCAAAGACAAAAAAGAAAGGACCAAGAGATTATTAATTTGAAGAGAAGAAACAGAATCAAAACTTTAGAAACCTTATTGGAAGGAGAGGAGAAGGAACGGCATCGCATAGCCAAAGAGTTGCACGATGGCATTAATGGCGACTTGTCTGCGATTAAATATAAACTTAATTCAATTGGGAAAAATGGAACGGGTACGGTTGATGAAGCCATAGAGATGATTGATAAGTCATGTGAACAGGTGCGAGCGATCTCACATAATTTAATTCCTCCTTCATTAGAGCGATATAACCTGCTAGAAGCATTAGAGGAGTATTGTAATTATATGAATGAATCCAATGATTTGACCATTTCATTTCAACATCTCGGTGACAACGTTTTGATTGAAAAAAATAAGGAAGTCAATATTTTTAGAATAATTCAGGAGTTGGTTAACAATGGAATCAAGCATGCAGAGGCCAACGAAATTACCGTCCAAATATCCAATAGAAATGATAATTTACAAATTACAGTAGAAGATGATGGAAAGGGATTTGATCCTGATAAAGTACAGAAAAGAGGGATCGGTTTGGCAAATATTGAATCCAGAATAGAATATTTGAATGCCAACCTTGACTTCGAATCAAACGAGAATGGCTCTTCTTATGTAATAGAAATAGATACTCAAAAAACTTATGCCCATTAAAATTGCAATTACAGACGACCATCTAATGGTCTTGGAGGGACTGGAAAGTATGCTTACCGAATCTGGTAAAGTCACCATGGTTGGCAAGTACAAAAATGCGGAGGAAACTCGGCTTGGTATTAAAAAGGATCAACCAGATATTTTATTACTCGACATCAATTTGCCTGATACGAATGGGATTGACTTGTGTAAAGAGTTGTTAGGTCGCTACCGAAATTTAAAAGTAATTGCTTTATCTAATTTTGATGAAACCTCTTTCGTTAAAAGAATTTTGCAGAATGGGGCGAGCGGATATTTATTGAAAAACACCAGTCAAGAAGAATTAATTGAAGCAATAGAAAATGTAATAAGTGGAGAACAATACTTGCAAAAAGATTTGCAAAAGAAATTACTTAACCGATCTATTGGTGTAAAACCAGGAACCAGTTTCTTGCCCAAATTAACAAGGCGAGAAAAAGAAGTACTGAATAGTATTTCTGAAGAATTAACCACACAGGAAATCGCTGAAAAACTTTTCATCTCTCCTAAAACGGTAGAAACTCACCGCATGAATTTGATGAACAAACTCGGTGCAAGAAATAGTGTTGGATTGATTAAGATTGCTATAGAAAAAGACTTGTTAACCGGAAGCTAACAAGTCTTTTGTTGATCATACATTAAGACCAAAAGTACCTTTATTTTTCTTCAAAATCTAAAGAAGCGGAATTGATACAATACCTCAAACCCGTTGGTTTAGGACCATCATCAAACACATGACCTAAATGTCCGTCACATCGAGCACACAAAACTTCCACCCGATTCCAACCAAATTTATTGTCTGCTTCTTCAGCAACGTTGACCTCTTCAATGGGTTCATAAAAACTTGGCCAACCCGTCCCCGATTTAAATTTTGTGTTAGAGGCAAATAATGGAAGTTTGCAGCCTCTGCAGACATATGTTCCTTCCCCCTTATAATCCCACAAGTCTCCACTGAAAGATCTTTCTGTTCCTTTTTTTCTAAGGATTTGAAACTCTTCTTCTGAAAGTTCTGCCTTCCAATCTGCTTCAGATTTTACGACCTTTTCAAAAGGCAAATCCTTTTTTTCATTAGAATTGTTTTCGCTTGTATTTTTCACAGGCATGGCTTTTTCTGTAGCAGCAACTTTAGGAGAACTGTTGCAAGCAAGAATAAAAAATCCTATTGCTAATAAAAGTATATTTTTCATGACTTGATTATTTTGGATATCAAATACGAGTTTTTTCGTTTCTCTAAATAAAACCACAATTCTCTATGAATTGTTGCTTTATAAAAGTCTCAGTTGGGACGCTTTTATTATTTGCGTTTTTTAGGGCTCTGCCAATCTTCTCTTTCTGCAAATTCAACAATTCTTTTAATGAAACCAGACATGGAAAGAAATACTAAATATCCGAATGTCAAAACGATGAAAATCCAACGGTAAGACCCAGCTTCAGAGATTGGAATACTAGAAATTAAGTAAGCTGCAAATCCAGAACACACCGCCAAAGCCACAAATGCGATCATTGATTTGGTCCAATATTGATTCAAATCTTTTACATTCAAACTGGAAACACTGTTAAACAAAGAGAAAAAGAGCAAAAATGCGGCTGCACATAGCCATGGAAAACGCTCGCCAACATAAGTAATTTCTGTATATTCTATCAGCTTTGCACAGGCTGTTACAAAGAGCCCAGCAACAAAAATACCAGTAGCCTGAATAAC
>CALIAG010000291.1 GCA_938041325.1 uncultured Saprospiraceae bacterium | reverse complement strand
AAAATAAAACCATACTTTAAAATAATGTCCGTTTCTTACAATCAGCAGTAAGAAGCGTGTTGTACATTTCAATATTATTTCATCAAAACGAATAATTATGAAATGGAGTACAGAAATATACACCTCGAAAGTAGAAGAGTCCAAAGCATTTTATTGTAAATATTTTGATTTTAAAATCAAATTTGAAATCGAAGGATTTGTTGTTTTGCAACACAAAGATCAACCTGTTTATGAACTGTTGTTTTGTATTCCCAATTCCGAATTTGTGGACAAAATCTTCCATCCTGAATTTCAAGGCAAAGGCATTTTATTTCAAATGGAAGTAAAGGATGCAGAACAAGAATACTCGAAAATGAAAGAAATGGGAATTGAGATTAAACTGCCTTTGATTGAAGAACCCATAAACGGAAAACATTTTACAGTAGTAGATCCCAATGGGATTCTCGTTGATGTCGTTGAATTTGAAGGATAAGGATTAAAGTAATTGAGATAGCTTGATACACCAAAAAGAAGAAATAATGCATCTAATATTTATGTAGATATTTTTATAAACATAAATTAAAATGCACCAAAAATATTTCTTTTCCTTCCTTTTGATCCTTCTCGTTTCTTCTGGATTTATAGTTGCCCAAAATGAGATCATACCAACTAAAAATCCAGTTGGTTTAGAATTAAAAATAAGTACC
Organism: uncultured Saprospiraceae bacterium; assembly: GCA_938041325.1. GTDB lineage: Bacteria > Bacteroidota > Bacteroidia > Chitinophagales > Saprospiraceae > CALIAG01. The sequence goes on along the minus strand of CALIAG010000291.1, from coordinate 4,296 downwards.
CCATCTTCTATTCTTAATTTATCTTCCAATCCAATTTTACCTGATATAAATGTTTCCATAGTCAACAATTCAAGGGAATCAATTAATATCGTATTGCCAGGAGATGGAAGTTTGGGGAGTTATAGAACACCAACGGTCAGGTGGTCGGTGATCAAAATAGAAGAGGATTCCGCACGCCATCCGGATGAAGAATTGCCAGCAGTACCCCGTAATAAAATAGAATGCAAACTGGTCAATAGAATGCATCTGGAAGAGTTGGTAGCCTTGGCTCCAAATGCTGAAATCCAAATAAATGATTTGTGGGTTTATTTTTATATGCCAAAAGAATTAGGAAAGTATAGCGTGAAACTATATTACAAAAACGAACCGAATCACAGATGGCTTAAAGGTGGTTATCATGGATCTATATTAAGAGATCTCATAGCCCAAAAAACGGATGAATTTCTTCTAGTCAGCAATGAATTGATTTTTGAAATAATTGAATAAAAATATCAAAGCTAAATTTCGAATTTTTAAAGCATCAACTATATTCAAATAAAGCAGTATCTTAACCAGACATTGATTATTGCTAATTGCAAACCCTTCAGCTAGTTAAGAACGAACAATTCAAGGTTTAAATTTTGAATAAATGTCTGCTGCGAAAAACAAAATACTAAAAAGCTTAGCTCTTTTTCTTCCTGGAATTTTCCTTTTGGGATTTAACATTGGAACAGGTAGCGTAACCGCTATGGCAAAAGCAGGTGCGACCTACGGCATGTCCCTCCTTTGGACCATTGTTGCTTCTTGCTTGACCACTTACTTTATGATCAACCTCTACAGTCGGTACACCTTGGTCACGGGGGAGACTGCACTTTATGCTTTTCGAAAACACATTCATCCCGCAGTCGGAATATTTTTTATTGTAGCCTTAACGGCCGGAGTGATGGGAAGTGTCATGGGCGTTATGGGAATTGTGGCGGACATTTGTTTTGTATGGTCCAAAAATTTTGTTGAAGGAGGGATTTCTCCAGTCTTCTTTGCAGCCTTTTTTATCACACTGGTTTATATCATTTTTTGGAATGGAAAAACCCAGTTTTTTGAACGAGCGCTGGCCGTAATTGTCGCAATCATGTCCGCTTGTTTTTTGGCCAATTTTTTTATTTTAATGCCACCTCCGATAGAACTGGTCAAAGGTATGATTCCGAATATTCCAGCCGTTGCAGCAGATGAAGGAAAAGGTCCTTTTTTGGTCATTGCTTCGCTGGTCGGAACGACCGTTTTTTCCGGACTGTTTATTATTAGAACCACCTTGGTTAAAGAAGCCGGTTGGACGATTAAGGATATGAAAGTTCAAAGAAGAGATGCGATCGTCTCTGTGACTTTAATGTTCATCATAAGCATGTCTATCATGGCTGCTGCTGCCGGTACATTACACGCAGCGAATCTCGGTCTGACCAGAGCAGCTCAAATGATAGAATTATTAGAGCCACTAGCAGGAAGTATGGCGACGGCCATATTCGCATTTGGAATTATTGCGGCCGGAGTTTCTTCGCAGTTTCCGAATGTGCTTATGTTGCCCTGGCTGCTTTGCGATTATAATCAATCAGAACGAGAAATGACCTTGACCAAATATCGAGTGATGGTTTTTCTGATTTCATTGCTGGGACTCGTCGTGCCTATTTTTAATGCAAGACCGATATTCATCATGATCGTTTCGCAAGCATTTAATTCCGTTATTCTCCCTGCAACAGTTTTGTGTATTTTTTATTTGGGAAACAGAAAAGACCTGCTGGGTGTCCATCGAAATAATGCAATGACCAATGTTATTTTATTCGCGATTCTTTTATTCTCAATTTTTACTTCTGCTGTAGGAATAAAAGGAGTCTGGCAACTAGTGAGTGTTGTGATCTAGAATTTATTCAAAGAATTGAATTGAAAAGCATTGACATGAATAGCGGATAAGTATTTATTCAACACATAGACTAGTGAGAATTCTGGCAAATAAATTTGCAAGACACGAAAAGAGTATTAAAATTAAAAGACTTCATAGCCAAATATTTTGAGAATATAACCGATAACTTGTGAAAATAGATCCCAATAAAATAATTATTGCAATTGCTGTGATTCTCGCCTTGTATGGAATATTTGATTTAGTCAAATATTTTAGTGGATTGATTGAATTGGTGAATAATGATCCATGGAAAGGATTTCTAATTATATTTTCAATAGGATTTTTATTCTCGGTATTTCCGCTATATCTAAGCTATATTATTTATAAAAAAAACAAAGCGGGATGGCTTATTTTAAATTCGCTTTTAATATGGATTTCGGTAAATGTAATTTTAGATTTAAGAAGATTCTTTTTTGAAAACCAAGAAGGAAAAGAAAAGTTTATTACTGGAAATTCTGACCCCTTATTTGCGGCAATAAGTATTCTAATGCTATTTGCAATTAACAGAAAAGAAATTAGGGATTTATTTAAAATTGACAAAAACACTCAAATCGGATTATTTGTCGTCCTTATAATTCTGATGATTTTGTATCACCTTTATTTTAGCATTCAATACTAACCAAGCAAATGAAAATGTCATTAATCTATATTCTAATCTTTTTAATTAGCCAACCTATTTTTCAAGATACCGAGAAAAAGTTAATTGAAAAGACTTGGGGTGAGGTTAATGAACATGCAACAAGCTATAGAGGAAAAGCAGGATTGATATTACTTAATTTCAAAGCTGACCACACTTTTGAATCCTTTGAAAGTACCTGCACAGGAGATAATGTTCTACAAACAGGAAAATGGAAAGTTGAAAAGGACACTTTAATTTTCAATAAAATCAAAACAAGTTTTTTTCAACATAATTCCATTAGAAAAGGGAAAATATTATCAGAGAAAAATTCTGGAAAGATAAAATATAGAATTAAAGAATTGACGAAGAACCTTCTAGTTTTAGAGTGTAAAAAAGAATCAGTCATTTTGTATTTTGAAACAGTTAAATAATTGAACAAATGAGAAGTTGAAATTTCAACTTGAATGAATTCTGACATCGATCGTATTATAGTAATTTATTTCCCCAGCATTCCCATATGAAAAATCTTGACAAATAAATTTGTCAAATACGAAAAGAGTATTAAAAGCTCAATCGTATCGGGGGAATTTATTCCCCCAAAATGGATACTCCACTTAAGTTTCGTACATTTACGATAATACAATTCGAGTATTTGATAGAATTAGAACACAAGTTTTGAAGTAGATATTAGGACTGGCCTTATTCATTTTAGTGGAAAAAAGGTCTAAACACGTTAAGAACCAAATACTGTTTGAGCTTTTCTATTCCTAATCAAAAGCAAAAGAGAATTTTAACCAATATTTAAAATAAAACCGAAAATCTACAAAGCGAGTTTATTTGGTTTAGTGTTTCGATCTTTTTGGAACGTTAAGAAATGAATACAGCCTTGAATTTTTGTTACTTTTGTTTCAAGACAAAAGTAGAAATAAAAAATAACATACATGAAACTTAACTTATTATCCTGCGACGCACCAAGACCAGACAAAAGAGCAATATCAAAATGCATTTCAGAGATTGCAACCAATATCGATGGATCTTTAGCCACTGAATTTACAGACATCCTCTTAGAAGGAGATGCCGTAGAAATTGAGATTGATGGCAAAACGACTAGCTCCGCATTTAGATCATTGCGAAAGTTAGATATTGATTACGAAGTACTAGATTAATCCAAATTTGTAACAAGATAATATCCCCACAAAACGATAGCCTACACTCCATAAGATTCAAAAGCGAATGTCTTGACTTATTGTTGATTCATTCGCTTTTTCATTGAACGAACTTTTAATTGGAATGGGCTGTTAGTTGAAAAGTAAACCTCTTTGATCAATAGCAATAGTTTGACGTATTAAAAAATGAAAGCATTCTTATACTTTACCATTACTGCTATTTTCTGGGGTTTGAATTTTCATTTTGCCAAGATGATGCTTCTAGAAGCGCATTTTATAGAAGCAGGATTTTGGAGGTATTTCTTTGGCGTCATTCCATTATTAATCTTAGCCGCTGGAAAACTTCCCTCCCTTCAAGAACTACTCAAAAACATCAAGGGAGTTTTATTGGTAGGAGTCGTCTGTCTTTTCGGATTTAATTTCTTCTTCTTTTTGGGACTGATGTACAGCCCTGCAATCAATGGCTCATTGATCGTCAGCTTGACACCCGCATTGACCATTCTATTCTCCAATCGCATCTTAAAAACACCACTTCGAATCCAAGAATTAATCGGCGTATCCATTTCATTTCTTGGAGTCCT
>CALIAG010000290.1 GCA_938041325.1 uncultured Saprospiraceae bacterium | reverse complement strand
TGCAACTAACTTGACGAACATGACTGACTTCTTGGAATTAACACCAGTAACTGAAGCGAGTACTGCTAGCGGAGTATCGGATACCGATGGCGACGGAAGTACAGTAGGAAATGGATTGAATTATGTTCAATTCGATGGCTTGGCAAGTTTCTCAGGAGGACCAGCTGGCTTTGGAGCGGGTACAAGTTCATTGCCTGTGAAGTTGAGTAAATTCTATGCGACTTCGAATAGTTGCGATGTTGAGTTATCTTGGATTTCACAAAGTGAAGAAGACTTTTCTCATTACGAATTGGAATGGAGTGGAGACGGAAGGTCGTTTACAACTATCAACCGAGAAGAGGCGAGAGGAAGTTTTTCTGCAGGAGAAGTTTATGTATTTACGGATAAGCAAGCTTCAGAAGAAAATTATTACAGATTAAAAATGATTGACCTTGATGGAACGGTAGACTATTCAAAAGTTATTTTTGCAAAGACAAATTGTGGTAATAATGGAGGAACTATTTTGTATCCAAACCCATTAACGAAATCAAGCGGAATTATAAATGTGAAGTTCTATGCGCCAAAAGAAAATACGGTGATAGAAGTTACGAACATGTTAGGAATGATTGTACAAAGATTGCAATTAAGTTCATCGGCACGAGATTGGAATCAATTGGTACTTGATGTAACGGATCTTTCTTCAGGAACTTATAGTTTGAAAATTGTAGGTCAGAAAAATTCATCCCGATTTGTAATCGTGGATTAAAATAAATTTAGATTTTTGACAAAATAAAAAAGACTCGACTTCTGTAAAGAGGTCGAGTCTTTTTGTAAACTTGGGGTGTTATCCTTGCTCTGCTTTAATCACTTTGATCTGAGAAGCCGTATCTAAGCCATTGGTGATTTCAATCAAAATACCATCACTCAATCCAACCTTGACTTCTTTCTCTTCAAATTTTTCGTCATTCGTTTTAATTTCTACAAAAGCAGAATCACTTCTGAAAATAATATCTCTTTCATTCACAGCAATCACACTGTCTCTGCGATCCAAAATAATATCTCCACTGGCAGAATACCCGGCTCGTAAAAACACTTCGTTGTTAGGGATGATAGCAGCTTTGACTTCAAATTTTACCGTTCCTTCTTCCACAACTCCTTTGGGAGAAATGTATTCAAGCGTAGCATCAAACTTGACATCTTGGATAGCACCAACAGTCAACTCTAGAGGCATTCCTTCTTTCAATTTTCCAACATCAGATTCATCCACCATTCCTTCGAAGATTAATGTTCGCATATCGGCAATAGAAGCGATAGTTGTTCCTTCATTAAAATTATTTCTTTCTATTACAGAACTCCCTTCTTCAATCGGAATGTCAAGGATCATCCCGTCAACCGTAGAAGCTACAATATTCGAAACTTGTCGTGAATTTTGAGAAGCGCCTTCTTTTAGCAATTGCAAATTGTTGATCGCAGAATTCAACTCTTGTTTTCTAATATCCACTGTTGCTTCAAATTGTTTCTTGTTGCCTTGAGCAGCAATTTTTGCATTTTCAAATGCTGCCTTTTTTAATTTTTGGTCCAACGAAAAACGATTGTAATCTACTTCAGAAATAATCCCATCTTTGAAAAGTGCTTTTTGGCGCTCATCTTCTTTTTGAGCATCTTCATAAGCTACACGAGCGTTTTCAATATCTAATTTTTGATCGAAAATAGAATTCTGACGCGCCAGTTCTCGTTCCGATTCTTTGAATCGAATTCTTGCCAAATCTACACTTGATTGTGCATTGTTGATGTTGACTTGACTTGGAACCAATTTTATTTTGGCCAGTTTCTGTCCTTTTGTAACCATCTGACCAGCTTCTACATATAGCTTATCTACTACTCCCGAAACTTGTGGCTTGACAATGATTTCTTTTCTAGGTTTTATGGAACCTGTAGCTACGGTCTTTTTGATGATGTCTTTTATCTCTGCTTTTGTCGTTTCAATTCCTTGAACTTCCTGATCTGATTTTTGGGCAAAATAATAAACCAAACCTGCAGTGATGGCTACTAAAAAAAGGCCTAGACCTATAATGCATCCTTTGTTCATCTTCTTTGATTTTTGTTGGGATAAATTTTCCCTTTAGTTAGTTTTCGTATGAGTTTCGTTAAATATTTTTTGAAAATTATTCGTCTTTTAATGCATGTACTGGATTGATATTAGCTGCTTGCATCGCAGGAATTAATCCGATTATGGTTCCCGAAATCACCAGAATAATAATAGCAATAATGCCAACTGGAAGATCTACTTCTGGATTGGTATAAAAATCAGAACCTTCTCCAACAAGGATATTCATTCCGGCTATTATACCAGTACTGGCAGCCAATCCAACATAGCCTGCAATGGCCGTGATAAAAACAGATTCCATCAGAATCATACTAACAATTGACCTCGGTGTTGCGCCCAATGCTTTGCGAACCCCTATTTCCTTCGTTCGTTCTTTTACCACAATAAGCATGATGTTTCCAACACCAATGACTCCAGCAAACAAACTTCCGATTCCAACAAACCAAACAATGAAATTTATTCCAGCAAATAGAGAATTTATTTCAGCAAATTCTTCCTCCACATTGTCAGAGCCAATACCTTGATTGTCTTCTGGAGCAACGTTATGCCTTTCTTTAAGTAGCCCTTTTATTTTCGGCTCTACATCACTGACTCTGACATTTGGATACATCGCACATACGAACATTCCAATTCGATCAGGACGATTAGTGATTTG
>CALIAG010000289.1 GCA_938041325.1 uncultured Saprospiraceae bacterium | reverse complement strand
AAGAGGTAAAATCAATGCACCCAAGCCAAACCCAATCTGCCCCATAGTAAAAACTTTGTTGCCGAGGGTAAACAATTCGTTTTGAAAAAATTCATTCATTGCTTGAGTAGTAAAAGATTATATTTGATACAAAATTAAGATATAACAAACTTAGGTTAAAAAATAGACTCTGTGAAAATTCAAGGAAATATTATTGATGTAGTCAACCGGAAAACGTTTTTCGGTGAAATAACTGTAGAAAATTCAACGATCGTATCTGTCATTCCAATGGAAGGACAAAGTGATAAATATATAATGCCTGGCTTTGTAGATGCGCATGTCCATATAGAAAGCAGTATGCTTATTCCCTCGGAATTTGCAAGATTGGCCGTTCTACACGGCTCTGTAGCTACGGTTTCCGATCCACATGAAATAGCAAATGTCCTTGGAATAGATGGAGTAAAGTTTATGATCGAAAATGGAAATAAAGTTCCTTTCAAGTTTTATTTCGGAGCTCCTTCTTGTGTTCCAGCTACTACATTTGAAAGTGCTGGCGCAGTAATTTCCGTCGAAGGTGTAGAGGAGTTACTTCAAATGGACGAGATTCATTACTTGGCAGAGATGATGAATTATCCAGGTGTTCTTTTTAAAGACAAAGACGTTATCGCCAAATTGGCTTTGGCAAGAAAATATCAAAAACCAATCGATGGTCATGCTCCCGGGCTCCGAGGCGAAGAGGCTAGGAAATATGCAGCTGCAGGTATCTCCACTGACCATGAATGTTTTACCTATGAAGAAGCAGAAGAAAAAATAGGATATGGAATGAAAATTCTAATTAGGGAAGGGAGCGCTGCTAAAAACTTTGAAGCTTTAATCGATCTGCTTCCTTTGCACCCTGACAAGATAATGTTCTGCTCTGATGACAAACATCCTGATGATTTAATTCTCGGCCACATCAATCAACTCGTCGCAAGAGCACTTAAAAAAGGTTGCGAATTATTTGATGTTTTACATGCAGCATGTATAGCTCCCGTTCGGCACTATAATCTTCAAGTTGGTCTATTACAATCTGGAGATTCAGCAGACTTCATCGTTGTAAATGACATAGAAAATTTTGAGGTTCACGAGACTTATATTGACGGCGTTTGTGTCGCTAAGAACAAGGTTAGTTTGATTGAAAGAATTGAAGTAGAGCCTGTAAACAATTTCAACATCGAAAAAATTACAGCTCAAGATTTAAGCATACTAGCAACTGGAAAAAAAGTTCAAGTTATTGAAGCCATTGACGGAGAAATTGTAACTCAAAGTTTTACAACAGAAACAAAAACAGAAGAAGGTTTTGCCATTTCAAATACAGCAAATGATATTCTAAAAATGGCAGTTATCAATCGATATGAAAAAGCTCCAATAGCATTGGCTTTTATTAAAAATTTTGGTTTTAAAAGTGGAGCTATAGCATCTTGCGTTGGTCACGATTCGCACAATATCATTGCTGTTGGTACCACAGATGAGGAGATCGCAAAAGCTGTTAATTTAATTATTGAAAACAAAGGAGGTATTTCTGCAGTGAGCACAGAAAAACAAATGGTGCTCCCTCTTCCTGTGGCAGGAATTATGACCAACGACGATGCATACGAAGTCTCAAAAAACTACGCGGAAATTGATGCTTTTGTTAAGTCGGAATTGCCTTGTGGATTAACAGCTCCCTTCATGACTTTGTCATTTATGGCTTTGCTAGTTATTCCTCAATTAAAGCTTAGTGACAAAGGATTATTTGACGGGAAGTCATTTAAGTTTACTTCTTTATTCCTAGATTAACTTTTAATTCATAAAAATCATATTCTAATAAAATTTATCCCTGTCTTTTTTTAAATTTGTATTCTACACCAAGAGAACAAAGGCTTACAAGTTCCTAAAAGTCTAAAACCCCGAGCTTTAGAATTTTTTCTATCGCTTTTAAAAAACCATTAATTCACAATTAAAAGAATCCGTCTTTAACTTTTGACTTTTTTATACAATGCCATGAAGCAGCCTAAACCTGTTTTGTAGCGTCTATATAAAAGAACATACAATCCCCAGTAAAAACGACTTCTTTTAAACATACTAAGGAAAACCATGAAAGTCCTCCCAACCATATCAATTGCACTATTCCTGTGCCTATGCCTGAGTATTTCAGCTCAAACCTATCATATTGAAAAATTAAACAATGACGTCAATACAGATTTGTATGACGAGATTGCTCCAGTCCTCTCTTCTGATGGCCAAACCATTTACTTTACGAGAGAAGGTTATCCCTTTTTTAACAAAACTATATTAGAAAACGGACAAAATCTTGCAAGTTCTCTTACCGAAGAAGAATACAATGTTAAACTAGCAGAATCCTACGGCTATCCAAAAAATACTACTTATAGTACACTTGCATCCTCTGAGTTTAATCAGGATATTTGGATCGCTGAGCAAGGTGAAGAAGCATTCGAAAAAGTTAGCCATCCTGACTATCCTTTAAACAATGCGCATCCTAATAGCATTTGTGCTATTGTCAATAACAATCAATTTATTGTACTCAACCAATTTCCTGAAGAAGGTGGACTAAAAAAAGGGTTTTCTACTACTTATAAAAAACGAAATGGAGACTGGGCCAAACCTGTTCCTTTGAATATTGAAGGCTTTGAGTCGCTCAATCCTGATGTCAGTCTGGCAGCAAGTCATGACGGAGAAGTACTTATTCTTTCATTAGAAACGAAGGAAGGTTATGGCAACAATGATCTGTATATTAGTTTTAAGATTGGAAAAAATAAATATAGCAAACCCAGACATTTAGGGCCTGCAATCAATTCATCCGCAAGAGAAACTTCTCCAACAATTTCCAGGGATAAGAAAACCGTTTTCTTTTCTTCCAATAGAAGTGGAGGTAGCGGTGGTATGGATATTTATTTTGTAAAAAGACTTGATGCAGATTGGAGAATTCTAAGCGCACCTCAAAGATTTATTTCACCTATTAATACTCCCGCAGATGAAAGCCAACCTTATTTTGTCAAAAGCACAGGCGAATTATATTTCATATCAAAACGCGCAGGATCAAGTGATATTTACAAAGTGAAAATTGCTCCAGCAATTCCCGATGAAGTGACTTTAGCTGGTTACATTATCAATCCAGAAACGAATAGGATAATGTCAGCAGATATTCTCAGTGCTCCAGTTAGAACCAATATTTTTAGCAATATTTTCGAATCCACGAACGGTTATTTTAAAATAAAAATTCCAAAAGGAGAACCTTACAGAATCGTCGCAAGGAAAGATGGTTATTTTGGTGATGTCCAGACCGTAGCATTCAAGGAAGAAAATGTTTACTTCCAAGAACAACATGTTAATATGAATATTAGTCCAATTGACAATCAAAAAAATATTCTTTCAAACACCGTTTATTTTGCTCGATCTACCGCCGAAATTCTAGAAGACTCGCATGAATGTTTAGAAGAATTAGGTATCCAGTTGTTGGCAAACGATCACGTTAATATTATAATTGAAGGCCATACTGATAATATTGGCGAAGAAACTGCTTTGTATAAATTATCAGAAGAAAGAGCCATCGCCATAAAAGCATACCTGGTTAATAGAACGGGAGTTCCTTCGGAAAGAATTCAAACGATGGGCTACGGACCAGCATTTCCGGTAAACAATAACACATCGGAAGGCTTGCGTCAAGAAAATAGAAGGGTTGAAGTAAAAGTCTTTCAACCCGAAATCAATACGCACACTCATTTACAAGAAGAATATATTCCAAATAAGTAATTTAGAAATGATTAAGTGTTATGAAAACCAGCATTTTAAAATAACTTTTTTTTGACCTAACACTTAATTCTTTCTTTTTCTATTCGCATTCAGCAATATTCGTAATTTAGCCGCTTTAAAATTTAAACTTTTTAAAGCGGCTAAATTTTATGCAAGAATTACAAAATACTATAGAAAACGCCTGGGATAACAGGGACTTATTAAAAGAATCTAAAACTCAGGAAGCCATCAGGGCTGTAATCGAATTATTGGATAAAGGTAAAGTTCGGGTTGCTGAACCTCTTGAATCCGGAGAATGGCAGGTAAATCAATGGATCAAAAAAGCTGTTGTTTTGTATTTTCCAATTCAAACAATGGAAACAATTGAAGTTGGACCTTTCGAATTTCACGATAAAATTCCACTAAAAAAAGATTTTGCTCAGCAAGGAGTAAGAGTTGTCCCTCACGCGATTGCAAGACACGGTGCTTATTTAGAAAAAGGAGTCATTATGATGCCTAGTTATGTCAATATTGGCGCTTGGGTGGGGTCAGGATCAATGGTCGATACTTGGGCAACAGTTGGAAGCTGTGGCCAAATTGGTCGAAATGTGCATCTTAGTGGTGGAGTAGGTATCGGAGGAGTTCTTGAACCATTACAAGCTAGTCCAACTATTATAGAAGACAATTGCTTCATTGGTTCAAGATGTATTGTAGTTGAAGGCGTCAGAGTAGAGAAAGAATCTGTATTAGGAGCGAACGTGGTTTTGACACAATCAACACATATAATAGACGTTACTGGTAATGAACCGGTGACTCATAAGGGAAGAGTTCCTTCTCGGTCTGTAGTCATTCCTGGAACCTATAAAAAATCATTTCCTGCAGGCGAGTATAACGTAGCTTGTGCATTGATTATCGGCAAAAGAAAACCAAGTACCGATAAAAAAGTTTCTTTAAACGAAGCTCTTCGGGAATACAATGTATCTGTATAGTTCTCAGAATTTTTAAAATAAAAAACAATGAAATTTATTTTCACTTGCCTTTGTTCTCTTTTGCTCTTTCTCTTTAGTTGTAGTAGTACAAAAATTTTACAAGCTCCAATTATTGAAGAAGAAATGTTGGACACCATGGTTATTACTGCACCAAAACCTGTTAATCTAAAAACAGCTGATGACTTTAAGTTGAAACCATACGCACCATCCGCAAAGCGTAATAATGATCTTATTCACACGAAATTGGAGTTAAATTTTGATTGGGAAAAACAACATGTAATTGGAAAGGCCACGCTTACACTTAAGCCTTGGTTTTATCCAACGAAAAAACTTGTTTTAGATGCTAAGGGCTTTGATATTCGCAGCATTACTTTCGCTAATCAAAACACCCAACTTAAATATGAATACGATGAGAAGCAGATCACCATTGATCTTGGAAAAGAATTTACTAGAGAACAAGAATACCAAATCTATATTGATTACACTGCAAAACCTGTAGAAGCAACTACTGGTGGAGGTAGTGCCGCAATTACTTCCGAGCAAGGATTATTTTTTATTAATCATGACGGAAGTGATCCCAATAAACCACAGCAGATTTGGACTCAAGGAGAAACTGAATTCAACTCCGTGTGGTTTCCAACAATAGACAAACCCAATGAACGGTGTACACAAGAAATGTATATGACAGTTCAAGATAAATTCAAAACCTTATCCAACGGTCTGCTTATCTCCTCCACTAAAAACAACAATGGAACTAGAACGGATTATTGGAAAATGGATATTCCTCATGCGCCATATCTATTCATGGTTGCCGTCGGAGACTTTGCAGTAGTCAATGATAAATGGGAAGGAATAGATGTCGATTACTATGTAGAACCAGAGTATAAAGAGTACGCAAGAGATATTTTCCCCTACACTCCAGAAATGCTTTCCTTCTTTTCTGAAATTACAGGAGTGAAATATCCTTGGCAAAAATATGCTCAAGTTGTCGTTAGAGATTACGTATCAGGAGCAATGGAAAATACAACAGCAGTAATCTTTGGAGATTTTGTACAAAAATCTAAACGAGAACTAATTGATGTTCAAACCAATGAAAAAATAGTTGCACATGAACTTTTTCACCATTGGTTCGGAGATTATGTCACTTGTGAAAGTTGGGCAAATCTTACGCTAAACGAAGGCTTTGCCAATTACAGTGAATACCTCTGGATCGAATTCAAGCATGGTGAAGATGCTGGTGGTGCTGTTCGTTACGAAGAATTGCAAGGCTATCTTCAGTCTACCGGCTATGGTGGAATTCATCCCTTGATACACTATGGATACAAGGACAAGGAAGACATGTTTGATGCGCATAGTTATAACAAAGGTGGACTTATTCTGAACATGTTGAGATCCTACTTAGGGGATGAAGCTTTCTTTGCTACATTGAAAAAATACCTTTCAGAAAACGCGTTAACGGATGTAGAAGCAGATGAATTGAGAATTGCTTTTGAAGATATAAGCGGCGAAGATTTAAACTGGTTTTTCGATCAGTGGTTTCACAGTGCAGGACATCCAGAACTTGATATCAAATACGATTTTAATCAAGCAGCAGGTAGGGTAGACGTTACCATAGAACAAAAACAGAATCCAGAACAAATGCCTGCCATCTTTATTCTTCCACTCGCAATAGATATTTACGAAGAGGTGGGAAAGGTTAGAAGAGAACAAGTTCAAGTCAATGAACGTAAACAAGTTTTTAGTTTCGATGTAAGTGCAAAACCAAAACTAATAAAAGTAGATGCTCAAAATATTTTGCTAGGTACTAAAACTGATAACAAATCAATTAAAGAATATGCTTTTCAATATAAGAATGGTCCAATGTATCTTGATCGAAAAGAAGCACTAGATGCAATCGCAGAAAGTGGAGACAAAGATTACCTTCCCATTTTTAGTGAGGCTTTAAATGATAAGTATTGGGGATTAAGAAAAGCAGCCATCCAAGTTCTTATGTCTGCCGGTAGTACAGCAGATATACCCACCGTTGCTGCTTTAGCAAAAAAAGATCCACACTCAGCCGTAAGAGCAATCGCATGTGTCTATTTGGGAAGTTCAAAGGACGTTCAATATGCAACTCTATTAAAAGAGGTAATTGCAAAGGATCAAAGTTATCCAGTTATTTCATCAGCACTTTCTGCTTTAGCAGATATTGATTCCGAAGAAGCTATGAAATACGCAGCTCAAATGGAGAACGAAAACAATGCAAATCTACTTTTAGCTGTTGGAAAGGTCTATGGAAAATTAAAAGATCCATCGAAGATTAAATTCTTTGAATCCAACTGGTCAAAAATAGAGCAATTCGATGCTTTTGGTTTTTTTGACGATTATTCAAAATCACTAAAAGCTGCAGATAATAAGACCATAGATGAATCTACTACTAAGATGAAAGAATTAGCCACCAATAAGGAGCAATCTATTTGGAAAAGGTTTTGTGGGACACGTGTATTGCATGAATTAAGGATTCATTTCAGCGATAAAGGTGATAAAACCAGAGTCGAAGCGTTAAATAAAGCAATTACGGATATAAAAGCTTGGGAAAAGGATAGCCAATTAACTCAAGTTTATAGTCAATTTTAGTAAAACTTTCTTTTTAGAAAAAGGGCAGTGAATCTTGGATTTACAGCCCTTTTTTGATTCCAAATACCTCCTTTCGGACGCTTCATCCTCCTTTTCATCGATCCAACTTGATATTAACACTCAAAATAGGTACTTTCAAAGTGTTTAGTAAACATCCTTTCTTCCTCAAAACCAAAGACATAAGAAACAATGACATAGGCTAATAATTCGGTCGTTTCTACTTAATTTTGTTAATTATTAGGGTTTTTAGAGCATATTTGAAAATACCTTGATATTCTACAAAACAAAGACCCGATTTTAATCGTATAATTTGAGTTATGTTTAATGTGTTTTCAGCAACCAATTGTGGAAATAAGCTGAAAAGTATAAATGTGAAAATCAGGTATTATGGCAAATAAAGATAATTATCAGTTACTTATAGAGAAGATTGACCGTTTTACACGGAAATATTATATCAATCAGTTGATAAGAGGAGCATTATACAGTACTGCTTTAATTGTTATCTTATTTCTCGTTTTCAGTTTACTCGAACATTATTTCTATTTCGGTACTTCAGGAAGAAAAACCCTGTTTTTCTCTTTTATCGGGGTAAGTGCTATCGCGTTAGTCGGTTGGATATTGATCCCACTCATGCACTATTTCCGATTGGGAAAATTAATTCCCCACGAAAGAGCCGCAGACATAATCGGAGAACACTTTACAGATGTCAAGGATAAATTGCTGAATATCCTTCAACTTAAAAAACAAGCGGATTCAAGTTCTAATGACGCCGCACTTGTTCTTGCTAGCATAAATCAAAAAACTGCTGAAATAAAACCTATTCAATTCCGACAAGCAATTAATCTAGGACAAAATAAAAAATACCTTAGATACGCTTTACCTCCTCTTTTGATGTTGCTCCTTTTGCTTTTTGCAGCACCAAGTATGATCACCGATAGTACGAAACGGATAATCAACAACAATAAAGATTTCGAGCGAGAAGCTCCTTTTCATTTTGAGGTTACCAATGAAAAATTATCTGTAGTACAGTTTGAAGATTTTGTTTTAAATGTAAAAGTAGATGGAGAAATATTACCAGAAGAAGTTTTCATTGATATTGACAATTATCAGTATAGACTTACAAAAGATGAAAACAACAAATTTTCTTACCGCTTCAGTAATGTCCAAAAAGATACAGAGTTTAAAGTTTTCGCAAGTGGCATAAGAGGGCGAATAAATTCAGATGAATATAATCTTGGTGTTCTTAAAAAACCAAACATCCTTGGTTTTGATATCAAATTAGATTACCCAGGATACACCACAAGAAAAGACGAACAGGTTTCAAATATTGGAGACCTTGTTGTTCCTGTTGGCACAAATATAAATTGGATCTTTAACTCTCAAAACACAGATGACATCGGTCTTCTTTTTTCATCAAAAAAGGATAAAGAGGCAACCAACCGTTTTAGTGATGAGTTATTTTCTTACAAGAAAAAAGCGCTCAGAGATGAGTCCTATAAAGTTTATGTTTCTAATGCCAATTTGCCGAATGCAGATTCTGTAGCATACTCCATTACCGTTGTTCCAGATCTACATCCGACAATCTCTGTTGAAAAATTTGCGGATAGTACCGATAGTAAACTACTTTTCTTTGTAGGTCAAGCAGCTGATGATTATGGATTGAGAAGTCTTTCTTTTAACTATAGAATCAAAAAAGAAAATGGATCTCAAGGTCAACTATTAACAGAAAAATTACAAAAACCTTCTGAACGACAAATTAATTACGACTACACCTGGGATGTTGAAACTCTTAACCTTGATCCCGGTGATGAATTAATTTACTACTTCGAAGTTTATGACAATGATGGTGTTAATGGCAACAAGTCAGCTAAGACTCAATTGATGACTTTTGAAGTACCAACGGTCGAGGAGTATGAGGAGCTAGAAGAAAAAAACAATCAAGATATAAAAAAGGAGCTAGACGAATCTTTGAAAGAATCCAAGAAGATTCAAGAAGATTTCCAAAAGCTTCGTGAAAAATTATTGCAAGAAAAAGAAGTGGATTGGCAAACTCGTAAAGAGTTGGAAAAATTATTAGAGAGACAAAAAGATCTTGAAAATAAGATAGATAATGCCAAACAAAACTTTGAAGAGAATTTAAAGAATCAAGAAGAATTCTCTAAACCAAACGAAGAACTGCTGGAAAAACAAGAAAAAATCCAGCAAATGTTTGAAGACGTTATGTCTGAAGAAATGAAAGATTTGATGCGTCAAATTGAAGAGTTGATGCAAGAAATGGAAAAAGACAGCGCTTTGGAAATGATGGAGGAAATGCAATACAACGATGAAGAACTAGAGATGGAATTGGACAGAATGCTCGAGTTATTCAAACAATTAGAACTTGAGGCGGAGATGGAAAAAGCAATTGATAAATTAGAAGAACTTGCGGAAGAGCAAGAAGAACTCGCGGAAGAAACTGAAAACAAAGAGAAGTCTCAAGAAGAATTGAAAAAAGAACAAGAGGAGATAAACGAAAAGTTTGATAAACTCCAGGAGAAAATGGAAGAAATCCAAGAGAAAAATGAGGAGTTAGAGAAGCCAAAACAAATGGAGGATCCGCAAGAAGAGATGGAGGATATTGAAGAAGATCTCGACGAGAGTAAAGAGCAACTTGATAAAAAGGAAAACGATAAGGCTTCCAAAGCCCAAAAGAAAGCTGCCCAAAAAATGAAAGACATGGCCGAAGGCATGCAAATGGAAATGGAAAGTGGAGAGATGGAACAAATGGAAGAAGACATGGCTGCTTTAAGACAGTTACTAGAAAACCTCATTACGGTTTCTTTCGACCAAGAGCAAGTGATGGATGACATCGCCGAAGCAAATACAACAACTCCTAGATACGTCGATCTTGTTCAAGAACAATACAAACTCAAAGATGATTTCAAGCTTGTGGAAGATAGCCTTCAAGCTTTAAGCAAAAGAGTTTTCCAAATTGAATCTTTTGTTACTGAAAAAGTAACCGAAATAAAATCGAACATCAGAGAAAGTATCGAAGAACTAGAAGAACGTCGCAAGCCACAAGCGGGAACTCATCAGCAAACCACAATGAAAAATGTCAATGACTTGGCATTGATGTTAAGTGAAGTGATGAACCAGATGCAACAACAAATGTCTAGCATGATGTCCGGAAACCAAATGTGTAACAAACCCGGCGAAGGACAAGGCAAAAAAGGAAGTAAACCTTCTGATAAAATGTCCGAAGGGCAAAAGGGTTTGAACGAGCAGATGAAAAAGATGAAAGAGCAAATGCAAAAAGGGGAGGGGGGAAGCAGTAAAGAGTTTGCGCAAATGGCTGCCAAGCAAGCTGCCATGAGGAAAGCTTTGGAGCAAGCTAAAAAAGCCAAACAAGAAAGAGGACAAGGAGGGGACAAAGAAACGCAAGATATCATTGATCAAATGAATAAAATTGAAACAGATCTTGTGAATAAAAAATTGACCAATGAAATGTTGGAAAGGCAACAAGAAATACTGACTCGTCTATTAAAAGCAGAAAAGGCTGAACGCGAACGCGAATACGACCAGAAAAGAAAAGCTGAAGCTGCAACACAAAAAGAAAGAAAAATGCCTCCTTCATTGGAAGAGTACATAAAAAAGAGAGAAGCTGAAATTGAAATGTACAAAACAGTGTCTCCATCGCTGAAACCTTATTACAAATACCTCGTTGAAGAATACTTTAAATCTTTGAAAACCAAGTAGTTTTGAACTTTTTTGTATAATTTAATTGTTTATTAACAAAACATATTTAAAGTAAAAACGTATAACCAACTAGTTTTTAATTTTTGATCAATCGCGGATAGTTATTAAATTTATTTCTTAACTATCGGTTTCAAACACTTTTTTACGCAAACATTTTTTATTATGCGTAACAAACCTCACAATATAGAGCCGAATTTGAATCATTCATCTACAATGAGTAAACAACACGCCATGCTTTCTATTCAGTCTGACCCTAAGAATGTGGCTTGCGTCGAACCTTTTGTTGAAGAAGTTGTCCAACAATATTCAATTAGCCCGGATATGTACGGCAATATTTTAATCAGCCTCACAGAAGCAGTTACCAACGCTATTATTCATGGAAACGACGAAGACTTTTCCAAAAAGGTCAAAATTGTACTTAAAAAAGAAGAAAATTCTATCGCTTTTGCCGTTTCTGACGAAGGGCCTGGATTCGATTTTGATAACCTTCCAGACCCAACTGCCCCCGAAAATATTTTAAAAATTGGCGGGCGAGGTGTATTTTTAATGAAACAACTTTCAGATGAAGTCTCCTTTCAAGACGAAGGACGTACAGTAGAAATTCAGTTTAACATATAATTCTAGTCAAAT
The DNA here is from genome assembly GCA_938041325.1 of uncultured Saprospiraceae bacterium. Classification (GTDB taxonomy): domain Bacteria; phylum Bacteroidota; class Bacteroidia; order Chitinophagales; family Saprospiraceae; genus CALIAG01. Next base: position 7,849 of record CALIAG010000289.1, on the reverse strand, counting down.
TTCCTCTTTTCAATAGTTATCCTCTATAGTTTCAATTCGAGACCATTACCTTTGCACATATGGAAGCAAATGATAATACTGAGGGTTCAGAAAGTCCCATCCTCTTTCACAATAAGGATATTTCTTACGAATTAGATAATACTTCAGAGATTATCTCCTGGATACTTGCATGCATTGATGATGAAAAAACTTCCTTAAACTTTGTGAATTTTATTTTTTGCTCTGATTCTTATTTGCACACAATCAATCTCGAATATCTCAATCATGATACACTCACAGATATAATAACCTTCCCTTATTCTGACGAAACCATAGAAGCGGATATCTTTATATCCATAGAGAGAGTGAAAGAAAATGCTAAGCTTTTTGAAGTTTCTTTTAAAAATGAATTGCATCGCGTAATTATCCATGGTATCTTGCACCTCCTTGGATATGCGGATAAGTCAGAGTTGGAAAAAAATAAGATGAGAGCCAAAGAGGATTTCTACTTAAACAAACTGACTATCTAAATATTTTAACAAGGCCTTTTGTATTCTATCCAACCAATTTTACCAAATTTTTAGACCTACTTATATATTGTAAAAAACTGTCATGTTTTAGCATGGTTGTTGTCTTCCTATAGTAGATTGTCTATCTTCGGAAATTAATTTTGAAAACATCTATTAATTACCCAAAATGAAGGTTTTAAAATTTGGTGGTTCTTCCGTAGCGAAACCAGAAAGAGTTAAAAAAGTAATTGAGATTTTAAAATCTTATTACAAACGAGGTGAAAAATTCACCGTTGTTTTTTCTGCATTTGGCGGAGTTACAGACTTATTGATTGATATGGCCACAAAGGCCTCAAAGGCGGATAGTTCCTATATTGGGTCATTAGAGTTATTCAAAAAACGGCATAATGATGCTATAGATGAATTAGTTGAAAGCCCACTTCGAGAAATCATTTTTGCAGAGATTCAAAAAAACCATGATACACTCAGCAATCTTCTGCACGGAATTTTCTTACTTCAAGAATCTTCTTTAAGAACGATGGATTATGTGCTGAGTTTCGGGGAAAGAAATTCTGCAAATATTATCTCCTATGCTTTACAGCAAGCTGGAATTCAAGCAGCTTTTTTAGATGCTCGCAAAGTCATAAAAACGGATAAGAAATTTGGTTCTGCCTCTGTGAATTTTGAAGAGACTTTTGAAAATATAAAAACTTATTATCAGGAAAATTCTGCAGTTCAAATCGTTACTGGTTTTATTGGTTCTGATAAAGGCGGATTAACTACGACACTTGGGAGAGGAGGTTCAGATTATTCGGCTTCTCTATTGGCTGCTGGTTTAAAAGCAGAGCACATTGAAATTTGGACAGATGTAGACGGAGTACTAACTGCAGATCCACGAAAAGTAAAAAAAGCATTTTCCATTCCTAGTATGACTTATGCTGAAGCTATGGAAATGTCTCACTTCGGTGCAAAAGTAATTTATCCACCAACTTTGCAACCGGCATTAAAACTTAATATTCCAATCACAATAAAGAATACTTTTAATCCCACTCATCCAGGTACATTAATTTCTGATAAAGGAGATACCAATGGACGAGTTATTAAAGGAATTTCATCAATCAAAGAAGTATCATTATTGACTCTTTCTGGTGGAGGTCTTTTTGGAGTTCCGGGAATTGCAGGAAGATTGTTTAGTTCGCTTGCAACTGCAAATATAAATGTGATTCTTATTACACAAGGATCTTCCGAACATTCTATAAGCTTTGCTATCCAACCACAAATGGCTAAGAAAGCCAAAAGGAAAGTTGAAAAAGAATTCGAATACGAAATATCCAAAGGATCGGTCTTACCTGTGAAAGTTGAAAATAGTTTATCTGTTCTTGCTATAATAGGTGAGAACATGAGATTCCAACCTGGTATATCCGGAAGGCTTTTTCAAAGTCTTGGTAAAAATGGAATCAACTGTGTTGCGATCGCGCAAGGTTCTTCAGAATTAAATGTATCTGTTGTCATCAATTTGTCTGACGAATCGAAAGCTTTAAATGCCTTACATGATTCCTTCTTTTTGTCAGACACTACCGAGCTCAATGTGTTTATGGCAGGTGTAGGTTTGATTGGTGGCACTTTGATTAAACAGATTCATCTTCAACATTCTTACCTTAAAGAAAAAAGACATTTTAATATAAAAATTGTTGGTTTGGCCAACACTAAAAAAATGGTTTTCAATGAAGATGGTATTGATCAAGAAAACTGGAAAAAGGAATTAAATGCATCAGAAATAGTTAGCGATATTTCTGGCTTCGTTGAAAAGATGAAGCAAATGAATTTGTCCAATTCGATTTTCGTAGATAACACCGCCGATGCTGGTGTTGCACAACACTACGAAGATATTCTTGATGCAAGCATATCTATTTCTACTCCAAATAAAATTGCTATCTCCTCTTCAATGCTTCAATACCAACGGCTTCAAAGTATTGCACAAAAAAGAGATGTTAGATTTTTATACGAAACAAACGTTGGCGCTGGACTTCCAGTAATCTCAACTTTGCAAGACTTAATTTATTCTGGTGATCAAATTTTAAAAATCGAAGGAGTATTATCTGGCTCCCTTTCTTTCATTTTTAATTCTTTTGTAGAAGGAACAAAATTCAGTGAGATCGTCAAGTTGGCTAAAGAAAAAGGATATACAGAACCTGATCCAAGAGATGATTTGAACGGTTACGATGTAAGACGCAAACTCATTATACTTGCACGTGAAACAGGATTGTCAATGGAAGCAGAAGATGTTGCTATAGAAAATATTCTTCCAAAGCAATGTCAAGAAGCTAAGAGCATTGATGATTTTTTCAATGAAATAGAAAAAGCAGATAGTCATTTCGAAATGTTGCGGAGCAGTGCTGCCAAAGAAAATAAAAGATTAAGAATGATTGCACTTCTGGAAGATGGAAAAGCAAAAATCGAGCTTCATGCGGTCGATAATAACCATCCCTTTTATTCCTTGGATGGAAGTGATAACATGATTGTATTTACAACTGCTCGATATAAAGATCGGCCTCTTGTAGTTACAGGCCCAGGAGCAGGAGCTGAAGTTACAGCAGCGGGTGTTTTTGCTGAAATCATATCAATCGGCAACTATCTTACATAAACAACTGATAATCAATATATTATAATGAATTCAGGATATAAAGTTTTCGCGCCAGCTTCTGTTGCTAATGTCGCTTGTGGCTTTGATATTTTAGGTTTTGCTTTGCAAAAGCCTGGAGATGAGGTCATTGCAAGGTTTTCTGATCGGAAGGGATTGATAATTTCTAAAATTACGGGAGCGAAAGGCAAACTCCCTTATGAAGTTGAAAAGAATACGGCTGGATTTGCAGCTTTAAAACTGTTAGAACATTTGGGTGAAGCCGGAAGAGGCATTGATCTTGAAATACACAAGAAGATGCCATTCGGCAGTGGCTTAGGATCAAGTGCCGCAAGTGCGGCAGCAAGTGTAATGGCCATTAATGAATTAATGGGCAGGCCTTTGACAAAAAGAGAGTTGCTTCCTTTTGCAGTTTTGGGAGAGCAAATTGCTGATGGTGCATATCATGCAGATAATGTAGCACCTTCTCTAATGGGCGGAATGGTTTTCATAAGAAGCAATCAAGATTTAGATGTTCACAGACTCCATGTACCAAAAGGTCTTTACGCTGCAGTTATATATCCTCATGTAAAAGTATTGACAAAAGATGCAAGAGATGTTCTTTCTGATCAAGTCAGTTTCAAAAAATCGATAGAGCAAAATGGAAGTCTTGGAGGATTGATTGTTGGCCTATACAATTCTGATTTGGATTTAATATCTAGATCCCTTCGCGATGTCATCGTTGAACCTCAACGTGCTAAACTTATTCCAAATTTTTATGAAGCTCAAGAAGCTGCTTTAAATGCAGGTGCTTTGGGTTGTAGCATTTCTGGGGCTGGACCATCTATTTTTGCTTTGTGTGCGAATAGTCTAATTGCTGAAAATGTTGGTCATGCTTTTAAAGAGGTTTTTGATAATGCTAAAATCGAAAATGATTTATTTATCTCAACCATTAATCAAGAAGGAGCGATTCTTTGCTAAATATCCCAGTCTCTTACTCCCCTATTAAAATTCGTTTTTATGAAATTATATAGCACTAATAATATCAATAATATTGTTGAATTAAAAGAAGCTGTTTTTAAAGGCTTACCTGAAGACAATGGTTTGTATATGCCGGTCAACATTCCTGTCTTACCAGATGCTTTTATTAATAATTTAAATTCATTTTCTTTTTCTGAAATAGCTTTCGAGATCACCAAAAATCTTTTTAAAGGATATATCTCTGAAGAAGATATCACTTCTATAATAGAAAATTCAATCACCTTCCCTGCTCCAATAGTTTCTCTTTCGAAAGACACACACATCCTTGAACTCTTTCATGGGCCGTCTTTAGCTTTCAAAGATTTTGGTGCAAGATTTATGGCTCAGCTTATGAGTCACTTTAATAAAGAAGAGACAAAAGAATTAGTCATACTTGTCGCTACTTCTGGTGACACCGGAGGTGCAGTTGCTGCTGGATTTTATAAGACTCCTGGTATCAAAGTTATTATCCTCTACCCTTCTGGTAAAGTCAGTCCTTTACAGGAAAAACAGTTGACAACATTGGGTCATAATATTTCAGCGCTTGAAGTTGATGGTACATTTGATGATTGCCAAGCCTTGGTAAAAAAAGCTTTTTTAGATCAGGAATTAAGATCACAGATTAGAATCAGTTCTGCCAATTCAATTAATATATCTAGATTGATTCCGCAATCTTTTTATTATTTCGAAGCTTTCAAACAGTTAGAAAACAAAGAGAATGTTTCATTTGTAATTCCAAGTGGAAACTTCGGAAACCTTACTGCTGGGTTATTTGCACATAAAATGGGGCTTCCTGTGCATCAGTTTATTGCTGCTACCAATTTAAATAATATTGTTCCCTCCTATTTGAATTCAGGAGAATACAATCCAAAACCATCTGTAAGAACCATCTCCAATGCAATGGATGTTGGAAACCCTAGTAATTTTGCTCGAATGAAAGATATCTTTTCTCAAGCTTTAACAGATGACGGTTTCACGTGGAACAATATGAAAACCATGATTAAAGGTTTTTCTTTTGATGATGCTCAAACCAAAGAAGCAGTCAAAGAGGTTTATGAGACATATAATTATACTATTGATCCACACGGTGCTATTGGTTACTTAGCTTTTAAAGAATACAAAAAAAGCAATCCTAACGCTAATGGAGTTATTTTAGAAACAGCTCATCCATCAAAATTTTTAGCTGACATGGAATCTATTTTGAATAAAAAAATAGATATTCCAGAAAGACTAGCTAAGCTTTCAAATGAAACTAAGATTGCAAACTTTATTAATACTGAGTATGATCCTTTTAAAAAACTACTCTTAGATAAGTACTGCTAAATCAGAGCATAACAGCTTTTAATTAAAGGACATTGTTTCACGTGAAACAATGTCCTTTTTCTTTCTACCATTCTATGTATATTTACAACTCAATTAAATAAACATATTGGTATGACATGTACAACTAGAATTCTGACACTTCTATTCATCTTTATCTCTTCTTTTAATATCTCTGCTCAAGAAAACTTGAACAATAATAAGTTCAAACAATTAGGCCAAGAACTACCTACGCCTAATATATATAGAGCAGCATCTGGAGCCCCTGGACATGAATACTGGCAGCAAAAAGCTGATCATAAAATCAACATTGAATTAGATGATAGCAAGCAGCGAATATATGGTGAAGAAACAATTACTTATCATAACAATTCACCTGACGCTTTGGAATACCTATGGTTACAAATGGATCAAAACAGAAGATCCAAAGACTCTGATACACACAAAATAAAGGATGGTTCTATTGACGATGAAATGAGCTTTAAGAAGCTAAAGAGTATGTTCAATGAATTTGATGGCGGTTTTAAGTTAGAACATGTTCAAACAACAGATGGAAAACCACTAAGTCATACCGTGAATAAAACAATGATGCGTATTGACATGGATGCACCTTTGAAACCAAACGAATCCTTTTCTTTTAATATAAAATGGTGGTATAACATCAATGACCGAATAGCAATTGGTGGGCGTTCTGGATATGAATACTTTAAAGAAGATGACAACTATCTTTATACTATCGCACAGTTTTTTCCAAGAATGTGTGTTTATAATGAAGTTGATGGATGGCAGAACAAACAGTTCTTAGGCCGAGGTGAATTCACATTAGTATTTGGAGACTATGATGTAAGCATCACCGCTCCTGCTGATCACTTGATAGCAGCCACAGGTGTTTTACAAAATGAAGGAGAAGTACTCAGTAAAGAACATCAAAAACTTTTTGATAAAGCAAAGAGTAGTTTTGACGAGCCAGTAATAATTGCAACTCAGAAGGAAGCCGAGAACAGAGAAAAAACCAAATCAGATAAAAAGAAAACCTGGATCTTTAAAGCAGAGAATGTACGTGATTTTGCCTTTGCTTCTAGTAGAAAGTTTATATGGGACGCAATGGCAGTTCAACAAGAAGGAAGTGTTGTGATGGCTATGTCTATGTATCCTAAGGAAGGAAACCCACTATGGGAACAATACTCTACAAAAGCGGTTGCCCATACTTTAAAATGGTATTCACATTACACATTTGATTACCCGTACCCAGTAGCATGGTCCATTCATGCAGATAAGATTGGAATGGAGTATCCAATGATTTGTTTCAATTTTGGAAGACCTGAGAAAGATGGTACTTATTCAAAGCGCACAAAGTATGGAATGATCGGTGTTATCATTCATGAAGTTGGACACAATTACTTTCCAATGATTGTTAATTCAGATGAACGACAATGGACGTGGATGGATGAGGGACTTAATTCATTTGTACAATACTTAGCAGAGCAACAATGGGAAAGAAACTATCCATCGCGCAGAGGGCCTGTCTATAAAATAGTTGATTACATGAAAGGAGATAAAAACAAAATTTCTCCTATTATGACCAATTCAGAATCCATATGGCAGTTTGGAAACAATGCTTATGGCAAGCCTGCAACAGCGTTGAATATCTTACGGGAAACAGTGATGGGTCGAGATTTATTTGATCATGCATTCAAGACTTATTCCAAACGTTGGATGTTTAAGCATCCTTCACCAGCTGACTTTTTCAGAACAATGGAAGATGCGTCGAGTGTAGATCTCGATTGGTTTTGGCGAGGATGGTTTTATACAACAGATCATGTTGATATTGCAATTTCTGATGTTAAACAATATAAAATCGATTCGCAGAATCCAGAAAAAGAAATGGCAGCTAAAAAAGCGGATCGAGACGAATCTACAAAATCAATTTCAAATGTTCGAAATGCTCAAGTAATTGCAAAAACACAGGATGAAATTGACAGAGCATTAAGAGATTTTTATACAGAATACGATCCACTTGACGTAAACACATCAAACAAAAACAAATACGATAATTTTACAAAGTCATTAACTGCAGAGGAGAAAAGTTTAGTGAATAAGGATATGTATTTTTATGAGGTGAGTTTTGAAAATATTGGAGGCCTTGTAATGCCTTTGGTTATTCAATTTAACTACAAGGATGGATCAAATGAAATACAAAGAATTCCTGCAGAGATTTGGAGGAAGACAAATTATCAAGTAACAAAAGTGTTTCACTTTGCAAAGGAAGTTGATAGCATAGAGTTGGATCCTTATTTAGAAACTGCAGATACAAATACAGATAACAACTATTATCCTGACCGAAAAACAATCCGACGTTTTGAAGTTTACAAGGACAAGCAAACTAAGAAAAGAGCTAATC
>CALIAG010000288.1 GCA_938041325.1 uncultured Saprospiraceae bacterium | reverse complement strand
GCAATCAAGTCTTAATTAAATAAACTTTGATTACTTGAGTATTCTTACATTTTTTAAAATGTGCTGTCATTGATTTCGAAAATTCAAAATCTTTAACTTCTCCAACAGTGTCAATGAACTTTTTGACTCTAACCTAACTTTGCATTCAAAGTCAGGCAGAATCTTATCTTTCTCACCTAAAAATCTCGCGATTTCTAAGCTAAAATTTTCGATTTTTTTCCGCTTCTTTCTAGCGGATTGCAAAGATAGATAAACAGGAATAAATATGCAAGAGAATGTAACTTTATTTTCATCTCTTTTATTCCAGCAAATCCTAAGCAACTATAATGAAAGTATTTTTTGAATACCCTTTCCGAACATTATCGCTTTCTATCAAAGCGGCTGCAAAGGTAATCTATTTTCACAAAAAAAAAAATTGACTCACAAGAAAAATGAAAAAAAATTGATTTAGATAGGTTTAAAGAGCATAATCCGAATCCAAATTGCATTTATTCTTAACTCACTCAAAACATAACTTTCTTATTATCAAGGGTTAAGCGATCGTTTTCTAAATTTTACATTAGAATTAAAAATATTGATGGAATTGGATGTACAAAAAGGCTAAATTTGTGGAAATTTTCAAACAATAAATCTATCTACTTCAATGGAAACATTATCAGTAAAAAAAATAAAAAAACATAATTTCTTTGCGGGTCCAGCCATTTTGCCTCAGCAGGTGATTCAACAAGCAGCTCAAGCCGTAGCTGATTTAAATGGAAGCGGTCTGTCAATCCTTGAAATATCTCATCGAAGTGCTGATTTTGTTTCCATACTAGAGGAAGCAAAATCTCTTGTTAAAGAATTACTAAACATTGGAGATAGCCATGAGGTCCTTTTTTTGACAGGCGGTGCAAGCTCTCAATTCTATATGAGTGCAATGAATTTCTTAAATGAACACGAAACAGCTGCTTTTGTAGATACTGGTGCTTGGTCAAATAAGTCAATTAAGGAAGCCAAGCTCTTTGGAAATGTTGAAACAGTTGCCAGTTCTAAAGATAAAAACTACAATTACGTTCCTAAGGGTTATGACATTCCTGTAAATGCGAAATATTTGCACATTACTACTAATAACACCATTTATGGTACGCAGCTTCATGAGTTGCCGAAAACTGATATCCCATTGATTGCTGATATGTCATCTGATATATTTAGTCGTCCGTTAGATGTCAACAGGTTTAGTTTAATTTATGCTGGTGCTCAAAAAAACCTTGGCCCCGCAGGTACAACCTTAGCTATTGTGAGAAAAGACCGATTGGGAACAGTGACGAGAACTATCCCAACGATGTTGAAATATGAGACGCACATAGAAAAGAACTCTTCATTTAATACTCCGCCGGCTTATGCAATTTTTGTTTGCATGCTAACATTGAGATGGTTAAAAGAAATGGGTGGTCTAGAAGTGGTCGCAAAAAGAAATCAAGAAAAAGCCGATTTGCTTTATAATGAAATAGATCGCAATCCTTTATTCAGTGGTGCCGCAGCAAAAGAAGATCGATCATTAATGAATGCTACATTCGTCATGAATAATCCAGAATTAGAAAGTGCATTTGCGGAGATGGCTGCAGCTGCAAATTGTGTGGGGACAAAAGGTCACCGTTCGGTTGGCGGATTTAGAGCTTCTATTTATAATGCTATGCCTAAGGAAAGTGTTCAGGTAATTGTGGATGTGATGAAAGAATTTGGCGCGAAGATGGGCTAAAGAGAACCTGATGACTGCCTTTGAAAAGATAAGCAGTCTGAACAAGTTTATAAAAAATTAAAATGGCTTCTCGTTTGGGAAGCCATTTCTTTTTATATTTATGTACGACTTTAATGTGATCTGAAAATGACTACAAAGTCAAATTAAGTTGGGTTTTAAAACTCGAAACACTATGGCAAGACTACAACGGACTTACCTCAGCTTTGAGGGCAAGCAAATTCCTGCTAAAATATATAAGGAGAATAGAAAAAATGTGCGTGCTTCAATCGGTAAACGGACCGTGATCCTTCGTATGCCCATATTCGTGAATGGCGAAGAAGAACAAAAGCACCTCCACTGGTTTAATGCTTGGGTTCAAAAACAATTTGCAAAAGACACTTCTTTACACGTTCGGTTTTTTGGTAAAGGATATAATGATGGTGATTTGATCCAGGTAGGTGATCGCCAATATCATTTGAACATCAGATTTACAGATCGAAAAACACACCAAGCGAAACTGAGCAACGGCATCATTACTTTGTGGCTTAGTAAAACGGACACCGAAGCTCATCTTCAAAAAGCCATCAAACATTTAATAAGCAGAGTAGTTGGACAGGATTACAAACCTTATATCGTTAGACGAGTAAATGAATTAAACAATCTTTATTTTCAAAAATCAATAAAGAGCGTCAATTTAAAATACAACCATACCAATTGGGGAAGTTGTTCCTCGGAAGGAAATGTAAATTTATCTACTCGACTTTTATTTGCTCCTGAAGCCGTGGTGGATTATGTCATTATTCATGAATTGGCGCATTTGATTGAATTGAATCATTCAGAGCGTTTTTGGAAATTGGTGGAGGACGCAATGCCGGAATATAAGAGGGCAGAAAAATGGTTGAGTAAGAATGGGGCGCTTTGTCAGTTTTAGATGTAAGACGGTTAGATGTTAGTATTTAGTATTTAGTATTTAGTATTTAGTATTTAGTATTTAGTATTTAGTATTTAGTATTTAGTATTTAGTAT
>CALIAG010000287.1 GCA_938041325.1 uncultured Saprospiraceae bacterium | reverse complement strand
GGTCTAATATTCATGTTCTTAACGGATACTTGGAAAAGCAATCCTATTCCAAAAATGACAAATGGATATTTATATATCGCGGGGATAGGTTTGTTGGTTTGGAGTTTAGGACGTAAGCATAGATTAAAGAATGAAAATATGGAAAATTAGTTTTGTTATTTATCAAAACTAATCTTCCACTTTTTTGTTTTAGTCAAATTTCAAATCATGCCAATTGTCATGGTTTTTCCGATCAGAATTTTCTGGAAAGATAGTCTCCTCATAATCTTCAATGCCAACCATATTTCTCATTTCGATTCTAAATTTTGACTTGTTTAATGCCCACGTTTTTTTCGAAAATTGAAACTCGAAACCATCATAAGGAATAACAGTCTGCAAAGAGATGTTCCCTTCATATTTTTCTTCTCTAAGTTTCTTAAATTTTCTTCTATCGAAAAGTACGGTATTCGCAATCCAATCGTTTACGTATCCCCAATTCGAAATTGGTATTTCATCATTCCAGTCGATACCACTGAGTTTTCTTTCTCCTATTTGTGAAGAAGAATGAATATTGAAAAGAGAATCATTGATCAGTAGAAACAGGTCGACATAAAATGGCAAGGCGGTTTTGTTTTTGACCGCCATGTAATAGTAGTGTTCATCTTGTTTCAGAAGGATTTCAAATTTATCTTGAATAGGGATGTTAGAAGCATTGTTCCATTCATTAGTTTCAATAACACCATTGATCATCGGTGTCATTTGATTGTTGCTCGCCGTTTTTTGCCCAGTACAGCTATTGAACAAGAAAAGGAGCAGCGTTAAGAGGTTTAAATTTTTCATTTTTATAATTTTAGATTGATAATAATCAAAGCAAACACAAGCGTCGCATATCGCCATATGACAACACAATCGTTTTGCAGAATAAAAATGAAGTAATTTATAATCTTACTAAATGTCAGTGGATAAAACGGTGTACCTGGTTTTCTACCAATCTGAACTTTCGCTTTTATTTAGAGAAGCGATTTCCTTTCGTAGTTTTTGAACAGGCACTTGCAATCTTTTGTTGGCTAATTTAATTAAAACTTTTTTAAACAAAATCTTTTGACTAAAAGAGGTTTGACCAGATTCGTAGGAACTATAATTGAAATTGGTAACTGTTAACCTAATTTTACTTTCCTTGATATCAAGTATCACGGAGTATTCCAATCTACAATTAGAATCATCTTGACAACCCGTATCAACAAAGGCTTTAAATATGATTTGTTTGCCTTCTTCCCCTTCTAATTCCAAATCACAGGCTTGATAATTTACAGCAATCCACTTTTTTGCAGATTTATATATTTGGTCAATAGTCGCTCCTTCGGATTCCATTATTTCTTGGTAAGAATAATCACCTGTTTCATCTTCTTGGATTTCTATGACTTGCCCATAAGAGAGAAAAGGGATTAGAATAAAAAACAGAATTTGTTTCATTGCTTTTTTATTTTAGTTAACTGCGTCGTTTGATTATTTGAAAAATAAGAAATGCCTCAATATTGAAAGACGCATACTGAGTAGTTTTAACACTCATAATTTCTGAACACTGAAGACTTCAACGTATTTTGATTTTCCTTTCAGTAATAGTTTGTCTAAAAAATCAATTTTATGATTCTTTTGGTTTTCAAATAAGGAAAACAAATCCTTTGAAATCAAACAATCTTCATTGTATTTTTTGCACATACCTTGTATCCGTGAAGCTGTGTTTAAAACATCTCCATGGTAGGTCAACTCTTTTTTTATCACACCAATTTCAACAATTGTAACCATTCCATAATTTAAACCTGCTTTGAAAGTGGGGAGTTGATTATAATGTTTTTTATAGTGCTCTTGTCTTTGATTCAAAATATCTTTGAAGGCAAAAAACAAAGCCAAGCAGTTCGATTTTTCAACACCATCTTTTACATTCCATACCAAAATGACTTCATCACCAACATACTGATAAATAGAGGCTTTGTATTTATTAACGATTCTATTCAAATCATAAAAACAATCTTGGATCAGCTGACTGAATAATATATGTCCCAATCGCTCTGCAGTTGGTGTCGCACTATTCATATCCAAAAACATAAATATTCTTTCATTTTCTTTTGGTGTATAATATTTCCCAGTAAAAAGTGGAATCAAGGTTCCCCTTCCATAGTTCCGTCTCACTTGGCTAAGAACACCCACTATTAAGCTGTACATAACACTGAAAGAAAAATAAGCCATCATGATGTGAAAGCTGTCATCCGTTTGAAATGCTTCGATGGAAGCTGCCCAATCTCCTCTGGTTGCAATGAGCCGTATCTCAAGGCCAGTGAAAGCAACCATGATAATAAATGCTAAAATATAAGCAAAACTTTTGGTCAGAAACACTCTTCGAAAAGAAGTCTTCCTTGCATTATTGCGTTCAATCCAAATGTCAATCGTCCCCAATACTATGCCTGTTAAAATTCCGCTGAACACATTAAGTAAGATGCCTAAAAAGGGATGAATCGCAAGGGTGGGATCGATGTAGGCTTTAAAGTCTTCAAGGATGAAAAGAAGAGGGATACCAAACAAGTTGAACCCAAAAATCCAGATAAGGATTTGATAAAAATAGATGGCATAAACTTCGTTCCTCAAGAGTGATTTTTAAGATTATATCTAAATATCAATAATAGAATTAATTACACAGAATTCCGAATTTATAGAATAAGTATTTTTCTTTGTAATAGAGATCAGAACAAATAGAAGTCTCAGTTTAACAAGAATTCAATTGCTTTATTATACAAAAAGAATAAGAAGTCAGTGGAGCATTCAAATATAAAAAGATTTATTTCAAGCCAAAACAAAGTTGAATAATTAAATCCAGAAATTTTATTTCATTTATCCCGGTACATAATTATTCTTAATCATATAATACCAAAGTATAGCTGCCCATAGCCATAGAATGAAAACATAAATAACACGAAGAGCGGCAACTGAAGGAATGTATTTGTATAAAAAATGCCAGGCAAATCCACCAAAGACAAAACCAAAAGACCAGAGCATTCCAGCCATAATACAAGCAGGCCACATCCAATCTCCATGCATATCATCTATCCATGGAAAAGATTTTAAAACTATTGAAACAGGATAATAAAGCAAAGCTCCTAGAAGTCCCATGCTAACAAAACCACCAATAAAAGTGACTATAAACGCTATCGTAGAAAACTTAGTAGTATAAGCCAGTGATTTCCAAGATTCAATCATAAGAGCATATAATGTTTGCTGAAATTGAAATATTGAACAATATAAATAATAACTTGATGCCTTAAGAATTTTGCTTAACAAACCTCCTAATTAGCAAATTTTAAACAGTACCTTTAAAAAAATGAAAACAGAATTTATATGTCAATACATTGGAAAATACTGATTGGAATAATACTAGGTTTGCTCATCGGATACCTCGCGAGTTTGAGTGCTTTTGGAGTTAATACAGTGCAAGACTTTGTAAAGCCTGTCGGGACTATTTTTATTAAAGTTTTAAAATTGATTGCGGTGCCATTGGTTTTTGTATCATTGGCAAAAGGCATCGCCGAATTGAAAGACATCAAGAAGCTTTCAAACCTAGGTGGTAAGACCATTGGCTGGTATTTACTCACTACCGTGTTCTCAGTGTTACTTGGTTTGTTGCTGGTCAATCTATTCAAGCCTGGTTCTGGATTGGATATTGAAGCCTTACAAAGATTGGCAACGGATACTATAAACTTGGATGACAAAAAAGGGACAAGTTCTGGACCTTTGGATTTTTTCGTGCGAATGGTTCCGGATAATATTTTTGCTGCACTAGGAAATAATGGTCAGTTATTGCAAGTCATTTTCTTCACCGTATTATTCAGTGTTTCTTTATTGATGATCCCAGAGAATGATCAAAAGCCGGTTGTTCGATTGATCGAATCATTGAATATGATTATGCTCAAAATTGTTGACATCATCATTGCTTTTTCCCCTTATGCGGTTTTTGCTCTAATGGCCACTTTGATGGTGGAAATAAAAGATCCAGCAATTTTTAGTGCATTGCTCAATTACTCCTTGGTGCTATTGTTAGGCATGGCGATATTGCTCACTGTCTATCCACTATTGGCAAGATCCTTAGCGGGAATGCCTGTTATGAAATTTGTCAGAGGAATTTTACCAGCACAAATGGTTGCATTGACCACCAGTTCGAGTATGGCTACCTTGCCGGTTACAATGGAATGTGCGGTTGACAACCTTGGCGTAGAAGATGAAGTCGTCAGTTTTGTCTGTCCGATAGGAGCAACGGTCAACATGGATGCTACAAGCTTAATGCAAAGTATTGCAGCGGTTTTTGTTTGCCAGGTGATTGGTTTTGATTTAAGTATTCCGGATCAATTGACCATCGTTGTTACAGCGACAATGGCTTCCATCGGTGCAGCAGCAGTTCCTAGCGCTGGTGTAATCATGTTGGTCATGGTGCTGGAATCCATAGGGTTTCCTTCGGACAAACTACCTTTGGCTTTGACTATGATCCTTGCAGTAGACAGACCTTTGGATATGTGTAGGACGGTAGTGAATATATCTGGAGATAGTTTTGTGAGTGTGGTGGTTGGGAAAAGTGTATTGGGAAATCGCGCAGCTAGTTGAATTGTGAAACGATAATATATTTTTACCTTCCAATCTAAAAAAGAAGGGACTTCAAAGCGAAGTCCCTTGCCTAAAATTTAATTCTAAAAATATTAACTGTCTTTCTAGTTGCGGCGGCCTCTTGGAGGACGTGGCGCATTCTTAAATTCTTCTTCTGTGATGAAACCATCTGCGTTGGCATCAATTTTTGCGAAATTCTCTTTTAGTCTTCCTTGCACTTCAGAGCTTGCTAATTTTCCATCCTTATTCTGATCCATTTTAGTTAGCATTTGTGAAAATGGAGGCGGCCCTTGCTGTCTACCTTGTCCTTCCTGTGGACCACGTCGCTCAGCTTGTTGAGTATTTGGAGCTTCTTGTGTTTTAGTCGGCGTACTTGTTTTTTTAGAGCAAGACATGCAAAATAAAAGTCCAATTATAAATGCACTCAGGGAAATTCTTAAGCTTACTTTATTCATCTTTTTAGGTTTAAGTTTTAATTAATACTTATTAGACAATGAAAAAGTAAATTTCCTGCGCTGATTAGGAGTTTTTTTAAAAAAAAAATTATGCGAAGGATTTGAAAATTAGTCCAATTCCTAAGCGATCAACGGTTAGCTCATGTGAAATGGGATTCTTCAACTCTATTATTACCGTTCTTAAAACTTTGTCTACAATTAACTTACCTTCTTATTAATACAATGCAATAAATAGATATTTAAATAATATTCTATATATTGTTTGTTCAAAGGCTTACCAAAAACTTCTTTTTCTAGACAGTTAACACAACAATTTCCTAATTAAACCCTATTCTTTATGAGAACTTTATCCCTCTTTTTCATGCTATTTTTATTTTGTTTTTCTACTCAGGACTCTTTTGCTCAAGTAGAAGACAAGTCTTATGTTATCCAAATAGCTACATTTAGTAGCTGGGACGCAATGGCCAAAAAGCAAGAGATATTTTATGCCAACACTGGTACTGCAGACAATTATATTTTTGCAGAAAAGGTTGGCAAAAGAATTAAAGTCTACCTTTTTGACAGCAGCCAAGGAGATGCTTCCCGCTTTTATACACGCAAACGTCTTAATGAAGTATTAAAAGTGGTTAAGGCAAACCCTAATTTTAAAGATGCTTTCCCTCGATCTGAAGGAGTCAATTTCGAAAACTTGACTTACTATGCGGATGCTGCTAACAAAGCAACTGAAAAAAACTATCCGCAGGAATTTTCACAAGATTTTACTGCCAAAGGTGTTGCAAGCTCTGATGATAGTGGAAGCGAATGGTATAAGGTGCAATTGGGGGTTTACAAAGAAGCAAAATCCATGGATTTTATTGCGCATAATTATGGCTTTACGGGTGTAAATAAAGATCATGTGGAAGACTTTGTAAGCCACGATTTTACGCGCGTAAATAAAAACATTTGCCGAAGATACTATTTTGGGAATTACAATAGTAAAGCAATGGCGATGTTAAAAAAGAAAGAACTGGAGAAAAGTTCGAAACGAAAATTGATGGTGGTTAAAAGATAAAATAAGTTACGTTAAAAAAAGGCTCGCTATAATAAGAATTGTAGCGAGCCTTTTCTATGTTTTATCCTTGTCTAATTTTTTAATCTAGCTTTAGTGATATTTATTTTTTAAAAACAAAGAGCTCACCAGTTGATTTGTCTTGGACATTATCGTGCAGCAACCCTGAGCTCGAACACCGCAAGAGAAACCACGATAATAATTTCACCTATAAAATAGCCAAAACCTAAAAAGGTGAGTTCTGAATGTTTGATAAACATCAATGATAGCGTCAAAAGACAATATAAAATATTCGCAATTGCTATAAGGCGCAAGTAAGGCCTCCAATTTTCTGGATAGAGTAAGAAGCAAAACAAAGAGTAGAAAAAAAATGGAATGGGAATAATAGCAAGCATATAAACCGTTGCTTGAGGCATCCCAAATGTAGATTCGAAATTTGCCAAAACAAGGCCCAGTAGCACTGCAGATACCAAAGCACCCAAACTATCAAACAGAAAAAGATGCTTTGGATTAACTTTGTTGATTTGGTCTTGTAGCGTGGACATAAACTGGATTGGATTTTTTTAACTAACAAAATTGAAGAGTGTATTGTTTTGAATTGATCTATTAACATGGATTTTGATTTTGTCGAATGGTCGTGTTTTTTACCACGAATTCACGAATTTTAGGACGAAAAATCGTGAAGAATTATTTACCACGGATGCACGGATTTAAAATGGATAAAATGGTTAGTAGTGAATAGTGATAACATGGATTTTGATTTTGTCGAATGGCCGTTTTTTTTTACCACGAATTCACGAATTTTAGGTCGAACAATCGTGAAGAATTATTTACCACGGATGCACCGGATTGAAAATGGATAAAAATAGTTAGTAGTGCATACCGATCTGACACAATCGTTTGTTTTTTAATTCTTGAATTCGTGGTCATCTCTTTCACTGGCGGTCCAACTTTTCATCTCTACATTCGCGGTAATTACCCATAATCCAGTTCTATTTTATAAAACAGTACCTATCTCCACTCTAAATACTTCGAAAAAAGAATATTTGCTCGCATATTTGAGGTATGACTGCTCACACCTACTTCAACCAAATCTTGACGATTTCAATCATCGTCTTTCTAATCCTCACATTTCATTCTTGTACAGAAAGTACGCCCGGATTCACTGCGCCATACCCCGAAAAGGAAGTGGTTTTAGACAACCTTGCGCATCCCTGGAGTATCGCGTTTATTAACGAAAAAGAGGCATTTATTTCTGAAAAAGATGGCGATTTACTAAGAGTTAATTTGGAAACGAAATCACGTCAAACGATTAAAGGCTTTCCCAAAGATCTCTTCAGTGCAATCCCAATAATTGTAAAAGATTACCCACCTCGAACTTACCCCAATTCCGTGGACAGCCTTTCTATTCTTGGAAATGCCGGAAAACTAGAAGTCCTGCTACATCCTGATTTTGAAAGCACCGGAGAAATATTTATTTCCTACGTTGCTCAAAAGGAAAAGACTTTCGCATTGAAAGTCATTAAGGCAGAAGTGAAAGAGGACAGCTTGATAAATATCGTGGACATCTTGGTCCCCGGCCCATATGTACCTGGCTTGTGGCATTTTGGAGGAGGACTTTGTATTAAGAATAGACAATTGTACATCACAGTAGGAGAGCGTTTATTTTTTGAAGATCTAAAACAAGGCCTACCAATCGCGCAAGATGTAACAGATAGTAGAGGTGCAATTTATCGACTTGAATTGGATGGTAGCATTCCAAAAGACAATCCTGATTTTGGCTCAGATGCCATTCCTGGAATATTTGCTTTTGGAATCAGAGCGGCTCAAGGCATTACAACTCGGCCAGGTACGGAAGATATTTGGTTCAGCGAACATGGTACAACGCAAGGAGATGAAATCAATATTTTAAAGAAAGAAGCGAATTATGGTTGGCCGAATATTACATCAGGCAGATGGCGTTCTCCCGGTTACGTTCCGGATTCATTGGCCAAGCCGAACTACACTGCACCTCAGCATTTTTGGAAACAAACTGTCGCACCCACAGGCTTAACTTTTTACACAGGAACCGAATTTCCAAGTTGGAACGGAAATCTAATTGTTCCTGGATTATCTAGAGGAAGTTTATGGCGAATGGTTTTGGAAGGCAACACATTTATTGCTGCAGAAGAACTCTTCTTAAATGATCGAGTAAGATCACGCAAAGCCATGCAAAGTCCGGATGGGCAACTTTACTTTCTTACCGATGAAGACAACGGAAAATTAATTCGAATAATAAATAAAAGTAAAACAAAGCAATGATGTTTAAATTGATGGCATTGATTGTTGCACTCGCCAATTTGAATAGATTTCGCACCGATGGCGCTGAAGAAAAAAGGAAATAAGCGTAGTTACGAATGTTATTTGCAAAATAATCAAAGGCAATAAACTAGAGAAAAGCTCCAGAGTAGCGATATCTAAAATGACTACAGGCAAATTCATTAAAATCAATTATTTTTTTCAAGCTAGTTCACTAATTAAAACATAAATTTAAAATCATGAAAACTAAAACACTATTTACCACCTTATTTCTTCTAATAAGCTTAAGCAATTTCGCTCAATCCGATGAAGATTTAATTCGCCACTCCATCCAGAATTACTTTAATGGAACGTCCCATAATTATATGGATCAGACCAGAAAGGCCTTTCATCCTGAAGCTGAACTTTACCTTGAAAATAAAGAAGGGAAGTTGTGGAAAATGACTTCAGAAGAATACATAGCCCTTTACAAAAACGGTACACCCGGTGAATTCGGTGGCCGATACAATAAAATTCTATCCATTGATCAAGAAGGAAGTCTTGCCTTGGTCAAGGCAGAAATACTAATGCCGAAATACAATAAGAGATATATTGATGTTTTTATAATGAAGGAAGTTTCCGAAGGTTTGTGGCAGATCTTGAGTAAAGCGGCGAATTTTTCACTCATAAAAGAAGATTAGATAAATAAGTATATTTCTTTTAAAAGGGAGGTAAAGCTAATTGGAAGCTTTATCTCTCTTTTTTTATCTCTAAAACCAAAGAAACGAAAGGTTAAGTAAGCGACAACTGAATTTAAAGAAACCATTTGAAAGACAAAATAATTGTGTTATATTTGTTTTGCAAATAATGCTCCTTCTGTTGGACTCGTTTTAAATATGATTGTCGTGAAAAGAAATTCTAAGTTCTTATTTACTTTTATTTTCCTTGCATATGGCCTAGCAACTATAGCCCAAAGCGTCGACAGTCTTTTACTTAAAGACTACCAACCTATTTCCATTTATAACATCCCTAAAACCACAATTGACAAAGCAAAGTACCCTGTTATTGACATGCACTCGCATGCATACGCTTCAAGTGATCAAGAAATCGCGCAATGGGTGAAAACCATGGACCAATTCGGAATTGAAAAAACCATTATACTTACAAAA